>JBFHXD010000270.1:0-1505 GCA_041599135.1 Methylomirabilales bacterium (SeqCode) | reverse complement strand
ATCGTACGCGGTGCCCTGCCACGTTCCGGCATGGAAGGCGTGAAGCATCCCGCCGTTACTCCCGGTATAGAGCACGCGGTCTCGCGTCTTGAACGTCTGCCGGAAGAGCGGGAACGACGTGTCGATCGTCCGGTCAAGGTTCAGGTCCACATAGGCACTCGCCGGGGGGCCGATCACGACCGGTGAGGAATGGTAGATGTCCCCGAGCTTCCAGGCGGGATTGGTGTTGTTGTTCCCCTGTACGTAATCGATCAGCCATTTGGCATCTTGATCGTTCACGCTGCCGTCGCCGTTCAGGTCCAGGGTCACGTTCAGGGCGGCGCGGTTTGGCATATTGGGGTTGAACTTCTGGACCGTGGTCCCGGAGGTCACTGTCGACAGGTTGCGATTGCTCGCATTGATCCCGTTCAGCACGGTGTGGGCCTCCCACAGCGGGGTGGCGGTGATCGTGCCATCGGCAGCGGTCTGGATGGTGCCGTCGCTCTTTAAGGGATACGCGGTCAGTTTCCCGGCCCAGAACGGCTCGATACTGGGGGTGAAGGAGGCGAGGTACAGTGCATTGCCGCTGGCAGATCGGGCCGCCGGGACGGATGGAGCGGCGGTGGACAGGGTGTCTGCAAGAATCACAAAGATGGCGTCCTCGAGGGCTTGCGCCAACTGGCTACCCTCATCCGCGGTGTAGAAGTTCCCGCCGCCATTGGCGGCCGCCTCCTGCAGCTCCTGGATCGCGGCTGGGTCCCCGGCAAGGTCAAGGCCGACCATGTGGGTGATGACGTTCTGCATCCCGGTGAGGAGAGTGGCGTGATCCTGGGTGTAGCGGTTCGTCGCCTCGTTCCTCACATCTAGGTTTCCGTTCTGCCTTCCGTCCGAGATCTGGATGACAAAGTTGGGTTGGCACTCATTCTGGATGGGGCTTGGGAACTGCTGGCCGCGGAGTAACGGCAGGCCCTTGAAGTACTGGCCGGCGTCGTACAGCTGCTCTCCGATGGGGGTGCCCGATTCGTAGACAATGCTATTGATCGCGTTGACCATCGTGGTCTTATCGGTCCCGATGGTGGAGATGATCTCCCCTCCCTTGACATCGGGGTTCTTCTTTCGTAACCGCATCACGCCAAAGCGAACCCCGTTTACGTTCTGGATTATGTTGGTGAAGACGCGCTTGGCGATGTCGAGCTTCTTCTCCATCACCGTGCAGGCGGCCCCACAGTCTTTAAGGTTGAGGTAGTTGCCGATGAAGAGGCTGACAGCGGCGCCCCCGATCTTTCCATCCCAGAAGCCCATCGTCGATAGGGCAGTCCTCGCGCTCTCGTCAGCGACCTGTGCAATGTTGTTTTTGTAAACGACGTAGGTCGTCGGTCCTGTTTGGTTATACACTTTCGCGGAACTATAGGGTCCTGGATACGTCGAACTGGGGTTGTACAGGTCAGATGGGATTGTTTTGTCCATGCTCGAGGACGTATCCATCAAGAGCATCACGTTCGGCTCCAGGCCTAATGCAAACAGGT
>JBFHXD010000269.1:0-1524 GCA_041599135.1 Methylomirabilales bacterium (SeqCode) | reverse complement strand
GTTGGACAGGGGAGTTGTCGCCTGCCTCAGTCGGATCAGGAGTCCCGGCCTCCCACGAAATCAACAGACTTGTCTCGTTGATATCCCATTCCAGCGAAATGAAATGAGGGAGAGCTTTCCGACCGTCTCTCAGACCATACGTTGTCTTAGCCCTCGGAGGATGCTATAAATCCAATCGGATAATGCTATAACTACCAACTATATCTGGGGGTGATATGCCGTTACTCTGGGTAGCCCTGGTCGGCTACGGAACATTGATGTTTCTTGTTTCGCCCCGAGCCGCAGACGCCAGGGGGTTTTACTGGGGATATGACTCCCAGGGACGGCAGACCGGCTTCTGGTTGCTCACGTGCAGCACCTTTATCACCTGGATTTTCGCCAAGTCGGTGACCAACGCCGCCAACTTGGGGGCAACGTACGGCATCGTTGGGGGCCTCGCCTACGCGACGTATTACCTCTCGATCCCGGTGGCAGGGATCGTTATCGTTTCCATCCGCAAACGCTTGGGCGCTCAGAGCCTCTCGGAATTCCTCGTCAGCCGCTACGGTCGGACCGCCGCAACGGCCTTCCTCCTCGTCGTCACCATTCGCCTCTTCAACGAAGTCTGGAGCAACACGGCCGTCGTGGGCTCTTACTTCGGCGAGAAAGGGTCTCTACCATATTACGCCGCCGCCTTCCTCTTCACCGGCCTCACCCTCCTCTATAGCCTCAAGGGGGGGCTCAGGAGCTCCATTATTACAGATTCGTTGCAGCTCGTGCTCGCCGGATTCCTCCTTTTCTTTCTCCTGTTCCATCTCTTTCCGCGGATTGGGCCAGGCGAGCTCCTTCAGGCGGGCGAGTTTTCTTTCCGGGGAGGAGTCGACATCCTCTTGGTCGCCTTCCTCCAGATCTGGAGTTATCCCTTCCATGACCCCGTCCTGACGGACCGGGCTTTCATTTCGGACCGCCGAGTGACGGTTCCCGCCTTTTGGGCAGCGGGGGCGGGTGGGATTGTGTTTATTCTCTTTTCCAGCTTCATCGGCATCTACGCCTTTAAGCAAGGACTGGCTTTTACCGATGATGCGCCCCGGGTCGTGGCTTCGTCTTTCGGCTTCGGCATTCTCTTTGCGATGAATGTCATCATGCTCTGCTCGGCTGGCTCCACCCTGGACTCGACGCTCAGCTCTATCTCCAAAGAAGCCGGGGTCGATCTGGCCACCCTAGGATTCCAGCGGTGGAAGGGACGGGTCAGCATCGGAAAAGTAGCCATGGTGGCCATCGCGCTCCTCGGGAACCTTCCCCTCTTTGCCGGGGCTTCTATCCTGCAGGCCACCACTATCAGTGGAACTATGGTGATGGGGCTGGCACCCATTTTTATCCTCCACTTCCTTCCGTCCGTACCGCGGGCCTCGTTCCATCTGGCTTTCTGGACCGGGCTTGGACTTGGCGTCCTCTACACGTTTGGATGGATTCCTCACGCGCTCGCGATCGGGAACGGACACTATGCCATGCTGCTTGGGGTGAACCTGTATGGCCTCCTCCTCT
>JBFHXD010000268.1:0-1563 GCA_041599135.1 Methylomirabilales bacterium (SeqCode) | reverse complement strand
CTCCTTTCCCTCCAAGATTTGCAGGTGGGAATCCTGAACGCATCGAGGACCTCCGGACAGAAAAAAAACCGCGAGGTCCTCGATCTTTCCCCGCGGTCGGACGAAGCAGAGTGGTTGCTACAGGTTGAACCACGGATGTCAAGCACCGTTCCAGGTCCCGGTCCTGCAAAAACCAGGCGCGAATGTATGGAATTTCACGGATATTGTCAAGTCTTTTTTCGCCCGTCCCATATTGACTTTGACAGACGGGTCCGATAGTCTTTAAGCTTGTATCATGAAGGAACAAACAATAGCCAAGAACGAGAGGTAATGTCATGAAGGTCCGGAAGGCCGTGTTTCCGGCCGCCGGCTTGGGGACTCGTTTTCTCCCGGCCACGAAGGCCCAGCCCAAAGAGATGCTGCCTATCGTGGACAAACCGGCGATTCAATACGCGGTCGAGGAGGCAGTCGCGGCCGGGATAGAAGCCATCATCATCGTCACCGGTCGGGGGAAAGATGCCATTGAGGATCACTTTGACCGGTCCGTGGAGCTGGAGCACGTCTTGGCCACGCAAGGAAAGGAGGATCTCCTCGAAGAGGTGCGCAAGATTTCGGAGCTGGTTGCGTTCTGCTACGTGCGTCAAAAGGCGCCGCTCGGCCTCGGGCACGCGGTGCTGGTGACGAGAGACCTGGTCGGCAACGAGCCCTTTGCCGTCCTGTTAGCGGATGATCTTATCGATGGTCCGGTCCCAGCCATTCAGCAGATCACGGAAGTCTTTGACCGGCATCACGCTTCAGTGCTTGCGGTGTGTCCCGTGCCTTCGGAGGAGACCAGCAGCTACGGGATCATTGCAGGCCGTCCGATCGGAGAGGGGGTCTATCAGGTGACCGATCTTGTCGAGAAACCCTCTCCTGAGGAGGCCCCTTCGAACTTAGGCATCGTGGGGCGGTATGTCCTTACGCCTCACATCTTTGAAGAGCTCCAGCAGACGTCCCCCGATGCGCGGGGTGAAATCCAGCTGACCAATGGTTTGAAGAGGCTCCTACGGCGTGAGAATGTCTATGCGGTCGAGGTCAAGGGTCGACGGAACGATACGGGGAGCAAGCTGGGTTTTCTGCAAGCGACGGTGGAATTGGCATTAAGGCGATCGGACATCGGAAAGGCCTTTCAGGAATACCTGAAAGGATTGGACTTCGATGAGGGACTCCATGAATCCGGTGGTCGCAGCGAGTAAGAGGCACGTGGTGGACCATCTGACGGGGGCAAGACTCCCGGTGCAGGCGAGATCACACGCTCCGAAGGAGCCGTCAGCGTGGGAGATGGTTAAGCGGAGCACCAAGGAGGCGAAACCGTGGCAGAAATGATACCCGAGGGACAAGGGCCCCTGGGACCGGAAAAGAAAATTCCCGAGACGGCGCCTGTTCTTCCCGTCCGTGACATGGTTGTCTACCCGTATATGATCCTCCCCCTCTTCGTGGGGAGGGAGAAGTCGATTCGAGCGGTGGAGGAGGCACTGAGCCGGGATCGTCTCATCATCTTGGTGGCTCAGAAGGATGCCGAATTGGAGGACCCAAATCCTCAGG
>JBFHXD010000267.1:0-1591 GCA_041599135.1 Methylomirabilales bacterium (SeqCode) | reverse complement strand
TCGAGGGGAAGAGCAATCCGGTTCAGCGCGAGGGAGAGAGCGAGCGATGACCGAGCCACTCAAACAGGCACCGCGGGTTCGTTCGGAGTCAGTGACCCGGACGGAAGAAACAGTCAAGGTGATCTATGGAGTGCATTCCCTCGAGGTCAACATCGCCGGGCGGACCGTCGAAGAGGTCCGCAACGCACTGAAGCAGGCTTTGAACATCGGTCCGCGGGCCATCGCGGTCGTCGATGGCCAAGAAGTTATGGAGAGTTACATTCTGCAGGCTGGAGAGACGTTGGAGTTTGTCCGAATGGCTGGTGAAAAGGGCGTGCGCAGAGAACCCTCAGATTGACAGACTTCCTAAGAGCGTGAATGAGAACCCAGACACCAAGGGAATGGTGACGTTATCATCCACCGGTAGCGGAAGGCACTCGGTCACCGCAGCGATCGAGGCTCCTACAAGAGAGGTGGTGGGGGAAAAGAAGGGGAGCGTCACCAAACAGGCCGTGATCAGGAAGGCTAGCGTTCCCGCCAGGGTTTTTGTCTTACCGATTCGATAACCCCCGACAGCCTGCCCAACGACCGATGCCGCAGTGTCCGCACAGGACAGGATCAAGAGGGCTGCAACGGCGATCGTTCGCTCAAACAAGAGAATCGTCAGCCAGCACGCCACGAAATAATAGGAGGCTCCCGTGGGACGGTTCTCCTCTCCCGGTCGCATGGCTATCTGGAACAAGAGGTGGAACCAGCGGTTCACAGCAGGCCAACGAAGACGCAGGAGGTCTGCCGCGACAAAGGGGAAAGCGAGCGCGCCCAAAATGAGCAGAGTCTCAGGCTTTGTGAGATTCAGGATCAGGTAGAGAAGGGGAATCAGGCCGCCCACGAGGTGCACGATCTTACGAGCCGACTCGAAAGACGGAAGTCGCACGCAGTCCCCCTTTCTCGATCTGCCTAAGTGTGTTCTCCAGTTTGTCTTCCGTCGTCCCCCATATCACACGGCCGTTGACCAGTCAATGTCCTAAGCGGTTCGGGACGGAACGGACGCGCTCACCCGGAGGTGCACTTGTCGCGGAGGATGGTCTCTCTGCGGGACGAACGAGGTCGGAAGGAGAAGGCGAGGTATGATGAAGTCGGGGTTCACTTCGGGCGGTTCGGTCCTCGCATCGGGGTCGCGATAGGAACAAATCCAGAACGGCTGAGGAGGAGGGGATCGGGTCCGGGGACGGGGCGACCCGGCCTAGTAGAAAACATGCAATGTTTGCACGATTATGCAAACTTTGCATATTTCACGGCACACATTCCCAGCAGGTTACGGGGCTGGAATCGTGTATCATGGCCCAACTTTTTTTAAGAAGCAATTCAGGTGAATCTGGAGGGTCCGAGTATTACAACGCTTGGGGTCCCGAGAACTCGTCAGGTATTGGGACGACAATCCGGGTCCCGGCGCGGATTCGGTGGGGACTTTTCAGCTGGTTCATCTCCATGAGGACCGCCACCGTGGTCCGATACCGCCGGGCGATGGTGGACAAGCTCTCTCCCCGGCGGACTCGGTGCGTGCGCCATGTGACTGGAGGCGTGTCGGCAGAGTCAGGGTGAACCCTAAGGG
>JBFHXD010000266.1:0-1627 GCA_041599135.1 Methylomirabilales bacterium (SeqCode) | reverse complement strand
ACTGCCAAGGATCGCTCCAATCTCTCCTGCCTTTAACGATTCATAGTTACCCACAAGGCCACGAATCACCCTGTTCTTGACCGAGACCCTGACGTCCGTGTCACGGGCAAAGTCCGAAAGCGCGGAAGCAGAGATATTCGTCACAAGATTTCCAAAGCGGTCCACATGAAGAGTCGAGCCGATAAGGTACCCTTCCCGCCTCTTCACCGTAGGGAGCGCTAGGCATGTGTAGCTGCTCGTACATCTGCCGAATCGATCGAGGCTTTCTCCACGCGCCAGGTGCGCCGCCACCGGAGCAAAAATATCCCGGCCGTGAAATGTCTGACTTACGGGATGGAGGAAGACGTCATTCGCAGTAATTTCCACAACCCGTTGGATTTCACCGGATTTGAAGAGATAACTTAAGACTCCATTGTCCGGGGCAATGTAGTATCCATGGTTCCCTTCTGCCAAGAGGGGTTTGCGCCGACCTCCGACACCCGGATCGATCACCACGACGTGAATGGTGCCCCTGGGAAAATAGCGGTATGAACAGTGGAGAAGGAAAGCAGCTTCCAAAACCTCCTGCGGGGAGACTCCATGGCACAGATCAACAATCGTCACCCGGGGATTGATCCCCAGGATTACCCCTTTCATGATCCCGACAAAGGGGTCGGCACTTCCGAAATCGGTCAGGAGCGTGATAATCTTCAGCTGTCTACCTTCACCAGAAGCCCCGAGGCTTCAGCAACGATGACGCCATCCGATGTGGCAGCTCGAGCCTCCGTTTCTAAGGTCTTGCCCGCGTCTCGGAGAATCCGCCCCACAAAGTGCAACCACTCTCCTACGTTCGCAGGGCGTTTGAGGCGAACTTCAAACCTTCCGGTCACGGCCCGAATTCCCCTAAGCCATACACCGTTTACCATCACCTCATCGAGGATGGCGGCGATAACCCCACCATGAACCATGTCGCGAAAGCCTTGAAACTGCTTTGTTGGAAGAAAACTGGTGCGTACCTCCGCGTCCCCCACGAGCTCGAAGTCGAGTTGAAGTCCGGTGGCATTCTTTTTGCCGCAGATAAAACAATGATGATCATCCACGAGTTCCATGGTCCCTCCTAGGGTCGCCCTGTCCTGGCCCCCGGCGGCCAACGGGTCCTGTCGCCTGGCAGCCCAGCCGTCCTCGGAGAATTAACGCTCCATTTCATTCAGAGAAGAGCTGTTGGTGGCGGAATTCTCCTGCGGGCGGCTGGGCACCCGCCTGGCGCCACCCGTTGGCCACTACTTGCGAGCCGGCGACGGGAGGAAATCCTGAGGAAGGCGGAAACTAGCTTGCGTCCGGCCAAGGGGTGCCGCCCACCGGAGCGAAGCGGAGGTGGGGGATGGCCGTCCTGATGCCTCACAATCCGCTCGGCGCGTAATACAGAACTTCCACCCAGGCACCCCGTGGAATTTTCCGCCGACGAAGGATGCTCTCCCGAGCCGGTGAGCCTACAGGCGACAGGACCCGTTGGCCGCGCCAACGCACCCCGTAGAAAGTGTTCCGCCGGCCAAGGCCCACTCCCCCAGCCCTCACTTTTGCCAACTTTCTCGTTGACTTTTCCCCCCGGCCTCTTTAGAAAGAAACTGGTTGCCGAAGTGGCGGAATT
>JBFHXD010000265.1:0-1650 GCA_041599135.1 Methylomirabilales bacterium (SeqCode) | reverse complement strand
GGCGACGAGCGCCACGAGGCCGATCAGGCCCCACATCCTTGCCCTTGGCTTTGTCATGGCCTCTCCCCTACTCTTTTACTCGGGGTAAACTAAATGCCCCAAGTGATCCACCGGCTTTCTCGGTCCCTCCCAGCCTTCATCCCCACCTGGCTCCGGGCCGGTTCTGCTCGCCGTTCGGCTGGCAGCCCCGTTTCCGGCCCCCGATAGGTTTACGACCGTGAGGACCCGCGACTCCGATTGAACCTCTTGGGGCAACCGGATCCTACTCATTGGGCATTCATATGTCAAGGAGATTTTTCCGCCCGCTTTCGTGCGAGAGCGCCGTTAGCCCGAGGAGGGGTTTGGTGAGGGCTGGTAAAGGACGAGGTTCTTCAAACTCTTACCGGCCAGGGTGGTCGCGACCGCGCGATCTATTTGTCCAGTGACATCGTCAACCACATCTTTATCCCGATCCCTGTCCTTATTGTTGTCTCCTTGCTCGGGCGGTGTCTCTGGTCCTCCGGCCGTCCGCAGCGAATCCAGAATCTCCTTGACCCCGATCCGTTCGAGATCACGGGCCGGGACATACCCCTGTCCGTCCGATCCGGCAAAGAGCAGGTGCTTCTGGGTCAGGATATGCAACAGCTCGGTGATGAGCTGCCGCGGGGCGTTAAACCGCCTGGCTAACGCCATGGCAGTCCACGGAGGCTTCCCATGGTAGAAATACTCTCCGATCACTGTCATCAGATTCAACGCCAGCCTTTCCCGGTCCGCCACGCTGGTCATCGAGGCCTTCCGCCCTTCCTGGTACGTGTCCAAGTGCTGATTGGCAAAGGCCACCTGCGCGCCCAACAGCACAATCACCCACCCCAGATAGAACCAGAGAAGGAACAGGAACAGGATGGCAAAGCTGGAGTAGATCGCGTAGTATTTGGTCGAAGACGCCACAAACGCCGCAAATCCCATTCCGGCGGTTACCCACAGAATGGCCCCCACCAAAGCGCCGATCAGCGCCGATCCCATCTGCACGTGCGTATTGGGCATGAAGACATACAGGAAGGTGAGCGCCCCCCACAGCATAAAGTACGGCACCAGCCGCAACCCGGTCAGGATCATCGTCCCAAACGGCTCAATCGCCAGCAGACTTTGCACCAGCGCAGAACTCTGGAGCGATGCGAAAACTGCAATGGCCGAGAACACCAAAACGGGGCCGACGAGGAGCACGCTGAGGTAATCGGTGAACTTTCGGGCCAGCCCTCGAGGCGTTTTTACCCCCCAAATGTGATTAAAGGCTTGCTCGATACTCCCCATGAGGGACACGATGGTGATAAACAGCGCGATCAGGCCGACGGCCCCCAGGGCTCCGACATCGACGTTATTCACCAAGCCAATCAAGCGAGTGGTGATCTCTCCAGCATTTGGTCCGAGGGGCGCCAGCAATTCGGCCAAGAATGGGTGCAGTCGATTGGGGATGCCGAAAGCCCTGAGGAGCGAAAAGGTAACAGCGAGGAACGGGGCGATGGAGAGCAACATGGTGAACGTCAGCGCGGCTGCTTGACGTGTCAGCCTATTTACAACAAACCCGTTCGCAACGATGTACAAAAGCCTGAGTTGAGGGTACAGAAATCGGAGAAACTGGCTGAGCTGGGAAGGCTCAACCTCCCACATCTC
>JBFHXD010000264.1:0-1654 GCA_041599135.1 Methylomirabilales bacterium (SeqCode) | reverse complement strand
GTCGAACCCCCCTTCCCTGTGCCGCCTGTAATACCGAGATCAAGTTTGGATGGCTGCTCCGGCGGGCCCTTGCATGGGGCGCTGAGTTTGTGGCCACCGGACACTACGCGCGGACAGTCGTCGATGGGACCACCGGACGGATCCTGCTGAAGCGAGGAATTGATCCGGAGAAGGATCAGTCGTATTTCCTCTACGGTCTTACCCAGTCACAGCTTCAGCGCATACGCTTTCCCCTGGGCACCTTGCGGAAAGGTGAGGTGCGAGCATTGGCCGCGCAGACCGGTCTTCGCGTCGCGGCCAAGCCCGAGAGCCAGGAGCTCTGCTTCCTTCCCGATGGAGATTACCGGGGACTGCTCAGAGCGCGGAATCCTGAATCCCTGCGGCCCGGCGTCATCCGCGATCGAACGGGCCAGATCCTGGGCACGCATGCGGGAGTCCCGCTCTACACGATCGGGCAACGCCGGGGCCTCAAGATTGGGGGTCACGGCCCCTACTATGTCGTCGCCCTCGCACCGGAGCGAAATGAGGTCGTCGTGGGCCGGGACGAGGACCTTCGGGGCGACACCCTGGTGGCAAATCGCGTGAATTTTATCGCATGCGACAGGCTGACCGCGGAACGCATTGTTTTGGCAACGATCCGGTACCGACATCCCCCTGAAGAAGCCACGATCAGCCCCATGGCGGACGGGAGGATCCTCGTTCAATTTGCGCGACCCCTGCGCGCCATCACTCCTGGCCAGGCAGTGGTCTTCTACGATCGAGAAGACCCGGAAGTGGTCGTCGGTGGTGGAACGATCGATGAGGTCGTCCGCCGCACTGCGCTTAATTCCCCTATGTGATCAGGTCGCAGGAATCACTTGTGGAGCCAGTCCTCTCGATTCGAACCCGGGTTGCTTCTCTGGCTTGGAGGGGTCGATGGCACCGCGGGGTTACATGGAGCACCCGGTGCCTTCACTATAGCCTGCTGGCGAGTCTCCCCCTTCTCCTCGCCAAATCCTTCTTGCCAGGACCACCGGGTCTGTGGGTCCTCGCGATTGCCATCGCCGGAGCCGGTGGGGGGCTCTTGTACGGGCTCTCCCGACCGATCGCGCTCTCGGATCTCGCGCGGCTCATCGAGGAACGCCTCGATCTCCAGGCTCGTCTGAGCACGGCCCTCGAATACGACGACCGACAGGATCACTCCCCATTCGCCTCGGCTTTATATCGGGATGCCCTCAGGACCCTCCCTCCGTTCCGCGGTCAAGAGATCGTACCCCTTCGCTTCCCGAGGGAAAGGTGGGGCCTGCTCCCCACTGCAGCAGTCGTCCTTCTCCTCTTGGTCACACCCCCGATGCCTTGGCACAGGCCGGGATCGATCCAGCCCTCGTCTCAGGTTAAACGGTTCCAGGACGTGAGCAGCGAACCCGAGCGGATGGAAGCGACGGACCACCCGGCGATCGCCGAGATCCCCCAACCCCCTGCTCGGCAGTGGCGGTCGGACAAAATACCATCCCCAGGAATCCTTCAACAGAAGGATGTGCCCTTTAAGGACATGCCTCTTTCTCGGAGGCATCCCGAGTTTTCGAACTTTCTCAAGGGCGCCGATGAGCGCGTGCGGTTTTTGGGGCGGTCTCAGCCAATTCCGGATCTCAAAGGGAAAGACCTTCACAGTCCC
>JBFHXD010000263.1:0-1665 GCA_041599135.1 Methylomirabilales bacterium (SeqCode) | reverse complement strand
GGGATCCTGCTTGGGGGTGTGGCGTGGGCGTGGAGGGGGAATCCGTATTTGGGTCTCGTCGTGGGCGGGGCATTGGCGCTCAACACCCTCGTGGCGGTGGGGCTCGGCGGGACGATCCCCCTCCTCCTCAAACGAATGAAGATGGATCCGGCGCTCGCTTCTGGCCCGATCCTCACCACCGTGACCGACATGTGTGGTTTCTTCTTGGTGCTGAGTTTCGCCACCGCGGCCCTGCCGCGGTTGGTCGGTTAGTCCACACTCCAGGGGGCGTTGGGTCCTCCAAAGGTGAACATGAGTGTTCCTTGGCACGCTCCGTGCTCATGGTAAAACAGATCGCCCGCCTCGACCGGCCGCTTTCTGGATTCTATGAACACAGGACGCACTTCGGAATCGGACAGATGAAAAGATTGATTGCACTTTTCGCAGGTATACGACCTCTGGTCCAGCTCTTCGTCTGCAGTCCTCCCATCGTTGATAACCGATTGGATGTAATTGCTGATCATCACCCGGGTTTCCTTTGGGGCATCGACAAATTCTAAGCCGGTCTGATAGATCAAAACTTGTTCGCCATTCGGCTGTTGCTCCGTGCGGTGAACCACCGAGCGGGCTACGCGGCACCTCAAGCTTAATCGCCTCCCCTGGAGGTCGAGGTCTAAAGACGAAGTAGAGCCCGGTCGGACGACAGTGGCATGCTCAATCAAAGCCCCCCCGAGACTGATGTTGAGGATGTGTGCGTCGTACACGGCTGTGACCCGCCCTTGGATCTGGCCGTGCACGACAAACCGAGCGTGTTGGCGACGGTTTGAGTTTTGTTTTTCCACCACACCTACCCTTGTTGGGAGAGACGCACGATGGTCTTCGAACAGACCACGATCGGAGGCCCTACTTTTTACTCTTCACGGACTCCGTACGAGCGGATCAGGGCACCGAGGGTTTGCTCGGCATCGGGAGGGAGGTCGAGGAATTCCAACCCGCTTTGAAAGTATAGCGCGCCCTCGAGTTCCCTGCGGCTGACCCTGCTGTGCACGACGTGACACCGGATGGTTAATTCCTCCCCTGCAATCCCAAGCTGAAGGAAGCAAGGGCTCCCCAGCGGGAGCATGTCCTGATGCTCAACGAGAGCCCCCTCGAGGCTGAGATCCAGCACGTCGGCCTCTTGGAGAGTGCTCACGGCCGCCGTCACCCCGGAGATGCGGAAACGCGGAGGCTTACGCGCGTGAAAATCCCTTCGCGGAGACCGTTTCCCGAGTGTTTTCCTCATACCCTTCACCGCGAGGCCTGAGCAGGCCCATGATGAGATCTGAAACCCTCTTGGTCGACTCTTGGGCGTTGGCAGGCATGCGCCCGACAATAGCAAAATAGCGGGATTAACTCATCGCCCGCACAAGCGGCCTTGGGGTTCTCAGGTTTAGGCCAGCAAGTCCGTGAACCCTCCGCTAGACGGTCTGGCCTTATTGCAAGAACCGTACTCAGTTTCCCGGTATGATTCATAGGGGACAGACAAGCGTGCGGATGTATACGGTGCCCGAGGCAGGGGACGAAAAGCATCGTGAACATGATGTAAGAGTTCTGGCACCCGCTCAAAAATCGGCACCAGCAGGGGGAATCAGGTATGCCTGCGGAGAAAGACCTCGGGTCTGCCAAGTTGACGGAGCGTGGCGCTAG
>JBFHXD010000262.1:0-1692 GCA_041599135.1 Methylomirabilales bacterium (SeqCode) | reverse complement strand
GGGCCCAGCTCAAGGGGTGGCGGATGAAATTCTTGCCGCAGGTCGTTTGCCCGGCCGAGGTCCCGGTCCAGATCTCCGCCGCCAAAAGCCAACAGCACCGATGGGCCAAAGGATCAATCCAGACCGCCATCAAACTTATCCCTCGAATTGTGCAAGCCGATGTCTCCCTGTTCACCAAGTATCAAGGGATCTTTCATCTGACTAATTATATGGTCCATCCTCTGATGTTGGTCGTGGCCATGAGCTCGCCACTGCTGCTCTGGTTTAAGGGATTCTTTTCACTCCGCGAGCATCTCTTCGCGGCGGCGGCCTTCTTTTCGATCGCGACCTTCGGACCTTCCAGCATGTACCTGTATGCGCAAAAGCATCTCTATCCCGACTGGAAGCAACGGCTCCGGTACTTTCCATCCCTATTGATCTTTGGAACCGGAATCGCTCTGAACAACACCAAGGCCATTCTGGAGGCTGTCTTGAACGTGGATGGCGCCTTCGTGCGTACCCCGAAGTTCCGCATCGAGAAAAAGTCCGACACCTGGGTGGGCAAGCGATATCGTCCCCCCATACCCTGGTTGAGCCTCCTCGAGGGCCTTCTCGCGCTGTATTGCATCTATGGCGTATCCCTTTTCATCCAGCGGGCTCGCCTCGTCGATCCCTTTCTTTTGCTTTACACGATCGGATTCGCCACCGTGGCTTTCATGAGCATCTGGGAGACCCTGTTCAGCGCCGTAAAGCATCCAAGAGTTATAAGCGATCCCAGGGAGGACGAGAAAGAATCTGAAGTCCACGTGGTCAGGCTTCTCGAAGAGCCTCAGCCCGCGACCGCGGCTGTCGTCCCTGCGGAACGGAGGCCAATAGCATGAATGGACTGTTGTGGAACGTCGTCAGGAGACATGTCCTCCGGACGCTCGGTGTGTCCGCACTCGTCGTGCTCACTATCGCAGTCCCAGCACTCCGCCATAGAGTCGTAGGCGCACAGGTCACCTCCAAGCTGGCCGAATCCCCGTGGCCGAAGTATCGCGGTGACAAGGTACACAGCGGTCGAAGCGCCCATTCCGGACCTGCGTCGAGCAGGGTACGGTGGACATTTTCCACCGGCAGGCAGGAGAAGGAAGGCGGGATCGAGACGGATCCCGTGATCGGCCCTAACGGCACGATCTATTTGGGGGCGAACAACGGGATCTTTTACGCGCTCGACTCCGAGAACGGGGATATCCGCTGGGCTTTCCCAACGCGTTTTGACAGCTTTGCGATTTATTCCTCGCCTTTCGTCGACCGAGATGGGATCGTTTATTTCGGCGCCAAGGACGGGACCGTGTACGCGCTGAGGGCACCGCGCAAGGGTATCTTGGGAGAGGTGGTGTGGTCGTTTAACATCGGAACCACAATCCAGACCTCGCCGACCTTCACCCCTGACGGAACCCTCGTCATCGGTGCCGACGACTGGGCCTACTACGGGATCACACCACCCCAGGGCACCGAGGGTCCCAAGGTGAAGTGGCGGTTCCAGACGCAGGGCACTCTCATTACGTCGCCGGCCAGTGACGCCGACGGCAATGTCTATGTGGCCTCGATGGACGGGCAAGTCTACGCCCTCGAGCCCCCCAAGGAGGCAGGACAGCCAGTCAAGGTCCGCTGGAAATTCAGCTCGGGAGCTCGGGATGCCGAGGGGGGGTTCGAGAACGCCCCCGCCAT
>JBFHXD010000261.1:0-1716 GCA_041599135.1 Methylomirabilales bacterium (SeqCode) | reverse complement strand
GGCCAGGGCTCCGAAGGCCGCGGGCGGGGTCTTCTGGTACCACTTCTTCTTTTCCTGCTCTGCCTCCTTGGCCAGTCCGGACATGGTCCGGCCCAGAATCTGCATGGAGGTGTCACGGTGAGCCTTGGCCTGGGCCGCCTTGACCACCTCCTGGAGGGACATGTAGCTAGCCGGCCCTCCGCCGGCCGGTAGCAACCGACCCTTCATAACGACCTCCTATGCCGCCAGCCCGGTCACCAGGCTCAAAGAGCTGACGGCCACCGGGACCGCGCGCTCGAACTGGATGCCGGCGTTTTCCTGAATCATCACGCCCTGGGCGTCCGTCGCCCACGTGTGGTTCGGTACGTAGCACGCCTCGACGTAGACCGCGCCAATGGTGTCCTCATTGCTGTCCCGAATGTAGAGCAGCAGCCCGATGGGCTGGTTGAAAAGGTCCGAGGCCAGGTTGAGGTACAGGTTCTCGTACCCCGGCGGAATCTTCACGTCGTGAGGGTTGGCCACCGTGGCCGTCCCCGCGTTCGGAAACACCGCGGTGACCGTCGTCGGAGGAATCAGGTCCTCGTAGTAGGCGTAGAGCATGCGGAGCAGGCTCGGCCCGTGGTACATGATCCTCGAAATAGTCAGCTGACCCATCGTCCGGCCGGAAATGAAGTAGCTCCGCTCAGAACCCACCTCAAAGATCCGATTGAACTGACGGCTGTGACTCAGGTTGACGTTTTGGATCACACCGATGGGCATGACGATTTGATCTGCCCCAGCGCCCGCAAGTGCACCGGCGGTGACCGTCGCACCGCCGAGGTTTGCGAGCCGCGGAGGTCCCGCAGCCACAATGGTGAACCCACCCGAGACGAACTGCAACCGTTACAGGGGCTGTTTAGACCCCTCCCAGGGTTTCCCCCGGGTGTCGGACTATATCTTCGTCACCCCACAAGTGGGGGACGCCGGGCGCTCGTGGGTCGGTTTATTGCTCGCGCTGCTCTCCGACCTAGTCTCTGAACCGTCCAGGGTACCGTTCGCGCTTCCCCTGGCTTGGCTGCTGATTCCCACCAACGTCACTTGCTGAGGGTTCCAGCAATTCACCCGGTGCACCATCGTCGGTTACCCGACGTGGGGGCCAAGTTGACCGTCAACCATGCCGGCTTGAACGTAGCTGGAATAGGGCTGCCACTCTGAGAATTTGCTCATCATTTCCTCCACTTATGTCTTCGCCCGAGGGAGGATCACACCTCCCTCGGAGAGGATCTGTTTGACCTTCTTCTTGTCCTTTACTGCTCCCTCGACAACACGCTTGTGCAGACTCTTAAGCAGCACATGTTTGGGGCTGTACAGCGCTGCGCCTTCTTCGAGATCTCCAAGCTCCGGAGCGCCCCTGTGCTCGTAGACCTGAGCCTTGACACCCATCCGCCTTCGCAACTCTTCAAGCTGCGCCGGAGTAAGCGTGGGGGTCCCAAGTCCTTTTTTCGCCCCAGACTGAGCGAGCAGGATACTGCCTATCTGGCCTCCCCCTAGTGCGCCAACTGCTGGCCACCTTCTCCCCTGACCAATCAGAGCAGAACCACCGGCCATCCCAGCCGTGTTCATCAGATAGGTGCCCCCAAAGCGTAAAAGTTGGCCGCGCATCGCCTTGAGTTCTTCCGGTGTGTACTTCCCCGTCGCCTCAAGTGCCCTTAACGCATTGCGGCTGGCAATGGCCTCCTCGGCCAATGTCGGAACATG
>JBFHXD010000260.1:0-1763 GCA_041599135.1 Methylomirabilales bacterium (SeqCode) | reverse complement strand
CTGCTCCATGTGCATCGAGTCTCCGAAGTTTCTTGAATGCCGGAGACACCCCAACATTGTCCTCCTGACGCGTACGGAAGTGGACAGGGTGGAGGGGAAAGCAGGGGACTTCAAGGTCACCCTGACTAAAAAGCCCCGCTACGTTCTCGAGGACAAGTGTACGGGCTGTACGGCCTGTGCGCAGTATTGCCCGGTCAAGGTGCCCGATCCGTATAATCAAGACATGTCTTTCAACAAAGCTATCCATATCTACTTTTCTCAAGCGGTTCCCCTCGTCAGTTATATTGATCCTGACGCCTGCCTTTACCTTCAGGGCGAGCAATGCACGATCTGCGTGGGGGTCTGTGAGCACAAAGCCATAGATCTCCATCAAGAGGCGGAAAGGCTGGAAGTGGAGGTGGGGGCGATCGTTCTCTCTCCGGGCTATGAGATATTCGACCCCAAGGTGAGGGGCGACTACGGCTACGGAACGATGGAGAACGTGGTCACCAGTCTCGACTTTGAGCGGCTGTTATGTGCCACCGGGCCGTACGAAGGCGAGATCCGGCGTCCTTCCGACGGTAAACATCCACATAAAATAGCCTGGATCCACTGCGTCGGCTCCAGACAGGTCAGGCCGGGCGGCAACAGCTATTGTTCCTCGGTGTGCTGCACGTATACCCAGAAGCAAGTGATCCTGTCCAAAGACCATGACGCTGAGATTCAGGCGACGATCTTCCATAACGATATCCGGTCGTATGGCAAGGATTTCGAACGATTCTACCAGAGAGCCGAGAACCTTCCCGGGGTTCGATTCATCCGAAGCTATGTGTCCGTCGGAAAAGAGATCCCGGAATCTAAGAACGTCACGATCAGATACTCCACGACCGGGGAGGGCGTAAAGGAGGAAGAATTCGATCTGGTGGTTTTATCCGTTGGATTGACTCCTCCGGCCGATGCGCGGGACTTGGCAACCAAGTTCGGGATCGAGCTCAACTCTCACGGATTCTGTAAGACGAATCCTCTGAATCCGATTGAAACCTCTCGGTCCGGGATCTTTGTCAGCGGCGCATTCCAGGGACCTACGGACATTCCCGAATCGGTGATGAGCGCCAGCGGAGCCGATGCCCTCTGTAGTCAAATCCTTGCGTACCGCCGGGGGAAGCTGGACAGAGACAGGATGTATCCACCGGAGAAGGACGTCACGGCGGAGGAGCCCAAGGTGGGAGTGTTTGTGTGTCGCTGCGGCGCCAATATCGGGAGGGTGGTCGATGTCCCTTCGGTCGTCCAGTATGCCTGTACCCTGAAGAACATCGTTCACGCCGAAGAGAGCACCTTTGCCTGTGCCGCGGACACTGCGCAGAAAATAGGTGACACCATCAAGGCCAAAGGACTCAATCGTGTGGTGATCGCCGCCTGCACGCCCAGGACACACGAGCCGCTGTTCCGAGACACGCTTCGTGAAGCGGGAATCAATCCGTATTACTTCGACATGGCGAACATCAGGGAGCATTGCTCCTGGGTCCACTCGCGCGAAAAGGAAGACGCCACCGAAAAGGCAAAGGATATCGTTCGGATGTCGGCGGCCCGAGCCGCCCTATTACAGCCTTTGCGGGAATTCGAGCTGCCGGTCGACAAAAGGGCGTTGGTGGTCGGAGGAGGCTTGGCCGGAATGACCAGTGCTCTGAGCCTGGCCGAGCAGGGGTTTGAAGTCTACCTGGTGGAGAAGGAGACGGAGCTGGGGGGGATGGCGCGAAGGATTCACTACACCCTGGACGGGATGG
>JBFHXD010000259.1:0-1777 GCA_041599135.1 Methylomirabilales bacterium (SeqCode) | reverse complement strand
GGCAGGTGAAATTCCGTCTCCGAATCGTCTCGGACATCTTCCTCTCGGGACGTCCGGGGGCCAGATACTCGTATCGAACTTTCCTGCTCCCGCAATAAGGACATCGTTCTCTTTTCGTACTCCGAACGATCATTGCCTCTCTCCCGACCTTTCGTTCCTAGCGACCTCCGTGAGAAACGATCAGTGCGG
Organism: Methylomirabilales bacterium (SeqCode); assembly: GCA_041599135.1. Classification (GTDB taxonomy): domain Bacteria; phylum Methylomirabilota; class Methylomirabilia; order Methylomirabilales; family CSP1-5; genus CSP1-5. The sequence continues at coordinate 1,588 of JBFHXD010000259.1, read as the reverse complement.
CGGAACACCCCGCGCTTTTATCTTATCATCTTCGTGCGCGCGTGCGGCTGGAAAAGTCGGAAGTCTACTAAGTGCTTGATTTGCTTGGTGTCCCCGGGATGATGGTCACTCATGTGCCGCTGCGCTGGGCTTGCTTTTATCTTGCCATGAAACGGGACCCCAAGTATTCTGGCTCTGCGATTTGGCGGTGCGAACCCCCTTTTTCAACGAAAGGAGCCCCCCATGGCGACGGCAAAGAAACCCTCCAGACCGAGAAAGAAGGCATCCCGGATGGTCAAAAAGGCCAAGTTGCGCGCCCGCAAGACCGTGAGGGCGGCCAAACGAGCGGGCCAGAAGACACGGACTGCGGCCAAAAAAGCCGCTCGGACCGTCAAGGCCCTGAAGCGGCCAAGGACCAAACCCAAGAGAAGTGCGCGGGAAGTGGCGGTCAGGACGAGCGAAACCGTGGGTGCAAAGCTCGGCAAAGCGGTTGGCACCGTCGAACAAGCAGTGGGCCAGGTCCTCCCTGAGACGAAACCGACCCCCGAGTAACTCTATCGCGCTGCCGCCGCCCACTCTTTCGGCACTCCTGCGCGAAGGCCAAAACGCCTTCCCGGGCCATCTTTCTTTCCAGAAGGAAGTTCAAGGCGTGTGCCGGAGGGGGGCCGGGGCTATGCTCACCCCGGGCTCATTGTAACTACCTGCCCAGAGCTGAGTGTTGAGAGGTGGCAATCGCGACTTGTTCTGACCCTGCGGGACTCGTTAAAGGACTGTCTGCCCGACCCAACAATAAGTACACACTGGGGACCAGAACCAATGAGACCAGCGTCCCGAACGTGAGACCCGAGACGATGGTAATCGCCAAGGGTTGGAGGAGTTCCGAGCCATCGCCATAACCGATCGCCAGTGGCAGCATGCCGACCACCGTGGTCAAAGTGGTCATGAGAATCGGCCGCAGCCGTATGCGGGCGGCTTCCAAGATCGCTTCACGCCTCGACCGGCCGCGCCCACGTTCGATCTCGACGTACTCCACCAATATAATGGCATTGTTCACCACGATCCCCGCCAGCATGATCATCCCCAGCCAGACCGGCATCGAAAGGGGGAGTGCGAGCAGCCACATGGCGATGGCGACGCCGATCACGGCGAAGGGTACGCTCAACATGATGATCAACGGATTGCGCAGCGATTCGTACTGGACGGCCATCACCACAAGCACCAGGAAGAGCGCCAACCCGATCAGCACCCGTGCGAGCTGTTCTCCTCGCTGCAGCGTCTGCGCCGCGCCCCCATCGTAGAGCGCGTACCCCGGCGGCAGCTCGAAATCGTGCAGCCGTTGGGTAATGGCCGAGTTCACTTCCCCCAGTGTCGCGCCGGCAAGCGTCGCACTGATCTCGATAATCCGCTGCTGGCGGTCGCGACGGATGTTGGCCGGCGAATTCACGATCTCGACGCGGGCCACATCCCCCAGATACACGGGCCGCCGATCCTGGACCCCCGGGAACAGCAAGATCACCTCCACGTCACGGGGGCTTGTCATCTCGGCCTGTGGCAGTCGTACCCGGACATCGTACTGCCGGTCACCGTCGATGTAATCGGTCACGACCAG
>JBFHXD010000258.1:0-1785 GCA_041599135.1 Methylomirabilales bacterium (SeqCode) | reverse complement strand
CGCTCCACCGTCGGGATGGTCATGCGAGTCATCCCCATGAAGATCGATTCCATCGAGGAGCTGAATTTGCCCCCCGTTGTGGAGAAGCTCGCCATGGAGGCCCGGGGATTGGTCTTGGTCACCGGGGCGACCGGGACCGGGAAGACGACCACCCTGGCGACCATGGTCGAGCATATGAACATGCACCGGACATCTCATATTATCACCATTGAGGATCCCATTGAGTACCTCATTCGAGACAAGAAATCCCTCGTCAACCAACGAGAGGTGGGAACCGACACCGAGTCCTTTGCCGAGGCGCTTCGAAGCGCCCTTCGGCAGGATCCGGATGTCATCCTGGTGGGGGAGATGCGGGACTACGAAACCATTTCTACGGCGATCCTGGCAGCAGAGACCGGGCATTTGGTCCTGAGCACACTCCATACCGTTGATGCGACCGAAACCATCAACCGGATCATCTCTGTCTACCCACCGTATCAACAACGGCAGGTCCGTCTGCAGCTTTCTTCACTCCTTCGAGGGATCATCTCCATGCGGCTGGTCCCCCGTGCCGATGGCCGGGGACGCGTCCCCGCTGTAGAGGTTATGGTGGTGACGGCCACCCTCCGGGAGTGTATTATTGATCCGGACAAGACCCGGAAGATCCCTGACTTCATTGCCGCTGGCCATAGCCAGTATGGCATGCAGACCTTTGATCAGTCCCTCATGATCCTCTACAAACGTGGCCTCATTACGTACGAGGAGGCCCTCCTCTGGGCGTCCAACCCAGACGATTTTGCCCTGAAGGTCCGGGGCATCGAACCCACCTGGGAGCAAGCGTTGCGGGGCTCGGGAGAGGAGCAGGCCAAGGTTCCCGGGTTGGAGCGTCTCACCGGATAAGCCTTCATGCCCCCCACACCATCCGCGGATCGCGACGCCGCCATGCGGGTTGCCCTCCGCCTCCTCTCTGTTCGGGCGCGGAGTCGGCAGGAAGTGGTGGAGCGGCTTCGGCGCCGAGGGTTCCCCTCCGTCGTGGTCGCTCAAGTGGTTCAAGATCTCACGGCCCGCGGACTCGTGGACGATCACGCCTTTGCATTGCAACGGGCACGGGCCCGAGTCCTGAGTCGACATCTGAGCCCTCGCTGGCTGAAAAGCGAATTGCGAGACAAGGGGGTGGCGGATGAGATCGTTGAGGCGACGGTCCGGCAAGTATTTCAGGAGATTGAGGAAGACGAAGTGGCCCGGGCAGGTGCGCTGAAGCGGTTAAAGACCCTGGGCAATGCTTCGAGCGCCGTGGTTCAACGCCGCCTTGCCGCGTACCTTTTGCGCCGGGGATTTTCGCCGGAAACCGCCCGACGGGTCATCACCACCCTAGTAAAAGACGCGCATTAGTTCTTCTTTCTTAGGACTTTCCTTGAAGATTGATTCCCTCTCCCGGCTAAATCTCTACACTTCCTTGACAAAGGTGTCCCGGTGCCTTAAGATAAAACTCTCCCATTTCTCAGGCTATTTGGGGGTCAGATGAAGCGGAAGCTCACTGGAGCGGAGGTCAGACAGGCGTTCCTGGACTACTTTGCCTCGCGGGGACATACGGTCGTTCCGAGCTCCTCCTTAGTCCCCAAGGCGGATCCCACACTTCTCTTTACAAATGCAGGAATGGTCCAGTTTAAGGATTGCTTCCTAGGGCTGGACAAGCGAGAGTACAGCCGGGCGATTTCGGCCCAAAAGTGTGTCCGAGCTGGCGGGAAGCATAATGACCTGGAAAACGTGGGGAGGACGGCCAGGCACCATACCTTTTTCGAGATG
>JBFHXD010000257.1:0-1819 GCA_041599135.1 Methylomirabilales bacterium (SeqCode) | reverse complement strand
GGGACTTCTGCAAAGCGACAGATGGATATCGTGGATACGGCCATTGCAGCGGGTGACTTTCAGACTCTCGTAACCGCTGTTAAAGCGGCTGGGTTAGTCGAAACGCTGAAGGGTGAAGGCCCATTCACCGTATTTGCGCCCACCGACGAGGCATTCGCCAAGCTGCCGGCGGGGACACTTGAAGAGCTGTTGAAGCCGGAGAACAAGGCGAAGCTTCAGGGGATTCTCACTTACCACGTTGTTCCCGGCAAGGTCACGGCGGCGGATGTTGCGATGCTCAATTCAGCGAAGACGGTCAATGGGCAGAAGCTCACCATCCAATTCGAGAGTGGTACGGTTATGGTGGATCAGGCCACGGTCATCAAGACTGACGTCTTGGCTAGTAACGGGGTCATCCACGTCGTCGATGCGGTGGTTCTACCTAAGGCCAATTAACAATTAACAGTGAACCCCCCCCGGGGGGGGTCGTCCAATTAACTCGGATGGCCCCCGCCGGGGATTACATTCAAGAGCTAGCGATGAACAGACTCTTACGCATCCTCGAGCGATATCTCAACTTGCATTTTCACACGGTGCTTGGAGAGCTTATCTATTGCACCCCTGGGGCCCTCGAACGGTACAAGGATATCCCCTTCCCAGCCGATATGCGGCCCCTTGAAAAACTCCTCTCGTAGCCCTACGCGAGTCGAACACAGTTCCTCACGAAACTCGCCACGAGGGGTTTCGGTGCTTCGAGAGACAGCGCGAAAAATTTGACAGATTGGCCTCCTCCCGAGATGATCTTACAAAGCAAATTGGTTTGCGATGAAGAGGGGGGCCACGGAAGGTAGACATGGGTCCTAGACCTTCAATAGTGTGGTTTCGTCAGGACTTGCGATTAGAAGATAACCCTGCCCTCCTCACGGCGGCGGAGCGTGAGGAACCTGTCATCCCCGTTCTTATCTGGGACCCGAACGAGGAAGCACCATGGGAACCTGGAAGTGCAAGTCGGTGGTGGCTTCATCAATCCCTCACCAGTCTCAATGCGGAGCTACAGAAGCTGGGTTCCCGGCTCGTCATCCGGCACGGTCCTAGCCTCAGTACGTTAAGAGCGCTCGTGCGGGACGTCGGCGCCCAGGCGGTCTTTTGGAACCGTCGCTATGAGCCGACTGTGGTCAAGAGGGACGCTAAGATCGCCACGGAACTTCGCGCCGATGGCGTGATCGCGGAGAGTTTCAATGCCGCGCTCCTTTTCGAGCCAGGGACGATACGAACCAAACAAGGCAAGCCCTTCCAGGTCTTCACTCCCTTTTGGAAGGAATGCCTGGCCTCCCCCCAGCCTCCGGCACCTCTTCGGCCACCCACCCGCCTACGCGCCCCAATGAGGTGGCCAAATAGTATTCCCATTTCAAGAATGGAACTCGAGCCACAGATTGACTGGGCATCCGGCATCCGAGCCGCCTGGACCCCTGGATCGCGAGGAGGCATACACCAACTTCAGCGCTTCTTGAACGAGGTCGTGCCGGGATACGCAGAGAGCCGGGATCGCCCGGATCGGATGGGGACATCGCGCATCTCGCCCCACCTTCATTTTGGCGAGATCGGGCCTCGACAAGTCTGGCATGCGGTACGTGAGCGGATCAGGTCGGGCCGGAAGGGGGCGATGACTCGGGGGGCAGAAGCCTATTTGCGACAGCTTGGGTGGCGGGAGTTTGCACATCATTTATTATTCCATTTCCCGCATACGACCGACCACCCCCTCCGTCCAGAATTTGCCAGGTTCCCTTGGCGAGAGGACACGGATTCGCTCCGAGCATGGCAGCGGGGTGAGACTGGCTAT
>JBFHXD010000256.1:0-1840 GCA_041599135.1 Methylomirabilales bacterium (SeqCode) | reverse complement strand
CTTCCGCTACCCTCGAGATTGGGGCCTCTGAATAGTTCAGGGTTCATGGTTGAGGGTTCAGTTGGTTGGCGCAGACTCCAGGGATGAACGGATCAGAAGACTGGTTCAGGGTTGAGGACTCAGTCTTGATGGTTCGCGAATTGCACGTGCTCTCAACGCTGAACCATAAACGGGTCAAATGATTATTGGTGTGCCGCAAGAAATCAGAGACCAAGAACACCGGGTGGCGATGACACCGGCCGGCGTCCAGATGTTAACCGCCAAGGGACACGACGTGCTCATCGAACAGGGGGCGGGCGGAGGCGCCGGGACCACCGACGGGGAGTACGCCGAGGTCGGAGCGAAACTTGTCACGGCTGCCGCCGAAATTTACGCCAGGGCCGAGATGATCTGCAAAGTGAAGGAGCCCTTACCGAGCGAGTACGGGTACCTCCAGTCTGGCCAGATTCTTTTCGCCTTCCTCCATCTCGCTCCTGCTCTCGAACTGACCCAGGTCCTCCTTGAGCGTGGAGTTGTTGGGATTGCTTATGAAACCGTCGAAACAAGCGATGGTCGGAAACCGCTGCTCGAACCGATGAGCGAAATCGCCGGCCGGATGGCCCTCCCGATCGCGGCTCACTATCTCTCAAGTCCTCTCGGGGGGCGTGGGGTGCTACTGAGTGGTGTTCCCGGCGTCTCGCCTGCCACTGTCACCATCCTCGGGGGTGGAATTGTCGGCTATAACGCAGCTAGGATGGCAGCTGGAATGGGGGCCTCAGTTTATCTTCTCGAGCTGGACCCCTCAAGGATCCGCTATTTGGATGAGGTCCTCCCGCCCAACGCGACCACCCTCATGTCCAACCACCTGAATATCGAGGAGTGTCTCAGGCAAGCCGATGTCCTGGTGGGCGCCGTCTACATCGCTGGGGCTAGGGCGCCCCGGCTCGTGACTCGGGACATGTTGAAGCTCATGAAACCGGGCTCGGTGATCGTCGATGTCGCGGTGGACCAAGGGGGGTGCGTGGAGACGACCCGCCCCACAACGCACAGCGATCCCGTGTACCAAGTCAACGGGATCCTCCACTACTGCGTTGCCAATATGCCCGGCGCCTACGGCCGCACGGCCACGCTTGCTCTCACCAACGTGACCCTTCCCTACGTCCTCGAGATCGCCGAGAAGGGATGGAAGCGGGCGACGCAACAGCACTCCGAGCTGGCCCAGGGACTCAACGTGATCCACGGCAACGTCACCTACCCGGCCGTGGCCGAGGCGCACGGGATGGAGTACGTCCCCGCCTCCAAATTCTTCTAAGACTCTAAGCAGCCGTCCTTCCTCGCTATGCCTCCGTGAACCCAGACAGCCAGCCCACCTGCTGTCGCATGGCTAGGGAGAAGACACTAGAAATACGACGAGCGCCGAGGTCAGCCCCGGCGCCCATAAGATGCTTCCCCTCTCCCTTTGCTTACTCCAGTGGAAACGAGTCTAATTACAGCAGAACCTGAGTGTAGTCGTATTCCTGTTTCCAGCTAAGTCGTCCGGCACAGATCCAAAACCCGAGCTTTTCGCACCGATAGTCGCAAACCCCGCAGTGAAACCGGCCGGACATGACCCACCTTTGCGGAGCACACAAAACTGACCTTCGACGATCCCAGGCGGTCCCTCTGGGCCCGGCGGTCCTGTGTCACCCGTATCGCCCTTGGCGCCTTGTGGACCGGGCGGGCCTTGCGGACCGGGGTCACCTTGATCACCCTTGGCTCCCTGTAGACCTTGCGGGCCCGGATCACCCGTATCGCCCTTGGCACCTTGTGGACCGGGCGGGCCTTGCGGACCGGGGTCACCTTGATCACCCTTGGCTCCCTG
>JBFHXD010000255.1:0-1842 GCA_041599135.1 Methylomirabilales bacterium (SeqCode) | reverse complement strand
GGAAGCCAAAGGAGGTCATCGGAGATCCGCGAGCGGATTCCCGCGCCGCTCGGTGGATGCCACCAGTGCTGGACATCGCCTTCCTTGAACTGACGGCTCGCCGCGAGCAGGATGTGCTGGCGCGCCAGCTTGGGATGCGCGTATAGGAAAGCCATGACGTCCTGCAATTGATCGCGGAAGCCGAATGCACCCCCGGACTGGTAGAAGGCGGAACGTCCCCAGATCCGACAGCTGAGGCTTTGGTACAGAAGCCAACGGTTGATCAGGAAGTCCGCTGCGAGCTCGGGGGTGTGCACTTCGATCGTGCCCAACAGATCATCCCACCACGCTTTTGTTTGGCTTAACGCGGTCTCGAACGCGAGGCCTTCCCGGTAGGTGAGAACCCGTTGATGGACCTCCTCCACCGACTCGGCTTGGCCCAACATGCACGTGATTTCAAACCTCTCTCCAGGAGCGAGCACAACCGTAACCTGCAGTGCCGCGCACGGGTCGAATCCCGCCCCCGTCCGACGTGATAGCCCGGTTCGCTCCATCCCCGCCGGGTTCCCCATCGAGCGGTTGCGCCCAAGGAAGGATCTACGGTCGGCGCTGTATGACACCGGAGGCGGGTTGATGGCCGCGAAGGCAACGCGTTCCCCATACTCAGGGTGGTAACGATTCCGAGCGAGCAAGGCCTGGACTTCGTCATCCCAGTAGGTCGTAACGTGCATCTGGGAAGATTCACGGGACTCGCCCAGTGTCCACTCCACATAATACGTAACCGACAGCTTGCGACGCCGAGACGAGTCGTTCCTCAACAGCAGCCTTTGCAGCTTAATCGGCTCTCCCCCTTTCTCATCCACGGGAACGAAGACCGTCAGCTCCTGCTCGATGCCATGGCTGTTATGCTCGAATACCGTGTACCCCACCCCATGCCTTGCCCGATAGGCGGTCTCCTCGCGGACCGGCGACGGGGTCGGCGTCCAGTAGATACCGGTTTCCTCATCCCGGATGTACAACGCCTCAGACGGTGGATCCGTCACGGGGTCGTTCGACCATTGCGTCAGGCGATTGCGCTGGCTGTTGCCATACCAGGTAAAACCAGACCCCGTTTCGCTGATCAATGTTCCGAAGGTCGGGTTGGCGATGACGTTCACCCAGGGCGCAGGCGTGTGGGTGTTGGGACCGAGATAGATTGCGTATTCACGCCCATCCGGAGTGAAACCACCCAGGCTGTTGAAGTAGGGCAACTCCATGAAGGGGAGCGAAGCCGAGGGCTCCCGGGGAACACCTTTCTTGGCCATAGGTTCCGACAGCTCGGGAACCTCGATAGGCACGCCCTGGAGCAATGTGCCGCGGGCCGCCACCAGCACCACACTTGCCGCGGCCCTGAGCAGTGTCAGGTCTTCCTCCGGGATAAGATCCGCACTGCGCAAATAGATCCCACCAGGCTGATCAACCCCCGTCTGCATCGAATGCGCTTGGATCAGGCGCTCGAGTCGTTCACGCAGCGGCTGCTCATAGCCGCTTGCCTCCTCGTTGAGGATCACCAGGTCTGCCTTCAACCCGCGCATTCGCCAATACGTATGCGCCTGGAGCATTTGACGGACCAGGCTGATATCCCGGGCCTCGCCAATAACGACCAGGGCAATCGGCAAATCACCCGAAATTCCGTAGGGCCACAAGCCGGCTTGACCTTTGTGATTTTCATCGATGCGTTCCGCCGGAGGGCGCAGGAGGGGATTGGGAAACAGCAGGTGGCTTGCCAGCCCCTGGAAGCGGCGAGCCTCGAGGGGCTGGATGCGAAGCAATCGCAACTCAAGCTGGGCAGAGGCCCAAGCGAAGTCCATCGCCCGATCGATC
>JBFHXD010000254.1:0-1888 GCA_041599135.1 Methylomirabilales bacterium (SeqCode) | reverse complement strand
TGCTTTCCGCCCCGTCTCTGGCCTCAGGAGAAGGGCGTGCTGCCCAGGATCGGTCCGCAGGGCCAAGGAGCCGATGACCTCCTGGAGCTTGTATGCGTATGGCCGCGCCTCCACGATCCGTTGCTGGGCGCGCCGCAGCTTTGCCGCGGCCACCATCTTCATGGCCTTGGTGATCTGTTGCGTGCTCTTCACGCTATTGATACGTCGTCGGATGTCCCGCAGCGTCGCCATATCTCACGTCCAATGTCCACGGTCCGATATCCGATGTTGGGTTTTCGCTCACACTTAAAACCCAATATGCAACACCCAGGTTTCGGACCCTGAGCCCTCAGCTCTCGACTCTGAGCTAAACTAGGCTGCCGGTTTTTGAGCCTTAAACTCCTCCTTATATTCCCGGACAGCCCGCTCTACCTTTTGGCGCAGATCGTCCCCGATCACCTTTTTCTCACTCAATTCTCGATAGATTTCGGGATAGCTCACCTCGACGAACCGGAAGAGTCCCTCCTCGAATGACCGGATGGCCTCGACCGGGAGATCATCGACATGTCCGTTGACGCCGGCAAAAATGATCAGAATCTGCCGCTCCACGGGCAGGGGAACGAATTGATCCTGTTTCAGGATCTCCACCATCCGCTCCCCCCGGCTGAGCTGCGCCTGCGTCGCCTTATCGAGCTCGGACCCGAACTGCGCAAAGGCGGCCAGCTCGCGGTACTGGGCCAGATCGAGGCGCAGGCGTCCGGCCACTTGCCGCATGGCTCTGATCTGGGCGCTTCCCCCCACCCGCGAGACCGAGAGCCCGACGTTCACGGCCGGTCGGACGCCAGCATAGAAGAGATCGGTCTCAAGATAAATCTGGCCATCGGTGATAGAGATCACGTTGGTCGGGATGTAAGCGGAAACATCCCCGAGTTGGGTTTCGATGATGGGAAGAGCGGTGAGCGAGCCCCCCGCCAACTCGTCGTTCAGCTTGGCTGCCCGCTCTAAGAGTCGAGAATGCAGGTAAAAGACGTCTCCGGGGTATGCCTCTCGACCGGGCGGCCGGCGGAGCAGCAGGGAGAGCTGGCGGTAGGCTGTGGCATGCTTGGAGAGATCGTCGTAGATGACCAGGGCATGCTTCCCGTTGTCTCGAAAGTATTCCCCCATGGCGCATCCCGCATACGGCGCGATGAACTGGAGTGGTGCCGGCTCCGACGCGGTGGCCGAGACGACGGTGGTGTACGCCATTGCGCCGTGGTCCTCAAAGACCTTCACCACCTGGGCCACGGTGGACCGTTTCTGTCCCACCGCCACGTAGATGCAGAGGACATCCTGCCCCTTTTGGTTCAGGATCGTATCCACCGCAAGGGCCGTCTTCCCGGTCTGGCGATCGCCGATAATGAGTTCTCGTTGTCCTCGCCCGATGGGAATCATGGAATCGATAGGCTTGATACCGGTTTGGAGCGGCTCCTTGACCGGCTGCCGGTCCACCACCCCGGGCGCCAACCGTTCAATGGAACGATGCTCCTTGGCCGCGACAGGTTCCTTCCCGTCGATGGGCTGACCCAGGGCGTTCACCACGCGGCCGATCATCGCTTCTCCCACTGGCACCTGCGCGATGCGACCGGTCCGCTTGGCCTGATCCCCCTCCTTAATAAGGATATCCTCCCCGAAGAGAATCGCGCCCACGTTGTCCTCTTCCAGATTGAGAATCATGCCGATTACGTCGTGCGGAAGGTCCAGAAGCTCGCCTGCCATCGCCCTTTCCAGTCCGTAGATTCGGGCAATCCCATCCCCCACCTCGGTGACGGTTCCGACCTCGGCCACCTCCACGGCGGCCTCGTAGCCCTTGAGCTGTTCTTTAATCAGCTGACTGATTTCGTCGGCGCGAATCTGTGCCATCGCTTCTCAC
>JBFHXD010000253.1:0-1961 GCA_041599135.1 Methylomirabilales bacterium (SeqCode) | reverse complement strand
GCTCCTACCATCGAGGGAATTACCCACAAGCAATTCTACTGGCCCGAGACCAATGTGCTGATCACTCGGTTCCTCTCACCAGATGGCGTCGGCGAGATCACGGACTTCATGCCAATTACCGGGACGACAAAAGCGATTGGACAACATCAGTTAATCCGACGCGTCAATGTGGTACGCGGCGTGATGACCTTCCGGATGGAATGTTATCCCGCCTTTAACTATGCCCGCGATGAACACCAAATGCAGCTCACCCCAGACGGGGTATGCTTTTATTCCCCACGACTGAGCCTGGGACTTGCCACGCGCGTCCCCTTGAAGCAGGACGGCAACGGGGTGAGTGCCGAGTTTCGGCTCGAGGAAGGCCAGACGGCGACCTTCTTGCTTCAAGACATTCCGCAAGGGGGTGGATGCGGTATTTCGCTTTCTGATCAGGAAGCGATGGAGAACTTTAAACGGACCGTCGAGTACTGGCGCCGCTGGATTTCGAAGTGCACGTACACGGGTCGGTGGCGTGAGGTAGTCCACCGGTCGGCACTGGCGCTGAAGCTGCTTACGTATGCGCCCACGGGAGCGATCGTCGCAGCCCCGACGTGCAGCCTTCCAGAAGGTGTGGGTGGGGAGCGAAACTGGGACTACCGGTTTACCTGGATCCGGGATGCTGCATTCACCCTGTACGGCCTGCTCCGCATCGGATTCACCGAGGAGGCCGCCCACTTCATGGATTGGATACAGGGTCGCTGCCACGAGCTAAAGCCCGATGGATCCTTACAGATTATGTACGGAATCGACGGCCGCCACACCCTGACCGAGGAAATCCTGGACCATCTGGACGGCTATAAGGGCTCTCGCCCGGTCCGGATCGGCAACGGCGCGTACAACCAGCTTCAGTTGGACATCTACGGAGAACTCATGGACTCGGTCTACCTTTACAACAAGTACGGGAGTCCGATCTCGTATGACCTCTGGACCAACTTGAGACAGCTTATCAACTGGGTGTGTGATAACTGGCAGCGGGAAGATGAGGGGGTCTGGGAAGTCCGGGGTGGACAACAACACTTTGTCTACTCCAAGCTCATGTGTTGGGTTGCCATTGACCGGGGACTCCGCCTCGCCGACAAGCGTTCTTTCCCTGCCGACCGTGACCGGTGGCTCAAGGTGCGGGACCAAATCTACGAGGACATCATGGCCAAAGGCTGGAGCCCAAACCGTCAGGCATTCGTCCAACATTACGGGAGTGAATCCCTCGACGCTGCTAATCTGATCATGCCGCTCGTGTTCTTTCTTTCCCCGACCGACCCGAGAATGCTCAAGACCCTTGCTGCTACGAACCGCTCTCCAGAGCATGGGGGGCTGGTGTCCAACAGCTTGGTCTACCGGTACAACGTAGAAGAGACCGCCGACGGCCTGAGGGGCGAAGAGGGAACATTTAATATTTGTACCTTCTGGCTCGTCGAAGCCCTGACCCGCGCAGGGCGGGACGATCGCACTCGGTTGGAGGAAGCCAGGCTCATGTTTGAACAGATGCTCGGCTATGCCAACCACCTGGGGCTCTATGCCGAGGAAACGGGTCCCAGTGGCGAGGCATTAGGCAACTTCCCCCAGGCTTTTACCCACCTGGCCTTGATTAGTGCCGCCTTCAATCTCGACAGGACCCTCGGGACCAGGGGTTAGGGGTGGGACCCGCGAAGATCACGCTCAAAGAGGGAACATATAAAGGGTGGAATACTTGGTGTCTACAAAACGGGCTTCTTGAACTCATCCTCGTCCCGCAGGTGGGTGGACGGATCATGGGCATAAAATGGCGGGGCCAGGATCTCTCCTTTACGCAGCCAGAGCGCGAGGGTCAGGTCGAAGATGTTCCGGCGGTTCAAGACGTCCGTGCCAAGAAGCGACAGATGGGATTTGCGCTCTGGGGTGGTGATAAGACGTGGTTGTCGCCGCAGACCCGCTGGACCGACGGC
>JBFHXD010000252.1:0-2030 GCA_041599135.1 Methylomirabilales bacterium (SeqCode) | reverse complement strand
GGCCATTGTCGATGGTTCCTCAGAGCGGTATTCTTGGCCGAAATTGGCAACGAGACAAACGTGGAGTCCCACTAGAAAGCCGAAAAGTGCCAGGTATGCTGTGCGCTTACGTATCAACGACATTTCCTCTGGTTCTCTTTACTATTTTCCTAACGCGATCCCTCAGCTTTGTCAAGCCCTGCCTCTAGATCGGTTTTCATTATCGCCCTGCCTGGCGCTGCAACCCCCACACACTTAAAGCCTTCCCAGCTAGGGGAGGAGTCAAGACTTTTTTGTCGCGATTACAGGTAGAACCCCGCCTCCTCCAGACGAGATTATTCGTTTTTCCTATTATTAGGATATGAACTATTGATTTGACCTATGAGTAGGGGCTAGAATGACAACGCCGACGTGCCCCAGAGCGCCACCTGAGCCTAGGACACGTTAGAGGCTATATCACCCTGAATGCACCAGAAATCCGCTTGGGTCTGTGGGAAAACTTACCCCAGTTCTCGCTCCTTGTCCTGATCACAGCGTTTGTGGGCTCCATGGTGGGCCTAGAGCGAACTGTCGTGCCCCTGATTGGGGAACAGGAATTCGGGCTCGCGTCGAAGACCGCCATTGTCTCCTTCATTATCAGCTTCGGCGTCGTCAAGGCCTTTTGCAACTTCTTCGCGGCCCGGATCTCGGAAACCTGGGGGCGGAAGCGGGTACTGGTGCTGGGCTGAGTCATCGGCCCGCCGGTTCCCTTTATCATTATCATCTATGCGAATGCCTGGTTCTGGTTTGATGTTGCCAATATCTTGCTCGGTATTAATCAGGCCCTGACGTGGTCCATGTGCGTGATCATGAAGGTGGACCTGGTCGGCCCGAAGCGTCGCGGGCTGGCTCTCGGGTTGAACGAGTTTGCCGGGTGCCTCTCCGTCGGCGTCATGGCCTGGCTTACCGCGGAGATTGCCGCCGCCTACTCCCTCCGTCCCGAGCCCTTTTATTTGGGTATCGGCATCGCCGCGTTAGGCCTGATCTGCTCGGTCCTCTTCGTGCGGGAGACCATTGACTAAGCTCGCCTTGAAGCCCGGCAACATGTACCTTCGGTTCAAGCCGCCGGATCAGCGAGTCCTCCGAATCCCGGGGCGAAGCACCCCTTAGTAAAAGAGATCATTGCGCTGACCTCCTGGAAGGAGCGGGCGCTTTCGTCCTGTAGTCAAGCCGGCCTGGTCAACAACCTCAATGATGGGATGTCCTGGGGGATTTACCCGCTTTTCTTCTCCTCGTATGGCCTGGGTGTCGCAGCCATCGGAGTCATCAAGGCGATCTATCCCGCAGTGTGGGGATTGCTTCAACCGATTACCGGTCCCCTGAGCGACCGGTTCGAGCGGAAGTGGCTCATTGCTGGCGGGATGGCAGTGCAGGCCGCAGGGATCTGGTTTACTGTTCTAATTCCCACCTACTCATGGTGGGTTTTTGCCGCGGTGTTGCAGGGGTTTGGTGCGGCCATGGTGTACCCGGTGCTGCTGGCATCCATCAGTGACGTCGCTCATCCCGGCTGGCGAGCAACTTCATTGGGCGTATACCGTTTCTGGCGCGATCTCGGGTATGCGGTAGGGGCCCTGCTGGCGGGTGCCATTGCCGATCTCCTTGGGATGGGCGCCGCTATTCATGTTGTCGCCGCCTTGACCCTCCTTTCGGGCTTAATTGTGGCCATCCGAATGTACGAGACCCTCCCTGCAAGGAATCTCCTCAGGGAGAGACCACCCGCCTGAAAATTCTGGTCATCATGCGGGGAGACTTGCCGTCGAGATCATCAGCAGGGGATTTGGTGCCCTGTCAACTGTAGGACTCTCTTGCGTCCGTAGGATACACCGTGGGACACTCATCGCAACTTCCAGGTCGAAAGGGGGGTGACAGCGGTGCAGCGTTTGGCAGAGCTAGCCCGCGTGTTCCTGATATTGGGCTTCAGCGGGTTCGGGGGACCGTTAGTCCATCTGGCGATGATGGAGGAGCAGGTGGTCAGTCGTCGGGGGTGGTTGTCCAAGGATCGATTCTTGGAG
>JBFHXD010000251.1:0-2114 GCA_041599135.1 Methylomirabilales bacterium (SeqCode) | reverse complement strand
GGATCAACGCCGCTCCCGGTGCCCCGATGACAAGCGGGCCCTTCACGCGGTGCTCTCGATAGCTCAGCACAACACCCAACAGCGCCAGGAGAGCAAACAGGCTGATCGCCCCTGCCCACACACCCGCGTTGATCACGAGTGTCACACCGAGCAGCGACAGCACACTCACCGTTGCCAGCGTGCCATAGCACGCGGTGATTGACAGGACAGTGCATGTGCCGGCCAACCATCCGAACCGTGCCGCGGCGTTGGGTTTTTCTGCCATCGCGCTTTCCCTTCCCTAGCTGCCCTTCTTGTTGATCTTCTCCACCTCGCTCAACAACACATCATTCTGCAGATACGGCCCATCCACATCGAACGGACTCACGATCCGCTTGAATCGCATGATCCCCTGCTTGTCCACAATGAAGTACGCTCGCTTCGCGGTGAGAATTTCTCCGATCTTTTGTTCTACGTCGTACTTCTTGATCGTTTTCAGGTCTGGGAAGTCACTGAGGAGGGGGTACGGCAAATCGAGCGTTTTTGCAAAGACCTGCTGCGCATATGGGTTGAACACGCTGATCCCGAGGATCTCCGTGTCGTGCGCCTGGAACTCCTCATACGCGACCCGCCGGTTCTGATGTGCCGCTTCGCAGCCAGGATGGAAATCCATGACGTAGAACTCGATGAGCACATTCTTTTTCCCGGCAAAGTCACTCAGCCTGATCTTGCCCCCGGTGGTACTGCGCAGTTCGAAGTCCGGCGCTTTCTCGCCCACCTCCAAAGCAGCACTCACCACCGGCAGGACGAACACAAGCACCAGGCCTATCAAAAGCTGCACAGGCCAAGCTGCTTGGATATTCCATTTTCTTCCCTTCATCACCTCTCCTCCTTCCTCGCTTTTCTCAAAACAAAAAACCCCCCGGGCCGTGCTACGCCCGAGAAGGCGTTTAGCATTGTTGTGCACCCTCGATTGTGCCGGAAGTGGGCCCAGACATACGATGCCTACCCCGGTTCCACTCTTGCGACTCCTCAAGAGGGGCCAAGTATCCCCCACCGGCCAAGCAGTGTCAACTGGTAACAGAGACCGGGAGTCGCCCTCGCGGTCTTTTCCAATTTTGTCAGAGTGTGGTCAACGTCCCCTGCGCGATCACTTCGACGAGTACGTTCCACTCGTCCCTCGTGAGGGTAACCCGATTTTCTGCCTCACCGATCCGGACCGTCTCTTCATACACCTCGACGGCCGGACAGGCATCGCAGGCGGGGCAGAGGCTCACGATCTGTTTGGCTTCCATCTTTTTCACCTCCTGTTCCGGGAAGGGGCGACAGGGGTTACACGTAGGTCTTGAATAGGAACCGACTCGATGCACTGACAGACCTCGGTCGGGCCGAGGGAAGCGGGTTTCTTCTCGGCCGCCCAACGCCGCCGATAGCGCTCTAACCGAGCTTTGAGATCCTGGAGCATTTGGATCTGTCTTTCGAGGGCGTGCGCCTTGTCTCCCGCCCACTGGATGACCGCATCGCAGGGCGCCTGCCGGGATCGGGCCAGAGCGAAAATCTGCTGTATCTCGGCCAGCGTGAATCCGAGACTTTGGGCCTTCCGGATGAACAGGACCCGCTCCAGGTCGGCCTTCGTGTACCGGCGGTAGTTCGTGTGGGTCCGACCGGCCGGAGCAATGAGCCCCTGGGATTCCCAATACCGCAGCGTTTTTGAGGAGACTCCCGCTTCCTGAGCCAACTGGCGGATGCTGAGTGTCCCTTCGCCCATTCTATACCTCCCGAATGTCAGGGTAAACCTTGCCCCAGGGGGAAAGATCAAGCAGTTTTTTTAGCGTAGACCTCGGCGGCCAGCACGTGCGGATTTTTCGTCCGGGCATTGCGGATCGTTCGTCGAATGAAAACCTCAGAAAATCCAACCTGTCGAAACTCGTCGAGGAAGGCCCCGCCTTCCTTGGCCCCGGCTATTCAAGCAAACCAGTTTGCGTCGCTCTGCTTCATCTCTGGGGGAAGCGGCCCGCACAATATAAGTTCGGCCGCGTAGACCGCCCCATCCTTCCGGATTACTCGCGCGAGCTCTCGGAAGATGGCGTGCCTTGCCGGATTCAGGTTAAAGATGCCATTCACTAAGGCGACGT
>JBFHXD010000250.1:0-2115 GCA_041599135.1 Methylomirabilales bacterium (SeqCode) | reverse complement strand
GATATCAGGCAGGATGTGGAGGCAGGTTCTACCTTCTCCGCCGCCCTCAAAAAGCATCCAAAGGTATTTAGCACGCTGTACACCAACATGGTGGAGGCCGGAGAGGCGGGAGGTATCCTCGACACGATCCTCAACCGCCTGGCTGCGTATATCGAGAAGGCGATGGCCTTGAAAAAACGGATCAAGTCTGCCATGTTCTATCCGACCACCATCGTCTCTGTGGCGATCGTGGTGGTCGTCTTCCTCCTGATCTATGTCATCCCGACCTTTAGTCAGTTATTTGCTAACTTCGGGGCCAGCTTACCCCTCCCCACCAGGATTGTTCTCGAGCTTAGCCGCATTGTCCGTACCAATATTCTCTACATGGTTGGGGGAGCACTGCTCCTCGGCGTGGGGGTGCGGATGTATTACCAGACTGCCGGGGGGAGAATGCGGATCGACAGCATGATGCTGCAACTTCCCATCGTGGGCATCTTGATCCGAAAAGTGGCAGTGGCCAAGTTCACCCGGACCTTGGGGACGTTGGTCTCGAGTGGGGTGGCCATCTTGGATGGGCTGGACATCACCGCCCGGACGGCCGGCAACAAGGTGGTGGAAGAGGCGGTGCAGAAGGCCCGCACGACCATCGCCCAGGGGAAGACAATTTCCGAGCCCCTGGGGCAGTCAGGAGTCTTTCCGCCCATGGTCGTGCAGATGATCGCCGTCGGAGAGCAGACCGGTGCCCTGGATCGCATGTTGAATAAGATCGCTGACTTCTACGACGAGGAGGTCGATATTGCGGTATCCGGGCTGACCTCCCTCCTTGAGCCGCTTTTAGTGATCTTCCTCGGCGTGGTGGTCGGCGGCGTGGTCATCGCCATGTATCTGCCTATTTTCAAGCTGATCTCCGTCGTGGGCGGTAGCTGATCGCAGCCCGAGCCCCGAGACTCAGGTTCCAGCTGATGAGGAATACATATGTCGGACGGCCAGGAGCGAGGGATCGGACGGGCAGGCTGGGAGAAGCGGCTGAAATGGCTGATCGGCATCCGCCTGGTGGTGGCCATTCTATTCCTCGGGTCGGCAGCCATCGTGCAAATGCAAGAGGCGCCCCCGTACCCGACCGGTCCCCTCTTTTTCCTCTTGGGCCTGACGTTCGCCCTGAGTGGGCTCTACACGATCCTTCTCCCCTGGGTGAAACGCCTCGAAGAGTTCGCCGGCTTCCAACTTGCCGGTGATCTCTTCCTCAGCACGGGGCTCGTCCACTACACTGGGGGTATTGTAAGTCCCCTCACCTTCGTGTACATCTTCCCCATCTTTGGCAGCGGGACGCTACTCGGGCGGCGGGAGTCCCTGTGGCTTGCGTCGCTCGGGAGCATTCTCTTCGGACTCCTCATCGATTTCGAATATTACCAGATCATTCCTCCCGTGGGCCATGCCGCCAGCACCTACGCCTCTTTCAGCTTTGTGTTTTTCCGGGTCTTCATCAACATTGTCGCCTTCTTCCTCGTGGCGCTGTTGAGCAGTGATCTGGCCGAGCGACTGCGGGAGGCTGGAAGGCAACTCGAGGCCCAGCGGACAGACATCCGGAACCTCAAGACCCTGTATCAGGACGTCATCGCCAACATCTCGAGTGGGATCATGACGCTCGATCTCGAGGGGCGGATTGCCTCCTTCAATGCGACGGCAGAGCGCATCACCGGCGTGAAGGCGAACGAGGCGATTGGCCTAATGTACTCTCAGGTGGGTCTAGACGAGTTTCCCGGTCTCAAGGCCTTCTCGAGCCGCAAACACGGTTCGGATCGCGCAGAGGCTTTCGAGGCTCCGTTTAACCGAGGGGACGGGGCAGTCCTTCCCATCGGCGTCACCTACTCCTCCCTCAGGGACGGGGAAGAACGGCTCCTAGGGACTGTAGCCATCTTTCAAGACCTCACCGAGCGGAAGCAGATCGAGGAGCATCTCCGTCGCGCGGATCGGCTGGCAGCGGTGGGGCAGCTCGCCGCCAGCATTGCTCATGAGGTCCGAAACCCGTTGGCGGCCATCAGCGGCTCTATCCAGCTCCTGCACGAGGAGCTGAAAGGTCAGGGGCATGAGCAGCTCTTGGGGCTGATCCTCCGAGAGGCAGATCGCCTCAAGTTG
>JBFHXD010000249.1:0-2129 GCA_041599135.1 Methylomirabilales bacterium (SeqCode) | reverse complement strand
GGACGCGCTCGAACAGAAAGTCATCGCGCTGGAAGAGCAGCTGTCGGCGGAGATCGCGTCGGCGCTCGACGAGCTGCTGCCGGAGGCCTTCGCCACCGTCCGCGAAGCCTGCCGCCGGCTGGTCGGCACGACGGTGAGCGTGACCGGGCACGATCTCGTGTGGGACATGGTGCCCTACGACGTACAGCTCATCGGCGGGATCGTGCTGCACCGGGGCAAGATCGCCGAGATGGCCACCGGTGAGGGGAAGACCCTCGTAGCCACCCTGCCGGCCTATCTCAATGCGCTCGAGGGTCGCGGCGTCCATATCGTCACGGTGAATGACTACCTGGCAAAACGTGATAGCCAGTGGATGGGTGGTGTCTATCAGTTCCTGGGTCTGAATGTTGGCCTCATCCAGCACGATATGAATGATACGGACCGGCACAGGGCGTATGCGGCTGACATCACGTATGGGACGAATAACGAATTCGGCTTTGATTATCTGCGGGACAACATGAAGTTTGCCCTCGACGACATGGCCCAGCGAGAGCTGCGTTACGCCATCGTGGACGAGGTGGATTCCATCCTGATCGATGAAGCCCGGACCCCCCTGATCATCTCTGGCCCGGCTGAAGAGTCGACCGAATTGTATTACCAGCTCGACCGCGTCATTCCCCGGCTCAAGCGCGCCGCGACCATCACCGGGGGCAAGCTGGCGGAGGTCGAGGCGGCTCGAGAGGGGGATTACATCGTTGATGAAAAGGCCAAGACGGTGACCATCACCGAGCAGGGGGTGGCCAAGGTCGAACGCATGTTGGGCATTTCTAACCTGTACGACCCCAGCAACATTGAGACCGTCCATCACATCCAGCAGGCACTCAGGGCCCATAACCTGTTCCAGCAGGACGTGGACTATGTAGTCAAGGATGGTCAGGTGATCATCGTGGATGAGTTCACGGGTCGCCTGATGCCCGGTCGCCG
Organism: Methylomirabilales bacterium (SeqCode); assembly: GCA_041599135.1. Lineage (GTDB taxonomy): Bacteria > Methylomirabilota > Methylomirabilia > Methylomirabilales > CSP1-5 > CSP1-5. Next base: position 1,166 of record JBFHXD010000249.1, on the reverse strand, counting down.
GTGGTCTGACGGGCTGCACCAGGCCGTCGAGGCCAAAGAGAAGGTCAAGATCGAGCGGGAAAATCAGACCCTGGCCACTGTCACCTTTCAAAACTATTTCCGGATGTACGACAAATTAGCCGGCATGACGGGGACCGCCGATACCGAGGCGGCCGAGTTTGCCCAGATCTATGACCTGGATGTGATGGTCATCCCCACGAACAGGCTCCTCCTGCGGACGAATTACCCCGACGTGATCTATCGAACGGAGAAAGAAAAGTATGAGGCCGTTGTCGACGAGATCGCTGAGCTGTACGAGAAAGGGCAGCCGGTCCTCGTGGGCACCACCTCTGTTGAGAAGTCGGAAAAGTTCTCGACCCTTTTGAAGCGCCGAGGCGTGCCGCACCAGGTCTTGAATGCCAAGTACCACGAGCGTGAGGCAGAGATCGTTGCCCAGGCCGGTCGCTACAAGGCAGTCACCATTGCCACCAACATGGCCGGACGGGGGACAGATATCCTTTTGGGCGGCCATCCCCACTCCCTGGCCAAGGATATGATGCGGCGGGAGGACATTCCAGAGGACGTCGACCCCAAAGAATTAGCAGCGGCATTGGAAGAGGCAAAGCGGATGCAGCAGTACGGCCTGCTGGATTCCACCATGGACCCCGAGGCCTATGCCCGATGCCTGGCGAAGGTGCGTTCCCTCTGTACCGCCGAGCACGAGCGCGTCGTGCAGTTAGGGGGGCTTCACATTCTGGGGACCGAGCGGCATGAGGCGCGCCGGATCGATAACCAGCTTCGGGGTCGGGCCGGTAGGCAGGGCGACCCTGGCTCTTCCCGCTTCTACCTGTCCCTGGAAGATGACCTCCTCCGCATCTTCGGAGGAGAGCGCCTCCAACGGTGGATGGGAAAGCTGGGGATGGAGGAGGGAGAAGTCATTGAGCATGGAATGGTCACAAAGTCCATCGAGACGGCACAAAAGCGGGTGGAGGCGCACAACTTTGAGATCCGCAAGCACCTCCTCGAATACGATGATGTAATGAACCGCCAGCGCCAGATCATCTATGCCGAGCGGACGAAGATCTTGGTGGGTGAGAATCTGAAGGAGACCATGCTGGAGATGGCCGAGGAGGTCCTCGAATCTCTCGTGGGCATTTACGCCCGAGAGGATTCCTACCCCGAGGACT
>JBFHXD010000248.1:0-2157 GCA_041599135.1 Methylomirabilales bacterium (SeqCode) | reverse complement strand
GATGGGGATTCCGGTCCCGGAGCGCGCGGAGTATCTCCGTGTCATCATCGGGGAACTCCAGCGGATCGCCTCGCACCTCATCTGGTTGGGGACGTTCGGTCTCGATCTCGGCAACTTCACCCTCTTTATGTGGTGTTTCCGGGAGCGCGAGATGGTCCTCGACTTGTTTGAGGCGGTCTCGGGGCAACGGCTCAACTACAGTTTCATGCGGATCGGGGGGCTGGCCTTGGATGTCCCGGAGGGTTGGTTGGCGGATGTGAAGGCCTTTTTGGCCTGGTTCAAGCCCCGGCTGGCCGAATACGATCGGCTGAGCACCGACCAAGTCATCTGGCAGAAGCGGATCCAGGGGGTGGGGATTCTCAAGCCCGAGGATGCCATCAGCTATGCCTGCTCGGGCCCGGTGTTGCGGGGCTCGGGGATCCGGTGGGATCTGCGGCGGGACGATCCGTATGGGATCTACGACCGCTTTGCCTTTGACATCCCGGTGGGGCCGACGGGGGATGTGTGGGACCGGTTCTGGGTGCGGCGGGTGGAGATGGCGGAGTCGGTCAAGATCGTTGAGCAGGCCCTCACGGACATCCCCCCGGGGCCGGTGCTGTCGCCGGTGGCGAAAAAGCTTCGGGCACCAGTGGGGGATATCTATTCCCGGGTTGAGACCCCGCGGGGGGAGCTCGGACACTATATCGTCGCGGACGGGTCGGAAAGACCGTATCGCTACAAGGTCCGCGCGCCGACCTTTGTGAACCTGTCCGCCCTGCCGGTGATGCTTCCTGGGTACCTGGTGGGCGATGCGGTGGCTATCCTGGGGAGCATCGACATCGTGCTGTGTGAGGTGGACCGCTAAATCAGGCGCTGGGATGCTCGCACGCTGGCATGCTGGGAGGATGAAATCCTCGACTTAGCCTTCTAACCTCCTAGCTTTCCAGCCGCTGTCGGCGGAAGGTGACGGCTGACCGCGGATAGCTGACAGCAGAAGGGTGCAGGTGGTGAGTCCTGGAACACTGGAACAATTCTACGCCTTCTTCGAAACTTGGGGCATTCCGTGGATCGTCCCACGTCTTGCCATCATGTTCGGGGTGGTGAGCATTATCATCGGTTTTATCTCAGTCTCAGCCATGTTCCTCATCTGGTGGGAGCGCAAGATCAGCGCCCACATCCAGGCTCGATTCGGGCCGATGCGGGTGGGGGGCTGGCATGGGTGGGCGCAGAGTATTGCCGACGGAATCAAGCTCTTGCTCAAGGAAGATATCATCCCGACGAAGGCCGATCGACCGGTCTTCATCCTCGCTCCGATTGTGGTTTTTGCTTCTGCGTTGGCGGCGTACGTGGTGATTCCATTTGGTCCCGGCCTCATCGTGCAGGACCTCAACATCGGCATCCTCTATATTGTTGCCATTTCCTCCCTTGCCGTCGTCGGGATCATCATGGCTGGCTGGAGTTCCAACAACAAGTACGCGGCGTTGGGTGCGCTCCGGTCGGCGGCACAGGCGGTCAGTTATGAGGTTCCCTTGGTCATTTCCCTGCTCGGTCCAATCCTCCTGGTCGGCTCTCTCAGCATGACGAAGATCGTCGAGGCCCAACAATATCTCTGGTTCATCGTCGTGCAACCCCTGGCCTTTCTTATCTACTTCACCTGTGCCGTAGCCGAAACGAACCGGCTCCCCTTCGATATCCCCGAGGCGGAGTCGGAGCTTGTCGCAGGCTTTCATGTTGAGTATAGCGGGATGCGCTTTGCCATTTTTTTCCTGGCGGAATACTCGAACATGTTTATCGTCTGCGCCATTGCGACGACCGTCTTTCTCGGAGGATGGCGGGGACCCCTCTTGCCTCCCTTGGCTTGGTTTTTGATCAAGACCTTTTTCCTCCTCTTCGTGATGATGTGGCTTCGATGGACGCTGGCGAGAGTGCGGGTAGATCAACTGATGCACGTCGCCTGGAAGGTCCTTCTCCCCCTCGCCTTTGTAAATCTGGGGGTGACCGGACTAGCCGTACTATTCCTTTAAACGATGAGGTGAGAGATGCGGCAATATCTCCGAGATATCGTGCTGGGCTTCTGGAGCATCCTCCTCTCAATGAAGATCACGCTCCGGTATCTGTTTACCCGGGCGGTGACGGTCCAGTACCCTGAGGAGAAGCGGCAGCTTCCTACCCGGGCCT
>JBFHXD010000247.1:0-2163 GCA_041599135.1 Methylomirabilales bacterium (SeqCode) | reverse complement strand
GGGATGCCGAGAATGGCCATCTGCTATTAAACTTTCTCAAGCGAACGCCTGCTGAGGGCCTCATCCATTTCCGGGAGGAAGGTCAGGACGAGATGGTAGCCCTTCCCATCGTGGTGGTTGAGCGGGACGCCCGCTCTCGCGCGCTTCTAATGCTCCGCGAACTTTCTGGTGTGGATTCAGATCTACTGCGTGAGAGGGATCGAGTCCTCACCGTTTACCCATCTCCGGAATCCCTCGGTGAGATGAGTCCAGCAGACCTTGAGAGCCTGGCCGTGAAAGTCGCAGCCTCGGCGTAAGACTTTACCCCCTTCCTGAAAAGACGGGGGTGCCTGGAACGGGAAGAGGACGTTAGGGACCTTGGGAGTCACAGTTCATGCAGACATCATCCCCTTTCTTCACACCGTCAAACAATTCCTTCGTGACCTCGACATAGACCATCCCATCCTCGGTCTTTACCCACAGGAAGTAGCGTGGTTTCACCTTCGGATTTCCTTTCGGGGCGAGCTCGTGTTTTCCAGTGACCACTCCTTGGGTGCGGACCGGACCACTCAGGACGGTGCTGCCGGAGCACCCTCCTGTGACGACCATCAGTGCCAGCAATAGCAACCGGGCAATCCTGTGGCCGCTCCAGAGGTCTCTGGCGGGCGTTTTCATGGTTCACCCTCGACACACGCAAGGTAATAGAGGGCTCGGGGCCGAGTCAAGGAAATCCCTGTGGAGTAGGGCCAGATTCCTTCTGGAAAACGCCTTTGAAAGCGACTATCATCCGGCTGCGGCATTCACGGCAATAAGCGACGAGTGGTCATGAAAATTTTCTATTCCCCGAAGTACGGAGTCGATCTGGGGGAGCATATCCTTCCGACGGTCAAGTTTCGTTTGATCAAGGAAAAGCTCATCGAAATCGGCACGGCCAAGCCTGAGAATTTTGAGGAACCACGTCTTGCCCAAGATGAAGACATTTTGCTCGTCCATACGCCGGCGTACGTCGCCAAGGTACGAGAAGGGAGACTGAGCCCCGAGGAATTGGAAGTGTTAGATCTTCCCTATTCGAAGGAACTGGCAGAGGCGGCCTGGATCGGAGTTGAGGGGACAATTCGAGCCGCCCGCTATGCCTTAGAGACCAACCTCGGGATTCACATCGGGGGGGGTGGTCACCATGCCTATCCGGATCACGGTGCGGGGTACTGTGTCTTCAATGATAGTGCCATTGCCATTAGGAAGCTGAAACAAGAAGGGCGGATTGTGAAGGCCATGGTGGTCGACTGCGATGTTCACCAGGGGGACGGGACCGCCTTCATATTTCGAGAAGACCCTACCGTCTTTACCTGCTCCGTTCATCAGGAGGATCTCTATCCCGAAGTCAAACAACAGAGTGACCTGGACATTGGACTGAAGGCCGGCGCAGCAGACGAGGAATACCTGGAGGAGTTTTCCCGACATTTTCTTCCGGCCCTTGAGATCTTTCGGCCTCAGCTCCTGGTCTACGTCGCGGGGGCAGACCCCTATCACGATGATCAGGAAGGAGAACTCGCGCTCACCTTTGAAGGGCTTGAGCGACGGGACCGGATGGTTTTTCAGGAAGCAAGACGTCGGCGGGTTCCGGTGGCGGTTGTTTTGGCAGGGGGGTATGCCCAGAGGACTGGTGACACGGTCGCCATACATGTCACTACCATCCGCACCGGGTTCCAAATTCTCGGCAGAAGACAGGCTTGATTCCTTGGATCAGAGGAATGCGTTGGGCTAGCCCTGAGCGACGCCCCGCAAATGGGGGCGGAGTCGAAGCACGGAGGGCGGATTATTCACGTGTATGTGGATAATCCGGGCTAGTTTCGGAGGGAGCAGACAATTCCGGAGGAAACATGAAGAAGCGGCCGAGGCCTCTTCGCCCCGGTGATGTTGTCGCGGTCGTGGCCCCCTCCAGCCCGGTGGATCCAGGCCACCTCAGGCGAGGCCTCCGAACCCTAGGGCGGATGGGTTTTCAGGTGCTTGAGGCGCCGCATCTCTACGACCGATGGGGGTTCCTAGCCGGAGCCGACAAGGACCGCGCAGCGGCATTGCACCAGATGTTTCTCCGTACGGAGGTCAAGGGGATCTTCTGCGCCCGGGGAGGGTATGGGGCAGGACGGGTCCTGCCCTACCTCGACCTGGATCTGATACGCCAGC
>JBFHXD010000246.1:0-2166 GCA_041599135.1 Methylomirabilales bacterium (SeqCode) | reverse complement strand
TTTTCCCCGCCGATATAGTTCAGGGCGTACGGGTTGTGCCAGTCCTCGGGATACTTGTACGGCGGCTTGGCATGAGGATACCAGTCGTACGTGTAGTTGGGTTCTGCCTTGGCGGTGTCGAAGTAGCCGTGGTCGATATTTTCTTGGCGAAATGCGGCCCAGTGCTGGATCAGGACCCGCTGGCCCGGCCCTCCCATGAGGTAGGGCACCTCATCGCTGGGGGTATAGGGAATCTGGACAGCCACGGCATCGGAAAAGCCTCCAAGCGAGACGAAGCGGTCCTCGGTAGAATCCTTCCACACAAGGAGGAAGGCGATCTCCTTCTTGTTGTTGAGACTCTTGACGGTGATGGACTTCACCGAGGGATTCATGTTCATGGGGGTGGTGATGATCTGTCCTGCAAGGGGCACCGCAAGCGGCTTGGCCTTTTTCCAGATCTTATGCTGCGGATCGAGCGGGATCTCCCCCGGGACGAAGGTGGAGACTAGCGCCTCCTGCGCCAAGACAGGAACCGCCAGGACCAGGGTCGCCACGACCGAGCCCAGTGCAAGCCATGTCTTTCGTTTCATCGGTGTACCTCCCGTTTTAGCGACCAGCCCATCATCCGTGTGGCGCGCCCTGAACCTTCCATGCTGACAGCTGATTGCTGACCGCTGACTGCTGGCGTGCGTTCAGGGGATATCCTGGCGCACGACGGTCAGCAACTTGTCCTTATGGGGTCTCTCTTGGAACGGTTCCAGAATCGGAACCCGGACCACCTCCGCTCCATTTTCGTCGTATCCGATCGCTTCTCCCACCCTCACCTTGAACGAGTGAAGAATGAGAGGGCTCGCGCCGAAAAGGTGTAACAACCCTTGCAGATCAGGTTCCTTGCTCGCCCGCATCTCTGTGTAGGTCTTGACCGCATGTTCCACACCCGGCCCGAACATCTGCATCAGGAATCGCGGCGGCACATGGATCGGGGGGATGTAGTACACGTTCGGCTCCAGACCGGTCTGAGGAAAGAGGGGGAGCGCCACCTTCTTGACATGGACGAGGAAGTCAATGGGGTTGTCGACCCTGGCCTTGTCGGGCGGGCTGACGAACCCTTGCAATCGAATCTTGCCGATGCATGTGGTCACGCACTGCGGCTGGATGCCCTGCTCGATCAAGGGAAAGCAGCCGATGCACTTTTGCGAGATCCGAGCGACGAAGTTGAACAGCGTCTTCTTGTACGGGCAGGCCGCAATGCACTCCTGGTACCCCTCACACCGCTCGGGGTCGATGAGCACGATGCCGTCCTCCTCCCGTTTGTAGATCGCCTGGCGGGGACACGCGGCGAGGCAGGCGGGATTCGTGCAGTGGTTACAGATGCGGGGGAGGTAGAACATCCAGACTGGATGGGGGAGTGCATCGAGAATCGTCCCGATATCGACGGACTCATTGACTTCATCCTCGCCGATATTGGGGTTCATCCAATCCATCTCTTCCGGTTTCCATCCGTCAACCCGCTCGCCCGGCGGGGCGTCCAGAACCGTTTTGCCCGTGTATTTGTCCCCCGTCCATTCCTGGTTGTCCCCCAGCATCTCCATGAGGCGGACGTCCCAACCCATCGGGTAAAACCCGAACGGCTTGGTCTCGACGTTGTTCCAGAGCATGTACTCCTGCCCCCTTCCCGGAGTCCAGGTCGTCTTGCACGCCACCGTACAGGTTTGGCAGGCGATGCACTTGTTCAAATCCATCACCATGGCGAACTGCCGCTGAGGGCGTTTTTGCTCGTACGGATAGGGTACGGCTCGTTTTAATTGCCAGTTGTCAGCCTTGGCCATGGCTCATCTCCCTTTTCGATTGAACTTCACGTAGGTGGCCTTGAGGTACTTTTGCATGCCTTTCCGTGGCTTACTCGGCCGGAGGCCCAGCTTCACCGGTCTCCAGACGCCCTTCGCGCCAATCCCACCATCCTCGGCCTTGCTCACCTTGCCGAGCGCTTCCCGCGGTGCGCCGATCGGCCCGTGCACGTCCACGGCAAATCCCTTGTCGATGGCCTGCCCCATCAGGTTTTTGCGCACCAGGGAATCGGTCATATACGTCGGTTTGAGCCACGAACGGGTGACGCTTTGGTGGCTCCCCCTGCGGTAGAGGGACTGGTAGGCTGTGGCGGGGTTCTTGGCGAGACCGGTGGGATTC
>JBFHXD010000245.1:0-2167 GCA_041599135.1 Methylomirabilales bacterium (SeqCode) | reverse complement strand
GCCTTCACGGCACAACTAACCGCCCTCATTCTTCTCGCCCTCAAACTTGGCCTGGCCAGAGGTTTCGCCGATCGCGGAACGGTCCACGAAGTAGTAAAGGGATTGTGGGAGATGCCCGATCTGATGGAGGGACTCCTCGAACAAAACGAAATGATATCACGCGTCGCAGCGCGGTTCGTTGAGAGCAAGGACTTCCTCTACCTGGGTCGCGGGATCCACTATCCTCTGGCCCTCGAAGGCGCACTCAAACTGAAGGAAATCTCGTACATCCATGCAGAGGGATATCCGGCAGGGGAGATGAAGCACGGCCCGATTGCCCTGATCGACGAACACATGCCCGTGGTCGCCATCACCCCGAGGGGACCGACCTACGAAAAAATGGCCGGCAATATTGAGGAAGTGAAGGCCCGCGATGGAATTGTGATCGCCGTCGCGACGGCCGGGGACAGCGACATCGGGGCAAAGGCCGACGTCGTCATCCCGATCCCCCCGGCGCTCCACTGGCTGCAGCCGCTGCTGGTCGCGCTCCCCATGCAACTGCTCGCGTATCACATCGCAGTCCTTCGGGGCTGCGATGTCGATCAACCGCGCAACCTGGCCAAGAGCGTGACCGTGGAGTGATATTTAAACGGAGGAATTCTGGTGACACCACGACGTGTCAACCACAGGTGGGCCCCACGGACGGGCAAACCGGCTGAGGGTAGCATGAAGGCGAAATCCGATCCGCTCCATATTCTGGTCACTGGCGGCGCCGGGTTTATTGGATCCCATATCGTTGATGCATATCTCCGGGCAGGGCACCGCGTGACCGTTATAGACAGCCTTGCCTCGGGCAGGATGACCAATGTGAATGCCGGGGCGCAATTTTTCCACGATGACATCCGCAGCGCGACCGTGGACGCCATTTTTCGACAGGGTCGCTTTGACCTCATCAACCACCAGGCCGCGCACATTGACCTTCGCCGGTCCGTGACCTATCCCTGGCACGATGCCGATGTCAACATCCTCGGGACCCTGAATCTCCTCGAGTGTGCGTGCCGATACGGGGTCAAGCGCATCATCTTTGCTTCCACAGGGGGGGCAATCTACGGGAACTCTGGGCCGTACCCTACCCCAGAGTCGCATCCCGCACACCCCCTCAGTCCCTATGGCGTGGCCAAGCTCGCTGGAGAGCATTACCTCCAGTACTACCAGGCAGTTCACGGCCTGCGTCCGGTCACTCTCCGGTACGCCAATGTATTTGGTCCTCGGCAGGATCCGCACGGGGAGGCCGGCGTTGTCGCCATCTTCATCGGTCGACTTTTGCACGGGGATAGCCCGGTCATTTTTGGAGACGGCGGGCAGACGAGAGACTTTGTGTTTGTCGGGGATGTCGCGCGCGCGAACCTGCTGGCCCTCGATTACCTGATGGAGGACTCCGAGGGTTCGGACGCGCTTGTGGTGAATGTTGGAACGGGGCACGAGCTGTCGGTTAACGAGTTGTATGGCATGCTCAAAAAATTTACGCCCAATGGGATCGATCCGATCTTTGCACCACCGAAACCCGGTGAACAGCGCCGGAGCGCGATCGATCCGTCTCTGGCGAAGAGGACCCTGGGGTGGGAACCACTCGTGCCCGTGCAAGAAGGCCTGAGACAGACCTGGGATTGGTTTGCAAATAGTCGAGAGTCGAGTGTCGAGCGTCAAGAGGTGAGAGCAAAGACGGGACATTAAGCTCTAAACTCTCAACACTCAACTCTCAACTATAAGCAACACTCAACTCTCAACAGGGCCCCCCTGTAACTGAGACGGCGAAGCCATGTATGAAGAGAATGGGAATCTGGCCTGGTATGCGATCCGGACGCGCTCGCGTCATGAAAAGCTGGTTCACCAGCAACTCGCCTGCCGCACGGTGGACTCTTTTTTGCCCCTCATAGACCGTCGCCGGAGGTGGAAAGATCGCTGGAAGACCGTGAGCTTTCCCTTGTTTCCGGGCTACTGCTTTGCCCGCTTTCCATATCAGGACCATCAGGACCGGCTATCAGTCCTCTCCACCGTGGGTGTTGTCCAGATTTTGGGAATCAATGGGATTGCTATTCCGGTCCCAGATCACGAGATCGAGGCGGTCCGCCAACTCGTGACGAGCACCCTTCCCTTGGATCCCCATCCGTATCTGAAAGAAGGGATG
>JBFHXD010000244.1:0-2172 GCA_041599135.1 Methylomirabilales bacterium (SeqCode) | reverse complement strand
TGCGGCCCTGTTCCTGATGACGATAGCGGGCGGGCTGCTGCACTATGCGGTGGTTGGCCCGGATCGAGTTCCGGCCTCTGGCAGGAGTGTACAACGCTATCTGCGAAGCGAGGTACTGATGCATGCGGCACTGGGCTTCTCATTCCTCGTCCTGTGGGTGAGCGGTCTCTACCTCCTTTTGAGTCGGTTATTCCTCGAACGTCCGGCGCCTTTCTGGGGCCGATTGGCCAGTGCTGCTCACATTTGGGGAGGGCTCGTCTTCCTTGTAGCCCTGGTGACCATGTGGATCCAGTGGCGGCGCGATATGCGATTCGTCTCGTATGATCGGCAGTGGCTCCGGCGGGCGGGCGGGTATCTGAGCCGAGAGCATCCCCATCTTCCGGCAGGTCGGTTCAATGCCGGGCAGAAGCTCTGGTTCAGAGGAACGCTGCTGCTCGGGTTGGTGCTTGGGGTGACCGGACTGCTCCTGTACTATCCCGGTGGCCTCGGCATGACCCCATCGGTCCAAGTGGTGCTCTATGTCATCCACGCCGCGGGCGCGGTGGCAATTGTTTCCGGGGTGGTGCTGCACGTCTACCTGGCGACGGTAGCGATCCCCGGATCCCTCAAATCCATGCTCACCGGTTGGATGGACGAGAACCTCGTCCGGGTGCATCATCCGCATAGTCGGCCGGCTCGTGAGGCATCCGCTCCTGCGTAACGGTCTCACCGCCAATGAGTATTGTGTTGCGGGCGGGGGAAACGGTGTGGTATGCCCTTGACCAGGATCGACGCATCCGAGGAGGCGCACCGTGCGAGTTGAAAAATGGATGCAGCGGAGACCATTGACGGTTTCTCCGCAGGACACCCTTCGAAGCGCCTGGCGGATTATTCGAGAACGCCGGGTCCGCCATCTGCCGGTCGTGGAACGGGGTCGCCTGGTGGGGATGGTCACCGACCGGGATCTCAGGCAGGCGCTTCCTTCCCGGGCGGTGGGCCTGGAGATGCACGAGATTCCACATCTGGCCGAGAAGGTCCGGATCTGGGAGGTGATGGCCCGGGCGGTGGTGACCGTCGACCGAGAGGCGCCTATCGAAGAGGCCGCGCGCCTCCTCTTGAAATACCGGATCGGGGGGCTCCCGGTGATAAAGGGAGAGACCCTCGTGGGCATCATTACCAAAACGGACCTGCTGCGGGCCCTCATGGACCGTGAGTCTGGGCGCACGCAGCCATCTTCCCGAAAGAAATCCCGGGCAAAACAACCAAAGTCGGCGACCCGGTAAGAGACTTTCCTGTCTCCCCCATCCTGGTGCCGAGCGCGCGAGCGCCGGTACCGGTTTTTTCTTGTGCCGAGTCGTGGCTGCCTCCCTGAATGGAGGTCGAGGATCGGGTCATGGGTTCCCCAAGTCCTCCTGAGAAAATCGAGTATCGAACACACCCGTCCCCGGAGGCCCTCGATCATTTGCCCATTGCCGACGGGTTGGGGAGGGATTTCGGTTACCAAAGTGATACGGTCCGCGCAACGCTGATCGGCATGACTCGGATGGAAGGCGCAGAGCTGACGGTCGCGGTCGTTGAGGGCCAGGTTGTCGGCTTTGTGTTGCTCGGCCTGCCCCATCCGCAGAGTAGGTGGGGTCGTGCGATGCTCAAGGGGCTCTACGAAGTGGTCTCCTTCGAGGTGGCACACGGGTGGCGAGGAATGGGAGTGGGCACCGGACTTCTCAGGGCGGCCCTCACCCCCCCGTGGGAGGAACGGATTCTCCTGGCGTCCCTTGATCCCGAGGAATGGGATCTGCTGTGGACGGGCCTCTCCAAGACGGCCTACAGGCAGATGCTGCTCTCCCTCGGCCGGAGTGTGGGGTTTGCGGAATACCCGCTTTCCCTTGATGTTGGCCTCAGCCATGATCCCTCGAGCCTCTTCTTAGTTCGCGTGGGTTCCCGGGTCGCGCAAGAGCAGCTCCGCCAGTTTGAAGCGTTGCTGGGGACATCTGGCGCCCGGTCTCTGCTCGAGATCAACCAGCTCCCCCGGGAAGAGCGCGAGGCCATCTACCGGCGACTCATCCCGGATACGGTCTTCACCACCTGTGGGATCGATGCGAAAACCTGGACTGACGCGGCGGGGAATCACCTGGTCGATGTGTACGCCCCGCCGGAACAAGACATGGTCTGGATCGGCGCCCGCGCCCGGCCGGA
>JBFHXD010000243.1:0-2209 GCA_041599135.1 Methylomirabilales bacterium (SeqCode) | reverse complement strand
GTCTAATCTCAGACGCTGAGCGGGCCATGGGAAGCCGGGCCGTAGGGAGAGACGCCTTGCGCGAGGCCAGCGGTTTCCCCCATGACACCCTACATCGAGGGAGAGTCCGGATCGATTCGGTTCAAAAAGAGAGCGATCAATTGAAGAACGGAAAGAGCCTCTTCAACTCCTCGAGGGATGGCTGCGATCCATACTCTGAGACCTGGAACGGTTCCGCCTGCTTCACTTGGCTGCCCATTTGCTGCCCATACAGCCGGATCAGCAGGTCGCGATAGGTCGCTCCCGGCCGTGACGATCTGAATCCACGCGTCTCGGCCATCCACGCCCGCCGGTCCGATGGATCTCGTGGCACCGACTCGAGAGTCCCCTGGTTGTACGGAAGCCATTCATACATCTGCGACACATGGCAGTGGTACATGTCGATCTTCTTTTCGACGACGTCGTCGATTGCTACCACGATGTCCGGGACAAAGGGAGAGGGTTCCGTGAACCGGTCCTGCATGTACATGAAGACGGGGTTCTTACTCAGGTGGGGGACCGAGGCGACGATGTTCGGCACCGTGACCATGTAGGCCGCATCCCGCACCAGCAGCCCCGTGTTCCGGTGATCCGGGTGGTAATCGTTGGGTCGGGGGCTGATGACGATGTCCGCCTGAAACTCCCGAATCTGACGGATCACCTCCTCCCGATTTTCCAGCGTGGGCATGAGCTTTCCATCGTCATTGTCGAGGACGACGTACTCGGCCCCGATGGCGCGGCCCGCACACTGGGTCTCTTGGTACCGTCGCTGCGCGAGCGGGCCGCCACCCATCTGGAAATGGCCCGCGTTCCCGTTGGTGAGGGAGACGAGTCGGACCTGATGACCCTGCTCGACAAACTTGGCCATGGTCCCACCCACCTTTTCGGGATCATCCGGGTGGGCACCGAAGACGATGATCCGGAGTTGGCGCTCGCCGCCCTGGGCGAGACCGACATCCGCTGCCAGAACCCCGGCGGCTGCCAGCAGACAAAAGGAGAAGGCGACTTTGGTCATCGCCGACAAAGTATCAGGGTACCGCCAGGTCATCAACCAGCGGCCAGCCGCAACCCCAATGATCGCTTCTCCTGCCATTCCTGTGGATCGGGCGACCATTCCCAGGGCCGCGCTCAAACAGCTTCCTTCTTACGCAGTTGGATCGTGACGTTCTTGACCAAGGGCTTGGCCCAGAAGCCGACACTCAGGATGTAGCCCATGGTCACGTAGAGAAACAGCATCCCGTTCCGCAAACCAAACAGGTCGCCGAGTCCGCCGACAATCAGGGGCACGACCGCACCCCCGATGATGGCGGTGACCAGGATCCCCGAGAAGCTGCCATGGTGCTCCTCGACAGAATTGAGTGCGAGGGAAAAAATCACGGGGTACATAACCGCGGAAAAGAAGCCAACCAACGGAAAGGCAATTCGTGCCACAGGCCCCGATAGAAACAGTGCCGCGGTGAAGCTGATGATCGCCGCACTGGTGAACAGCACGAGCACGATCTTGCTGTCGAGTAATTTCAACAACACAACACCGGCAATACCGCCAATGGTCATCAGGCCCCAGAACCAGGACACCGCCCTCGCGCCGACCGTTTGTGGGTCATACCCGTGGTACGTGTTGAGGAATTCGGATATCCAGTTGGCAATACCCTGTTCGAGCCCCACATAGGTGAAGATCCCCAGAAAGAACAGAACGACAGTTGGATTCTTCAGCAAACGCAGGTGCGTCGTGAAAGCGCCAACCTGCTCCTCAGCCGTTCGTTCGACCTTAGGGATCCTCGAAACGGACACAATGCCGACCATGAGGACGGCTATCACGGCAAAGAGCCAATAGAGGGATATCCAGGGGATGTCGTCGGGCACGACCCTCGAGAGCGTGCTGATGAGCAGGTTCGCCTCGGCAGAGACGTCCTCGAGATTGAGCACGAGGTACGAATACACGAGGGGACTGAGGAAGGAAGCGGCGCCGAAGATCAATTGGGCCAGTGTGGCATTGAACGCGAAGTGCTCTTCTCCACCGGACTCCCGCAACAGTGGGTTGATGGCGACCTGAAGCATGGCCATGCCGGAGCCGATGAGAAACAGGGAGCCGATGGCGGTCAGATAGTTCGGAAACAAGGCCAGGATGGATGAGCCGACGAATGCCACGACGAACGCGGCTACCATGACTGGTTTTTCCTGGAACTTCTCG
>JBFHXD010000242.1:0-2209 GCA_041599135.1 Methylomirabilales bacterium (SeqCode) | reverse complement strand
GTCTCAAACCTGTCGAACTCCTGAACCGCTGTGACCTCTCCCATTCCTGCTCCTTTCTTTGTGACCTCCCTTACCCCTGCTTTTTTTCCATCGCGGCGGCGTAGGGGCCGAGTGGCTTCTTGCGACGGTGGGCCGACCCGCGCCAGTAGCTGTACATGAGCCACCCAGCGATCACCCCAACCACGGCATACGGCATCGACAGGAGGAACAGGATACTCGTGTTCAACCCGGCGCCCGGATCTGTGCCAATCGTATTACCGCCACACACGGAACACGCCTGCGCGACCATCGGGAAAGACAGCCCTGCCGCTGCAATTCCAGACAGGAACGCCCCCCGCCGACTCATCAGACGGCGCAGTCTCCATAATTTCATACCGATCCGCATGTCCGCTGACAACGGCCTCTCAGCTCAGATAGACGAGCGTGTAAAGCACGGGCCAGAGACCCACGACGAAATACCAGTACATCCCGCAGACGGTGAGTCCGACATGTCGCCTCGCCGAGAACCGGTTTCGCCGTGCCCCAGCAAGCACGATCAACAGCCACAGGACCGCGCCAAAGACATGGGCCCCGTGGGTGCCGATGAGCGTATAAAAGGTCGCTCCATACGTGCCGCTCGACAGCGTGAAACCGAAGTGGACTAGGCGCATCCACTCATATCCCTGCACGGCCAGAAAGATCGTCCCCAGGATCGCCGTCGTCTGAAGCCACCGGACCAGCGCCGGTCGATTCCCGCCCCGAATGGCGCGGTGTGCGCGGTACATGGTATAGGCGCTGAAGAGGAGGATCATCGTGTTGATCCCGGTCACCCCAACCGGCAGGTACGGCTGGCCTGGCGGAGGCCAGACCGCGCTTCCCAGGCGAAAGACGAGAAAGGTCCCGATCAACCCGGCGAAAAACATCGCCTCTGCCCCCAAGAACATGAGCATACCTAACCGCGCATTGCTGACGGGTGGCTCCACACGATCCCCCTCCCCCCGACCGAAGGGATCGCGGGGAAATTCGGGGGGTGGGCCCTCAGCAAAGCCCGGGGGTACTTGAGCCAGATCCTTCCTGCGCTTATCGATAAGAGGAGTCTCTACCCCTCGTGGCATTGCACGACCTTCAACTTAGAATGGCACCTTGTCCAGCGCCATCAGCCCGAGCTGCGCCGGCAGGTACACGAGCGAAGCAAATAACAGGAGGCGTGCAGACGCCTCCGAGCGGGAAATCGCAAGCGCGATCCCGCATCCGAGGAACATGAGTCCGAGCACGATGGCTCCAAAGAAATAGACCGGTCCGGCAAAACCGATGATGGTCGGCAAGAGGCCCACGGCGAGCAAGGCAAGACAGTTGCTGACAATCTGGCGCCCCGTACTCCGCCCATCGGGATCCACCACCGGAAGCACCCGGATGCCCGCCCGCGCGTAGTCCTCCTGATACAGCCGGGCGATCGCCAATGAATGCGGGATCTGCCAGAGAAACAGAATGCCGAAGAGCACCCAGGCCTCCGGACCGAGCTCGCCCCGGGCGGCTCCCCACCCAATCACCGGCGGCAGCGCGCCGGGTACGGCGCCCACCATGCTGCAGAGCGATGTCTTGCGTTTCAGGGGAGTGTACAGAAAGAGATAACTCCCCACACTGATGGCGGTGACGAATGCACTCAGGATATTGACAAAAAAAGCCAGGTACAGGAGCCCGATCCCGGTGATCGCCACACCGAACACCAGGGCCTCGGCGGGCAGGAGCCGCCCATTAGGTAAGGGTCGAAGCCGCGTGCGATTCATGCGCGCATCCACATCCCGTTCGAGGTACTGATTCAACGCTAACGTTCCACCCGCGGCGAGGGCCATCCCGACCAGGGTGTGGAAGAGCCGGACATGGTTTGGACTTCCCACCGATCCCACGTAGAACCCAACGAAGGTGGTCACCAAAACCATGACCACCACACGAGGTCGTGTCAACGCCAGAAAGTCAGACGGATGTCTCTGGGCCCGCGTCACTTCGGTCTCCACCGCCTGTATCTTCTTTCTCATGCGGGAGCACGCTCCGATCGCCCTGACGAATGTGCAGGGATGAATTCCCGAGCCACGGCAGCCACCCGCGGGGCCAACATGCGATCGATCCGGAGAGTCAGCACGAGGCCGGTGGCGAGCATGAGTGCCCCGATAGCGACGTGCGTGGTGGTGACCGCCGCCACCACGGAAACAGGGACGGTCACTGCAAGGGT
>JBFHXD010000241.1:0-2214 GCA_041599135.1 Methylomirabilales bacterium (SeqCode) | reverse complement strand
GCGGTGGCCGAGGCGATGCGGGTTGGCATTCACGCGGCGTGCCGTGAGGGTATCAAGGGGATCTCGGCTGGAAACTACGGTGGAAAGCTGGGCAAGTACCATTTTCGCCTCCACGAAGTTTTGAAGGGCGGGGGTCGCACGTAACAAGTGAACCGATGGAAGAAATCATCCTAACGTTCAAGGGGACTGGCGAATCCACGATTCCGCTCGAGGCTGATCCCATCACTCCGGATCTCCTCCAGCTCAAGTTGCGGCCGGAGATCGAGCGACTTCCGTTACACCATGGCAATGAGCAGGTGCTGCTGGGTGACTTTTTCACCGTCAAGGGAGAACGCTCGAACCAGATCCGGGTCCAGGGAGATCTGTCCCGCGTGAAGAACATTGGGGTCGGGATGCAAAGCGGGCGGATTCTGGTCGAGGGCGATGTCGGGATGCACGTCGGGGCGCGAATGACCGGTGGTGAGATTGAGGTTCAGGGGAACGCGGGTGACTGGGCAGGGGCGGAGATGACCGGCGGTCTCCTCTGGATCAAAGGGAATGTCGGCAACCGGGCCGGCTCGGCCTACCGGGGGAGCAAGTACGGCATGCGCGGCGGCGTCATCCTCATCGAGGGGAGCGGAGGACACGAGGTAGGCGGTTACATGCGCCGAGGACTGATCGTGGTCCGCGGAGATGTCCAAGATCACACCGGGGCCCGGATGGTGGCCGGTTCGATTTTCGTTCTCGGTCGACTGGGTGAACGCACCGGTGGCGGCATGAAGCGCGGAAGCATCGTCTGCTTTCACACGCCGGACATGCTGCCGACCTTTCGTCTGACCTCCACCTATACCCCTCTCTTTATTTCGATTTTTCTCCGATCCCTGCAGGCCCGGGGGTTTTCGGTTTCGGAGGTACAGCGGGCAAAGCACTTCACCCGGTATTGTGGAGACATGGCAGAGCTTGGGAAAGGGGAGATCCTCGTATGTCAGGGGTAGAGACGAGCAGACGGATCAGCGTGAATCAGCGAGCTGTGGATTTGGTAGAACGGCTACTCAAGGAATCTGCCGCGCTGGGAGCCGAAGTCCACCACTTGCCCAATGGCACGCGTGTCGTGGACGTTGGGGTACAGGCCCCTGGAGGATTCGGTGCCGGGAAGGTCGTTGCCCTCATCTGTTTGGGGGGTCTTGGCGAGGTCAGTTTCATTCCCTACGACCTGGGTGGGCTGACAATCCCGGCGGTGAGTGTGGCGGTTGACCGGCCCGTGATCGGTTGCATGGCCTCACAGTATGCCGGATGGAATGTTTCCGTCGGAAAATTTTTCGGGATGGGATCGGGGCCAGCCCGTGCGATCGCTGTAGTCGAAGAGCTTTACAACGAGCTCGGCTATCGAGACGAGGCCGATCATGCCGTGTTGGTCCTTGAGACAGACGCCATGCCGACCGAGGAGGTTGCCGCCTACATCGCGGGAAAGTGCGGGCTCGCTCCCGAGCAGGTCACCCTCGTCGTCGCCGCGACCCCGAGCATCGTCGGGGGAATTCAGATTGCCGCACGATCCGTGGAGACGGCGATGCACAAGATGATGGAGTTGGGCTTTGATCTACACAAGATCCAATACGGCTATGGGGTCAGCCCCATCGCCACACCGATCCGTGATACGCTTCGCGCGATCGGACGAACCAACGACTGTATGCTCTACGGGGCGACGGCGGCGTTAGTTGTAGATACCAAGGATGAGGAGATCCAAAAGATCCTGGATGAGATCCCTTCGTCCGCCTCTCGGGATTACGGCACACTTTTTTACGAGCTGTTCAAACGCTACGACCACGACTTTTACAAGATCGACAAGATGCTCTTCAGCCCCGCGTGCGTGGCCATTACCAACGCTGCCACTGGAACCACCTTCTTTGCCGGCCAATTGAACCTCGAGCTGCTGCGGAAGTCCCTCTGCGGGTAGGCGGGAACGCGCGGCGGCTCAGGGCATCACCTTTTCCTTCCGACGATATGCGTGTAGGCATCCTTGGGCATAAAATGGGATGGCACGTCGAGGGGCTGCAACGCGCCTTCGCCCACCGTGGCGTGGCCTCGGATCATTTGCCAATCACCGCGATCAATGCGGGCATCGGCACCGGCCGCGCCTTTGTCGTGGAAGGGCGGACACTGGAGATGTACGACGGGCTGCTGATCCGCATCATCCCGGATGGATCTCTCGAGCAGATCGTCTTTCGGATGGATGCG
>JBFHXD010000240.1:0-2220 GCA_041599135.1 Methylomirabilales bacterium (SeqCode) | reverse complement strand
TCGGGGCTACGAGCCCGTGGGTTGGGAATAGACCTCTCGAGCAACTTCAGACTTCCACAGCGCGGTCGTTCTCCGAGCCGCCCGGATTGTTGATCGCGGGTGTGGTATTGGTGCTCGTCCCGATACTGGTGGCGCCTTGGTTTGTACGATGGCTCAAAGGCAGAATTCGTGACGCGTAGGCCGTTTTCGCGAAGCGTTCTGTGTCCCCAAAAACTGTGGACACCTCTGTGGATAAACCGTGGAGAGCAGCCGTTCAATGCTTGAAGAGAATCGTTCGACCAAATTGCCTAAGATTTAGGCATTGTCGCCTCACTGGGTTCCCCCCAAGATGTTGTGGCACTGGACCTCGTCTCAAAACAAATCAATCGCTTCGACAAGTTCTTAGGGCCCGCTCATCACACCCCGCGAACCTGCTCCGACTAAAAACCCAGGACTGGGCCCAAAGATACCTATCCACACAGCCCCTCCCTGCCTGGGGATAAAAAGCCTTTATGGACAACTGGATCGTGTCTGTTGGTCATCGCGCACGAGGTGAAAACCGGGGGATTCAGGGTGCCGCGCGGCGTGGCACGAGGAAAGGGGCTTGGGGTATGGAAGTGTTGGATCGATCGCTGACCGCTGGACGAGGAAAAAGAAAGGAGTGGCGCGCCCGGAGGGATTTGAACCCCCAACCCCCAGATCCGTAGTCTGGTGCTCTATCCAATTGAGCTACGGGCGCACTCGACTCACAGGTGCCTCATCGTCACGCCGATCCCGCCTGACTCGTCATTCTTGAGCTCCTCAATTATGAGTGCGGGCGGCGCGCTGCATCACGACACGTCACGTACTTCTAATAGGCTTGCTCCAGCCCTGTCAATGGTCTTTCTGTTCAGGGAATCCGATGGCCCGAGCCTCGCCGCAGTGGGGAGGCGGTGGGCACAGCAGTTTTTGCCGCGAAGCTCCATCGGAGTCGCGGATGGTCAGCCATCAGTGCCTCCGATGCGCCTCCACCTGTGATCCCGGCACGCATCCGGTCGCCTGCTTCTCCATCGAATGATCATGTTCCTTGCGAGGCTCGGTTCTCAGTCCGGCGCCCCGCGTCACCTCTGTGAAAAATCGTTAATTAACGTAAATTCAACTACTTACTCACTTTTGAGAGAGCCAGCTATACTTAACCATAGCACTGTGATCAACGAGGCCTCGCCAGCGGAGCAGCCAGGTGCGAACAGCCTCCGGTTTTCCCGTGACCGCCAAGTCCATCACCCTGCTCAGCGCCTTCCTCGTCACCGTTACCCTGGCGTCAGCTTCATTTGCAGAGACGCAACACGAACGGGATTTGTCGCTCTCGGTTTTCGGCGGCCGAGCTCTGATTGATCCGCCTGACATCGGCGTCAAACAACCCACCCCCTTCATTGACGGAACGGCGCATGGCGCGGACCTGGACGAGGATTTTACCTTCGGCGCGAAGTTGACGAGCTGGGAAAGGAATTTCGGCCTCTTCACACGGCTTGATTTTGGCATCGAGTTGGATTTCACGAGGTTTACGGCGGAGATGCCCGCCCAGACCGTAAGCGCGAGCGGCACGTCGTCAGGCGGCACGCTCGGGGCCATCATCTTCCCCATGTCGTTCGATATCCAATCACATGTTCTCGCCGTAAACCTGCTCTGGCGCTATCCCGTCCGGGAATCCGAGGTGTACCCCTCGGGGCGATGGTATCCCTATTTCGGGATTGGCGGCGGGGCGTCCCTCTCACGAATGCGCCAATCCGGTGGTCCCTGGCGGTATGACTCCTCACCGATGTTTCAGGGACTGGCCGGAATCAAGTTCTTTCTCACGCGTAGCCTCGGAATCTTTGCGGAATACAAGCGCACGCAGGCCACCCACGACTTCTCGTTTACGGGCTTTGACTTGGAGGTTCCCTTGGGGGCCAATCACTTCGTCGGCGGCTTGGCGATGCATTTCTAGCCGATTGTCCCGAGGTCGAGATTGTGACACCGACCATGCGTAAATGGACGCTCGTGATGGCACTCGCCGCGGCGATGCTCGTTCCCCATCCCGCTGCATGGGCTGAGGAGCTGGCCTTCAGGGTGGGTGTGGGAGTCGGGTATGGATTTGATTCATTGAGGTGGAACATTGCAGGAGCGAGCGGAGTTCCCAATGTCCTCTCGGAGCTTGACTACGAGGACATTGAGAGTGCGGTGGGGAGGGTCGATCTGCAGGCTGCCGGCAAGAAGTGGTCG
>JBFHXD010000239.1:0-2228 GCA_041599135.1 Methylomirabilales bacterium (SeqCode) | reverse complement strand
GATGGTCGATCCCAAGCGGGTTGAGCTCGCTGCCTACAACGGGATTCCCCACCTCGTGGATAATCCACTTGTCTCCGAGATGAATGAAAAAGAGAAGGCGTGGCAGGTCGTGACGGACACCAAGCAAGCCGCGAAATGTTTGCAACTGGTGGTGAAGCACATGGAGGCCCGGTACAAGCTCTTGGCAGAGCTTGGTGTTCGGTCAATTGAGGCCTATAACAGAGGGAGACCTGAGGGAAGTCCCCGGCTCGCGTATCTCGCGGTCATCATTGATGAACTCGCGGATTTGATGCTTTCGGAATCGTCCGCGGTGGAAAATGCCATCGCACGGTTGGCCCAGATGGCACGGGCCGTGGGGATTCACCTCGTGCTGGCCACGCAACGGCCCTCTGTGGATGTGATCACCGGGGTCATTAAAGCCAATTTTCCCGCGAGAATATCCTTCCAAGTGTCCTCGAAAGTCGATTCGCGAACGATTCTGGACACGAACGGAGCGGAACAATTACTGGGGGGAGGGGACATGCTGTTTCTTCCCCCGGCGAGCTCAAAACCGACGCGGATTCACGGGTGCTACGTGTCGGATCAAGAAATTGTCCGCGTCGTGGAATTCTTCAAGACGAAAGGCGCCTTGGAACCTTTTCCGTGGTCGCTCCACGTCGCTGAGGACAGGGTCGGTGACAGCGTGGACATCCCCGATGAAGAAGAGGCCCTGTATCGCGAAGCAGAACGAATAGTTCGCCAGACCGGACAGCCTTCCATTTCTCTTCTCCAGAGGCGACTCCGGATCGGGTTTAATCGGGCGGGTCGCATGATTGACCAGATGGAACGCGAAGGCATCGTGAGCCCTCCCGATTCCAGGGGTCACCGCTACATCCTGAAACCATGGTCGCATGGGGGTTGAGGACGATCCCGCTTCTCGGGAACCGGCCAACGAGTGGGGGTGTGACCGGGAGCAGAGGCGGGAAGAGGCGGCCGATGTGAAAATCAGCAATCGGTTTCTCACCCTGAGTCTTCTGACCGTCTTGTTGATCCCTCAGGCGCAGGAGGTGGTCGAGCGAATTCAGATCTTCTATGATGGCACCGGGGATCTCAAGGGTCAATTTCACCAGCGGGTCGAGTTGGCGATAGGGCACGTGGAGGAGGCCTCGGGGACTTTTTACCTGAAACGTCCAGGGATGATGCGGTGGGAATATGAGCGGCCAGAGCGGCGCCTTCTGGTGACGAACGGTTCGACGCTGTGGGCCTACACGCCCGCGGACCGGCAGGTTATTGTCCAGGATCTGGAAGCAGCGGTGACCTCCATCCCTTTCGATTTCCTGATGGGGGTGGGGAGATTAACCGACGACTTTCATCTGGGACAGGTGACGGTTCGGGGGGATTGCTGCTACCGTCTGGTCCTGACGCCGCGACGCCCCGATCCTCATCTTCACGGGATGGAGATGGAGGTGGAAAGGACGACCCTTCATATTCGGTCTTTGACCTTTCAGGATCCCTATGAGAATCGGACGGTCATGCACTTTTCTCATCTCCTCGTAAATAGTGGCCTTCCTACCGATTTCTTCTCCTTTGACCCCCCACCCGGGGTAAAGGTACTCCGGGCGGAGGAGCTTTATCCCCACTAGGGGGGTGGAGCGACCTCTCCCGCACAGTGTTACCTGGCTGAGCGATGGGACTGCACACAGGGGGCAGAAGGTGTTGGTATCTAGGCATGGAGTTTGCAAGGACCCTGTGCATACCTCGACCTATGAATCAGACACGAACCCTCTCCCAGTCGAGAGCCTCATGGTGATGGCTTCCCCAGCAACAGATCAGGTCATGCGGGACATCGTAAAGCGTTTCCTGGAGAAGATGCGCGTCGACCGGTGCGCCATCACCCTTGCGACTTCAGGAGAGACGTCAGCTCATCTCATCGTTGGGTATGACCGATCCAAGGAGCATCCCTGGATTCAGGGGATCAATTTGGCCTTAGACCGGTACCCGGAGATTCGGACGGTGCTTGAGACGCAGCGGCCTCTCATCATCCCGGACGTCGCGAAGGAGCCCGTGCTTTCGGGGGTCCGAGACCTCCTGCTCGCGTTACCGATCCGGTCGATGTTGGTGCTCCCGCTTCGCAGGCAGGAACAAACCGTCGGGGTTGTGACCTTGAGTAGTCGGGGCAAGGTTCGAAATTTTACTCGGGGCGAAATTGAGTTCTGCCAGACCTTGGCGAACGAGGCGGCTCTCACCCT
>JBFHXD010000238.1:0-2234 GCA_041599135.1 Methylomirabilales bacterium (SeqCode) | reverse complement strand
CGGACGCAGCTCAATGATCCCCTTCTGGGCCATTTCCTGGGTGACCGGTCTCGGATCCTCGCCGAAATACTGCCGGAATGCCTCATTGAATCCTGAGAAGACGGTATGGATCCCCCGGTACTTCCCCCTCAGCTTTTTAATGGCCCGGACAACGAACTCCTCCTTTCCCAATTTCTCTCCATGCTCCATCTCCCCCTCCTGGCGAGATGCCCCCTCCTTCTCACTCCCCCCTTCCCTCTTACCTTTCCTTTGGCCTACTCTCATCGGGCGGCCTCGGGATCGGATTCCATCTCTGCACGAATCAATTCCTGCAACGACTCAGCTTCTGCTTCGCTCTCGCACATGGCGACTGCCTGTCGAACCTGATCAGATGCCAACCAAACGGAGAAGATGAAACCCTGAAGCGCCATTCTCCGAACCTGCTCAACGGTCAAATGCGCCCTCTCGATCAGGGGGACGATCTCCTCCGGGGTTGCGACTGGCGGCGGGGACGGAGCGGCGTCCGTCAGAGGTCGAAAGGCCTCATCCATCATCACGACGCGGTACCACTCGAGGTCGGTCGAGCGGACATAGAAGAGAGCAAAAGCAGCCAGCTTTCGGCAGTCCTCGATCCCCAGTAATGCCTCGCCATATCCCTCGAGCAGGTGCGCCTCGATAGCCTCCCACGGAACCTCATCTCGCTCCGCATACTTGCCGTAAAGCCTGATCCCGAGGCTTTTGACCAGTTCACCGAATTTTTCGAAGGTCTGAGGTATCACCGCTTTTTACGGCCCGTCGTGGGTTTTGGCTTTCTTCGCTTTGCGCCGGTCTTTTTTTTCTGCGGCTGCCCTGTAAGTGTCTGTAAGTTACGCATGAGTTGGTCAAGCTTTTGATGAAGCTCATCGAGATCCTTGCGGTTCGGCGGGATGTAACCTCGGAGACCGGTTCTGAGCGTCTCCTCCCATTGCCGGCACTTCTCCTCCATCCGCCCCTGAAACGCCTCGGTCTGACGGGTCCACACGTCCAAGAGCTGCTTCCCCTCGTCCTTGGCGACGGCCCCGCGCTGGACCAACTCATCCACCATCCGCCACGTCTGCTCCTGAAACTTGACCGCCGCCTCCATCGAGGCGTTCACGGACTCCCGCATCAGTCGCGTGAGCTGCTCCGTCCATTCCGCCATCTTCGCCCCTCCATCCCATGTGACAAAAGCTTAGGGAGTCCTGCGCGAATTGCAGAACGACCGCATAAGCCCCCCTATTCGTGACATGACATGTATCACTCAGAGGGGGGTGTCGTGATAGCGCCCAGGGGGTGTGAAGGTTGGGTCAGGCACGCAGGAGGCGCGCGGCGCGCCTCACATCACGCGGCTTCACCCAGAAGATCGCACCGTAGCGACCCGCTCCTGCCGTGACCGCTTCGACAGCAGTCACGTTGATTTTGGCCGCGGCCAGTTTTCCCAAAAAGCCCGCGCACGCACCGACACGGTCCGTCCCTTGGACCAAGAAACCAATCTTCTTCGGACTGACTTTCCACTTTGCCTTTCGGGCCACTTTGAGGAAGGCCCCCGGATTCGCAGGAACGAAGTCAAGCTGCGCCCGCCGTCCCGGCTGCGGAAAGCCAGAGAAAGCCAGCAGGTTAATCTGCGCCTTCTTGAGGTCGTCCAAAACCTTGGCCCCCTGCCCTGGCCTATTCGGAACATGCATGACAAAGTATCCTACGCGCCGGATTCTGTCCGCCATCGTCTCCTCCTTCGATCCGCTCCCGGATCGCCGCTGTCCTTAGCAGGACAGGCTTACGGTTAGTCACTCCTTTTCCGCTCACCGAGGTCTTACCCAAGACGCGACCGTATCCTAGAAAGCCCACGGGTGTTCTGTCAAACGTTCCTTGAGAAAAGGAGTAAAAGATTCCAAGAACTTAGCAGACTCAGGGGTGCAGAATCCAGCAAAATCACGCGAGCGACGACGGGGTTACCTTGACCCTGGTCCTTTCACGGAGGGAAATCGGGATGGAAGAAGGAAGACTCGGTCAGTTGCGACTGAGGAGGAGGTCTCTGATAATGTCGTTCTCGTCTAAGTCGAGCCACCAGGCAAACTGGCGCAGGACCGTGGTTTCGGGCCAGAAGTAGCCCCGCTCAACGAGATCAAAGATGTTCGCGTGTTTCATACTTGCTTCTCCTGTATGGGTGGGATACGTGCAAAGGAAGTGCCATGCCCCGGGCCGAAGGACCTTTCCCCTTGGGAGGATCCCGGGGGATG
>JBFHXD010000237.1:0-2298 GCA_041599135.1 Methylomirabilales bacterium (SeqCode) | reverse complement strand
CTCGGGGATCTGCCCCTCATCGGGCCTCTCTTTCGGGACACGCGGACGGAGAAGGTCCGGCGGGACGTCATCATCTCCCTCAACCTCCGTGTGGTGAAAAGGCTTGAACCACCACACCCAGAGGTGTCTACCTTCTGGGCGGGGACCGGGCAGAGCTTTGAAGCCGGACCGACAGGTCCTGTCTCGGCTCCCGCTCGGCGGCCGCGGCCGGCCCCCACCCCGGCACGACCCGCGACGCCGCAGTAGTGACTTCGCGAGCAGGCAACGACCGAAAGATGACCACCTCGCATCACAAAAAAAGAGGATGGGAGAGGCAAGGCTTCACGCTGGTGGAGCTTTTGATCACCATCGCCTTGCTTGGCGTGCTGGCCTCGGTAGCGATGCCATTGGTCGAGGCGACCGTCACGCGGACCAAAGAGATCGAGCTCCGACGAGCGCTCCGCCAGATTCGCGAAGGCATCGATCGATTCAAACTGGAGTACGACAAGGCCAACCAGAACTCCAAAGATGCGAAAGAGATCTTCAAAAAGCGCCTCAGTGTCGATCGCACCGGTTATCCCCTCAACCTCGAGGAAATGGTTGAAACCAAGATGCTCCGCCGCATCCCCAAAGATCCTATGACCGAGGATGGTCTGTGGCTTCCCCGCTCCTATTCCGACAACCCGAAGACAACCCTCACCGATGGGAAAGATATCTACGACATCCGCTCGGCGAGCACGGCGACGGCTTTGGATGGGAGCACCTATGACACGTGGTAGATTAGTGAACCAGAGAGGGTTTACCTTTGTCGAGCTGATGATTGTGTTGGTCGTCATCGGGATTCTTGTCACGATGGCACAGCCGGGCTTCAGCACCTCGGTCTGGCGGGCGAAGGAAGCGACGTTAAAGGAAGACCTGTTCATTTTCCGAGATGTCATTGACCAATATTATACGGATCAGGGCAAGTATCCGCCAACGCTCGAAGCGCTGGTAGAAATGCGTTACCTGCGCAAGATCCCAAAGGATCCCCTCACCGGGGCTCATGACACCTGGTTGGTCGTCTATGCAGTCAATGAACTCGGGGAGGAAGAGGGAATCTTTGATGTTCGGAGCGGCAGCGACCTTGTAGGCCTGGACGGGACCCCCTACAGCGAATGGTAGGGACCTTGCGGTCCAGTTCAGGGTTGAGAGTTGAGGGTTCAGAGTGTGAAAGAGTCGGGAATGACCTATATCGGTCTTCTGTTCGCCATCGTGCTGATCGGTATCGCCACCACTGCGCTCACACCGATGTGGAGCACTATGGTCCAGCGCGACAAGGAGGAGGAGCTCCTTTTCCGGCTGGGCGAGTTCCGCCGAGCCATTGCCAAGTATCGACAGGACCACGGCCGCTATCCAAAAAAACTGGAGGACCTCCTCGAGGACAAGACTCAGCTGCAGGTTCGCCGGTATCTCAGGCGGATCTATCCAGACCCCATGACAGCCGCGACCGACTGGAAGCTTGAAATTCTCGTGGACCAGACCGGCAAGATCGAGGGGATCCAGGACCTGCACAGCCGCAGTCAGGACGAAGGCTTCCGCGACATCCCGGACAAAGGCAAGCGTTACAGCGACTGGTAGATGGGGCTTTCGTGCAGCCTCCTATCAGTTACCGGCACTCCCCCTAAGTCTTCAAACAAGAGCATTTAGACATTCCGACCCTGTTTTGCCCTGCTACTGAACGAGCAGTATGCCAACGCCGGGATGAGCCGGTGGCCACAAGGCATGTTCATTGCATAACTATCTTTATTTGAAGTAAGATAAGAGATTAACCAACGGGAAGCTTTACCGTAAATCTGCCTGTGAGTACCGTAATGAAATCGACGAAACATACGGCTCGCTGGGGTGTCTTGGCCCTCGGGTTTCTACTGGCCCTTGGGCCGTCATCCCAGGCGCAGGCTCAGGTTTCTTTTGCCCCACAAACCACGTTCGCGACCGGACTTACCCCCATCGCCGTCGCCCTGGGGGACTTGGATGCCGACGGAGATCTCGACCTCGTGGTTGCAAACAATACCTCCGCCGGACCGCCCACGGTTTCCGTGCTTCTCGGGAACGGCCTTGGGGGTTTTGGGGCGCAGACTACGTTCGCGGTCGGGAATACCCCAAACGACGTCGCGCTCGGGAATCTCAACGCGGGCGGGGTTCTCGATCTCGTCGTGGCGAATGGGGGTGACGCTACGGTGTCGGTGCTTCTCGGGAACGGCCTTGGGGGCTTTGGCGCGCAGACTACGTTCGCCGTTGGAAACACTCCCAACGCCGTCGCGATCGGTGACCTGGATGGGG
>JBFHXD010000236.1:0-2332 GCA_041599135.1 Methylomirabilales bacterium (SeqCode) | reverse complement strand
GCCACATATTACCTGGACGATTCGATGGAGACCGCAGTGGCGAACGCTATATTCTCCGATGGGGCGGCTGCTGCATTGGTCGCAGGGACGGGGGAGGGAGTCGCCCTGTTGGAGAAGCGAACCCTTCTCAAGCCCGAGTATCTCGATCTGATGGGTTTTACCTATCCGGGGGGACGGCCCCGCATTCTGCTGTCTAAGGAGATCCGGTACGTGGCTGCCGAAATGCTGCAGGAGCTGAGTGAGACGATGCTGGCGGACAACGGCCTGAAGCGCAGGGATGTGCGGTTTTGGGTCCTTCACTCCGCGGGCCGGCGCGTGATCGAAAGAGCGCAGGATGTGCTGGAACTCAGCGAGGACGATCTGCGTTTCTCTCGAGAGGTCCTTAAAAATTTCGGCAACATGTCCTCGGTCACGGTTCTCTTTGTCCTGCACGCGGTGCTCCACGCGAAAGAAGCGCGGCCCGGGGACTGGGGTGTCCTGGCTGCGTTAGGACCGGGGTTCGCGGCCGAGGGACTGCTTCTCCGATGGTGATGTTTCCGTTGCCACAAGCTGCAGGGGTTGGAGAGCTGATCGATGATCCAGGGATCGCCCTGGAAGAGTTGTCGGATAACCTGCGGGAACTGGAGCGAGTGAACCGCCTTTTCGGCGGGACCCGCGTCATCCTTCATCATCTCGGACGAATGCTCCGTAGGGTCCGTACCGGTAAGATCGAGATTCTCGATGTGGCGACCGGCGGTGCCGATATTCCCGCAGCCATCGTGCGGTGGGCCCGCCGCCGGGGATTACGAGTCCGAATTGTGGGGATCGATCAGAATCCGCAGGCGTTGCGAGTGGCCAAGAACCGGGTCTGTGATTACCCAGAAATCAGCCTCGAGCAGGCCGATGCGCTCGACCTCCACTACCCTGCCGGAAGCTTTGACGTCGTGCTCTGCTCGCTGGCGCTCCACCACTTCAGCTACGGAGATGGAGTCGGGCTTTTGGCCTCTCTGGATCGGATCGGACGGCGCGGATTTATAGTGAACGACCTCCTTCGAAGCTGGCACGCCTACGTGTTGACCTGGCTCGCAATGCGCGTCTTCTGCAGGGGCCGTCTGGTTCGGCATGATGGGCCGCTTTCGATCCGCCGGGCTTATACCCGCCCAGAACTTCTCAAGATGGCTCATGAGGCAGAGGTGGGCGGAATCCAGATGCATCGACATCTCTTTTTCCGGGTTGCCCTGGTCAAGGAGCGGGCCCATGACCGGGCGCCGGATCGCTAGTCTTTGCGTTCTTCTCCTCTTTCTTGGAACTCAACCCCTTGCGGCATGTGAAATCCCTCCAGGGTTGTTCATCGATCGGTTTTTTCCCCAGATGCGAATGATCCTGGAGGGCGAGATCGTCTTTGTGGCTGATGCACGACTGCACGACTTCGAGGGTCAAACCACCGCGGTCTCGGGTGTTGTGATGGCGAATGGACTTCAGGATGCGGTCGGATGCGTGGCAATTCAGGCCAAGGGCCTCGATACCGGGATCGGCCTCCGGAATCGGTACATGTGGGAAGATCATCTGGAGGTCGCACAGTTTCCCGAAATCCGTTTTGTTCTCACCGACCTTGCCGATCTGCGGCTGGATGCGAACATGGGTGTGCTCACGCTGGAAGGGGAGCTCACGCTCCACGGCGTGACACACACCCTGCGCATTCCCGCCACTGTCGCTTCGATCGATCGAGGTCTTGTGCTTGAGGGGAAGACCACCCTCCGGATGAGTGAATACGCCATCGAGCGTCCCTCGTTCCTCTTTATTACGGTCAAGGACGAGGTCGATGTGCGGTTCCGGGTACTGGTGGGGAACACTGAATGAGACGCATTGCGGATGTTTTGGTAGTGGGGGGAGGCCCGGCGGGGAGTGCGGTTGCAATCCTACTCGCGCAAGCAGGGTTGCAGGTGTGCTTGCTGGACAAGGGACATTTTCCCCGAGAAAAGGCGTGTGGCGAGTATCTCAGCCCGGGGTGCGTTCCGCTGCTCGAGCGTCTGGGGGTACTTTCCACACTGGACGGGGTAAATGCTCAACCGATCCGAGGGATGCAGGTCGAAACCTCTTCAGGAACTATTTTTACGGGAACATATCCCGGTGAAGGGGTTCAACCGCACGGGTACTCTCTTCCGAGGTACCGTTCCGACACGCTTCTCTTCGAGGCGGCCCGCCGTGCCGGGGTGGAGTGCTTCGAGGGGTGGCGAGTGGTGGACCTCCTGCGGTCGGGGCGCAAAGTTGCCGGGGTGATCGGGGCATCCAATGGGCAGACGCGGCACTTGACCGCCCCCCTGACCATTGGGGCCGATGGCCGCAACTCTGT
>JBFHXD010000235.1:0-2344 GCA_041599135.1 Methylomirabilales bacterium (SeqCode) | reverse complement strand
TTGGTCCGCGTGACGGTCGCCTCGACCAATGGCATCGCTACCGAGGCCAGCACGCCAAGCAAGGCGATGGTGATCAAAAGCTCCACCAGCGTGAAGCCTCGCCTCTCCCATCCTCTTTTGTGATTCGAGGTGGTCATCTTTCGGTCGTTGCCTGCTCGCGAAGTCACTACTGCGGCGTCGCGGGTCGTGCCGGGGTGGGGGCCGGCCGCGGCCGCCGAGCAGGAGCCGAGATAGGGGCTGTCGGTCCGGCCTCGAAGCTCTGCCCGGTCCCCGCCCAGAAGGTAGACACCTCTGGATGCGGTGGTTCGAGCCTTTTCACCACACGGAGGTTAAGGGAGATGATGACGTCCCGCCGGACCTTCTCCGTCCGCGTGTCCCGAAAGAGAGGCCCGATGAGGGGCAGATCCCCGAGAAAGGGGGAGTACACCTCTGTTTTGCGTTCCTCATCCTGGATGAGGCCCCCCAACAGGCGACTCTCACCATCCTTGAGCGTGATGAAGGTGTTCAGGGAGCGACGATTGGTGGTGGGAGTAAGCTCATTGCCCGTTGCCTGCGACTCCAGCTCGGCGATCTGCGAAATCTCGAAGTTGATCTCGATGGTGACCTCGCCGTTCAGGTGGATGATGGGGGTAAAGGTGAGCGTCAGGCCCACATCCCTGAACTCCACGCGGGTTTCGGTCGTCGTGAGCGCCCCCTCGGTTCCCTCTGCTGTAAGCCCTCCGGGGGAGGTGGCTATGGTCGAGACCGCAAAGGGCCGGTTTTCTGCGATGAGGATCGTGGCCTTCTGCCGATCGAGGACCCGGAGGGTCGGGTTGGCCAATAGCTTTGCCTCTCTATCGGTCTTGATCAGATTCAGAAAGACCACCGGATTGGTAAAAAGCAGGTCCTCAGTTAAGCGAGCCCCACCGAGCGCCGCGGCAGACGTGAGGCCAGCAGTGGGGGGGCTGCCCGTGGCAGCGGTAAAGAAGGCTGCCTGGTATTGATCGGTGAAGGTGATGCCGAAGTCCCTGAGCTTACTCCGGTCCACCTCTAGGATCTCCAGATTGATCTCTACCTCGCCGCCCCCCCGGTCGTTGAGATGGATCAGCTTTTCGGCCAGGGCGATCTTCTCCGGAGTGTCTCGCACGGTGACGGCGTTCAGCCCCTCGTCGACAAAAATTTGCCGCGTGGTCAGGATAGTCCGGAGGAGGTTGACGACCTGCTTTGCATCGGCGTTGCTGAGGTAGAAGGTCCGGACCTGAAGCTCGTCGTACTGCCGATGCTTGGCGGGGGTGTCCGGGATCACGATCAGGGAATTGTGGTTGACCTGCTTGGCGAACAGCCGGTTGGTACTAAGAATCAGGGTGAAGGCCTGGCGGAGCGGAAGATCCGTGATGTAGCTCGTTACCTTCTTGGCCCGCACACCTTCGTCCACCAAGATGTTGATCTGGCCCAGCTTCGAGATGATCTCGAGCACTTCCTTGATATCGGTCTCCTTGAACCGCAGGGTGACTGGCTTTGTGGAGATGAGGCTGAGGGCTTCTTCTGTCGAGGCCAACTCGCTGGCTCGAGTCGCCTCGTCAGCGGCGAGCCGTAACTGTTCGGTCGCCTCCTGATACGCATCTCGGACCTCTGTATTCTCGGGATCGAACCCCGTGGCCTCATGGAGTAGGTGGGTTGCCTCTCGCAGCCTTCCCTCATCCAAAAGCTCCTTCCCCTTTCTCAAGAGCTCTCGGGCCCGCTGCTTGGCGATCACCCGATTTCGCCCCTGCTCAGCCAGAGACTCCTCGGTGTTGTACTCCAGCGCGCGCCGGTACTCCGTCAGGGCTGGATCAAGCCGGCCTTCCTTTTCGAATTTTATGCCCCGCTCGGCGTGCTGCTTGGACGCCGCCCGTAGGGCCTGGACGAGCTTCAAGCGGGCTTCGATTTCCTTGGGGCTCTCGCTTAATCTTTCCATGTAGAACTCGACTGCCTCGTCGTAGTTGCCCGTCTGCATCAGCTCCTCCCCCTTGGAGAGTGGGGGAGTGGTTTTGGCACAGGCGGAAAGGAAGAGGAACATCCCCAGGATCAGGACCCACAGTACTGATCGTTGTGGCTTCATGGTCGCTTCCCTCTCTGACCTCCTCTATGTGTTATCGGGCCTTCCGGCCCCGGGCCTAACTCCAGACGGACCTCCTGTGTTCCATCCGTAGAGCTGAGAATAAGGATGTCCTCTTTGACCTTCTTGACCTGGAACAGGCGGCCGAATTTTTCTTTCTCCGGGACCACCAGGACCTCACTTTCATATGAAACAAACGCCATCGCCTTCCCATCTGCCTCGGCATATCCGAGAAATCGGATCTTCTTCGATTCCTCGAGGAATGGA
>JBFHXD010000234.1:0-2349 GCA_041599135.1 Methylomirabilales bacterium (SeqCode) | reverse complement strand
GTAACGAGTTAAGAAATGAATAGTGTTGGGCGAGACATGACACCGAAGTTTATTTTTGTGACTGGTGGAGTGCTGTCATCCCTATGAAAAGGGCTCGCAGCGGCCTCCATTGGATGTCAGCTGGAAAGCCGGGGACTCAAGGTAACCCTCCTCAAGTTTGACCCCTATATCAACGTGGATCCTGGGACGATGAGTCCCTTCCAGCACGGAGAGGTGTTTGTGACCGATGACGGCTCTGAGACCGATTTGGATCTGGGTCACTACGAGCGGTTTACCAGTGCCCAGTTAACGAGGGACAACAACGTCACCACCGGACAAGTGTATTACAACGTGATTATGAAGGAGCGACGGGGAGATTATCTGGGGGGGACGGTGCAAGTCATTCCCCATATCACCGATGAGATAAAGAGGGCCATCTACCGAGTGAGTAAGGGAATGGATGTCGTCATCGTGGAGGTGGGGGGGACAGTGGGCGACATCGAGGGTCTTCCCTTCCTCGAAGCCATCCGTCAATTTAAGGGCGACGTCGGCCGCGAGAACGTGGCATACGTTCACCTCACCTTAGTACCCTACATCGGCACCGCTGGTGAGCTGAAGTCCAAGCCAACCCAACACAGCGTCAAGGAACTCCTCCAGATCGGAATCCAGCCGGATGTCCTCTTGTGTCGGACCGACCGGATCATACCCAAGGAACTCAAGGCCAAGATCGCTCTCTTCTGCAATGTCTCGGAACGGGCGGTTATCACCGCCAAGGATGTGTCCTCTATCTACGAGGTTCCGCTCGTTTTGCAGAGCGAGGGATTGGACAACCTCCTGGTGGATATCCTGAGCCTTCAAGTCAGGGATCAAAACCTCGAGGCGTGGGAGCGGATCGTTCAGAACGTTCGAGATCCCTCTACCTCTAC
Source organism: Methylomirabilales bacterium (SeqCode) (assembly GCA_041599135.1). Taxonomy (GTDB): domain Bacteria; phylum Methylomirabilota; class Methylomirabilia; order Methylomirabilales; family CSP1-5; genus CSP1-5. The sequence continues at coordinate 1,444 of JBFHXD010000234.1, read as the reverse complement.
CTCTATTGCCATGGTTGGCAAGTATCTTGAGCTGAAGGACGCGTATAAGAGTCTTACGGAAGCGATTTCCCACGGAGGGATTGCGAATGACTGCCGGGTCGAGATCAAGGCCGTAGAGGCGGAACGGATCGAGCAGGAGGGGCCTAAGAAGTGTCTCCATGACGTTGCTGGCGTCCTGGTTCCTGGAGGCTTCGGCATCCGCGGAATCGAGGGCAAGGTGGCGGCAATCACCTATGCTCGGGAGGAAGGGGTTCCCTTTTTGGGCATCTGTCTTGGGATGCAGTGTGCGGTGATTGAGTTCGCCCGCCACGTCTGCGGTTTGAAGGAGGCGAACAGTCGGGAGTTCGATCCCGAAACCCCCCACCCCGTGATCGACTTGATGCCCGAGCAGCGTGGAATCACCAATCTGGGGGGGACCATGCGCCTGGGAGCGTACCCGTGCCGGATCCGCCCCGAGTCTCGAGCCTACCGAGCGTATGGGGTAGAGCAAGTATCGGAGCGACACCGACACCGCTACGAGGTAAACAACGAGTACCGAAACCGCTTGCAGTCCCATGGTCTGGTGATTAGCGGGGAATCCCCTGATGGAAGGCTGGTGGAGATGATCGAACTTGCCGATCATCCCTGGTATGTGAGCTGTCAGTTTCATCCCGAATTTAGGTCCCGCCCGAAGGAACCTCACCCCATCTTTCGGGCCTTTATCCGGGCGACCTTAGACCACCGGAAGCGGCTATGAGGCTCGAATACCCACGGGAGAGGTTGTGACAATGCCGACACGAGAGGTTTGGGTGGGGCCGGTCCGGATCGGGGGGGAGGCCCCGCTGGCCCTTATTGCCGGACCTTGTGTTATTGAAGGCGAGGAACATCTCCTCAAAGTAGCAGAGCGACTTCAGGAGATCTGTGGCAAGCTGGGGGTCCCCTTTGTGCTCAAGTCGTCATACGATAAAGCGAACCGAACATCGCTCACGTCCTTCCGGGGGCCAGGGATCGTGCGTGGCCTCGAGATCCTCCAACGGGTGAAGGAAAAGACCGGGCTGCCCGTGCTCACCGATGTGCATGAGGTTGCCCAGGTAGCCGCGGCGGCAGAGGTCGTGGACGCGCTACAGATCCCGGCTTTCCTCTGCCGACAGACGGATCTTCTCCTGGCTGCGGGACAGAGCGGCAGGGCCGTGAACGTGAAGAAGGGACAGTTTCTCTCACCAGGGGAGGTTGCCCGGGTAGTGGAAAAAGTGGTTTCCACCGGCAATCACCGGCTCTTGATCACCGAACGAGGAACGAGCTTCGGATATAACAACCTGGTGGTGGATATGCGGGCCTTGCCGATGATGCGGGCCCTGGGCTACCCAGTCATCTTTGATGCCACCCATAGCGTCCAGCTTCCGGGAGGAGCCGGCGTCGCGTCTGGCGGCGAGCGGGAGTATATCCCCCATCTCGCACGTGCGGC
>JBFHXD010000233.1:0-2366 GCA_041599135.1 Methylomirabilales bacterium (SeqCode) | reverse complement strand
GACAAGCACACCACCTGCTCGTGGAAAGGGGAGGCGAACTATTACGACATCGTGGTGGAGGGACAGATCAATAAGGACGCCGCGTGGTATTACGCCTCACCCAAGGAGGCTGCGCAACATCTCAAAGGTTACACCGCCTTCTGGAAAGGGGTAAAGGTCGACCCGTGAAGGCAGTCCCAATTACGAATCGAGAATACTCCGGCCTGCGGTACGTCTGATCCTATAGGAGAGAGGCAACAGATGGGACGCCTTGCAAAAGGATGGTTCAGCCGTACTTGGGTCGCCGTCGGACTGCTGACCCTGGGGTTACTCCCGGTGACTGCGGTCCGGGCCCAAGAGGTGGTCGTCGTTGACTTCGTCCAAGCGGAGGACCCGGTTCCACAGGGATGGGAGCTGAAGGAAAAGGAAGGCAAAGCGGACCTTGCCCTGGTCCCTGACGGGGATAGCCAGGCACTCAAGCTCCGGAGCAATTTCTCCTCTTTTTCTCTCGACAAGGAGGTGGGAATCGACCTCACGAAGACCCCCTACCTGGAGTGGCAATGGAAGGTTACCGAGCTGCCCAACGGGGGAGATTTCCGTAATGGGGCCACGGACGACCAGGCCGCTCAACTGTTTGTGGTCTTTAAGTGGGGCATGTTCCGGAAAGAGGCCATCGCCTATATCTGGGACAGCACCGCTCCCGTGGGGACCATGGCACAGGTCCCCTCTCCTGCGTTCGCTCCATTTTTGACAATCAATGCCGTCGTGGTTCGATCCGGGAACATCGAGCTGGGGAAGTGGATCAGCGAGACGCGGAACGTGGTCGAGGACTACAAAAAGCTCTTTGGGAGCGAGCCGGAAGAGGTCCGGGCCATCCGGATACAGATCAACAGCCAGCACACCAAATCGCAGGCCGAGTCATACTGGAGGTCTGTGCGGTTTAAAGCACACCCCTGAAAGTCCCCCCTGTTCTTTAATCTCACGCTCGAACGAACTGGTACAAATTTTGCTCTTTACTCAAATCCGGAGCTTCGGCGGAGGGTAGAAGGAATAGCCCAGGCGCCAAGGGGGAGAACATGTCCGGGACGTATCTGTTCAGATGTTACCGGCCTGGTGTGTACGTTGTATTTTCCCTCCTCATGTCTGGCATCCTCCTGTCTGCATGCGCCGCGACAACGTCGCAGCAGGAGGGCACGCTGATCCCTGATGAAGGAATGGCATTGGGGGCCGAGTCAAGGAACATCGCCAAGCTCAAGCTGACCCTTGTAGAGAAAGAAACCCAGATCAAAGCGCTGCAGAAAAAATACGACGAGGCCGTTCAAGAGGTGGTGCGGGCCAAGGCAAAACTGCACAGCCTGGAAAGCAAGGCGGAGGCAGCCTCTAACATGGCAGAAGCGGAGATCGCCTTGAAAGCCCTCAGGACGGCCGGCCATACGGACGGGCCAGAAGTCATCGAGGCCGAGCATCTCTTGAAAATGAGTGCCCAGGAATTCAAAAAGCATAATTACGGTGGAGCCCTTTATCTCGCCAGCCAGGCGAAGGGCCTCGTGAACATTGGATGGGGGCGGTTAATGGGCCGAGAGAAAATAGCGATGGTTTCCGGCGAGGTTTTGTTCGCCTTGCCGCTCCCCCTGCTGGTGTTGGCGAAAAGCAATGTGAGGGAGGGGCCCGGTCTCGATTTCGAAGTCCTGTTCACGCTGGAGAAGGGCACTCCGCTCTTCGGTCATTCGTATAAGGATGAGTGGGTGCGAGTGAAAGATGCGGATGGCCGGGGCGGCTGGATCTATCAGACCCTGGTGGGTGAACGATAGAAAGACACTGATGGATCACGCCTGCTGTTTCGCTTTCTCTTCCCGTTTCGCAGTGGCACGAGCCACCCGGTTGCGCCCACGCCGCTTGGCCTGATACAGCGCGGCATCGGCGCTCGCGATAAGGGACTCTGGCGTCGTGCCGTGCTCTCGAAATCCCGCCACGCCGATGCTGACGGTGATCCCCCGTTTCTTCCCGTCGCCAAGCGTTTCACTGGCGACCCGAGTGCGAAGACGTTCAGCAAATTCCAAGGCGCCTTCCAGTCCTGTTTCTGGAAGCATGATGAGGAACTCCTCACCGCCATAGCGCGCCGCATAATCGACGCTGCGGATTGTTTCTTGAAAGATGGACGCCATTTTGGTCAGCAGGTCGTCACCGGCGAGGTGGCCCAAAGTGTCGTTATACTCTTTGAAGTGGTCAATATCGATCATTAATACCGAAAAGAGGCGCTTGTGCCGCCGGCCCCGGGCCGTTTCATTCCCAAGGGTCTCCATCAAGTGTTTTCGGTTATAGAGCCCGGTCAGGCTGTCAGTGATAGAGAGCTGTGCCAACTCCTTGTTTCTCTCACTCAGGGTCTG
>JBFHXD010000232.1:0-2371 GCA_041599135.1 Methylomirabilales bacterium (SeqCode) | reverse complement strand
GGAACTTGCGACAGAAGGCTCGTGCGATGACCCAATTCTTGTCCATGACCCGGACGACACCGATGCGTCGCCCTTTCAGATCTTTCAGGTCCCGAATAGCGCTGTCCGACCGAACGACGAGAGACCCGACCGTCTGGCCGTACGGGAAGAAGGCGACGATGGGGGCGCCGTGCGCGCGCTCGCGGGCTATAGAGATCCAGTCAATGTCGATCAGGTCTGCGGTCTTGTCTTGCAGTGCCACCTCGACCGACTCCAAGTCCTTGAGGACCTGGTCGACCGCATAGCTGATTTCCAGCTTGAAGCCGTGCTTTACGTCGAGCCCGAGTTTCTGAATCGTGTACATGACGAAGCGGGGCGTCCCGGTCGTTTCAAAGGCACCGCGGAAAATCTTTGGCTCAGTCATGACGTTCTCTTCTCCTTCGCTGTAAAGGCCACATCCAGGCCTGATTTTGATTGTCGTACCTCAACACTTCCGACCCAGGATCGATCCTGGGTCTGGAAGTCATCCCGGTAGTGAGGTCCCCGACTCTCCTGCCGGCACAGCGCCGAGCGAGTCACAGTCTCGGCGGTGAGTAACATTCCGGTGAGCATCAGGGCCCTGATCTGGTCATGCCGCGAGGCCAGCCCACACTCTGCCAACGCCTTTTGATATGACTGGATCACCTCGAGCGCCGAGCGCAGTCCTTGCTCTGAGCGGATCAGTCCGACGTCCTCCCACATCATCTGGCGGAGTCGATTCTCGATATCGGCGATCCCGGTGGGACCCGAGCGTTCGACAAAGCGCGGCACGGACGCTGCGGAAAGATTCGGAACACGCCTCCGCCGCTTGGCTTCCTCGGCGGCTTCTCTCCCGACCAGCGCCCCGGAGACGATGGCGTGCGCCACGGAGTTTCCCCCAAAGCGCTTGGCGCCGTGCACGCCACCGATTGCCTCGCCCGCGGCGAACAGACCGGGCAGTTCCGTCCTTCCCCGGATCCCCACCTTGACCCCACCTGCGAAGAGATTGGCCCGCACGCCAAAGACGAGGAACTCCTTCTGCGGATCAACACCGTGCTGCCTGAGGGCCTGGTAGAGAAACGGGTACCGATCCTCCCACACCTCCATCGGAACCGCGGTGGCATCCAGCCACACACCCCCTTGGATACCCCGCCCCTCCTCAACCTCTGCGGCAAGGAGGCGGGGCATGTCCTCTCGGAATGACGCCTCTTCGCCCTTGGGGTTATGCTTGAGGATGAAGCGCTCTCCTGCCCCGTTCCGTAAGACCCCCCCATAACTGAAGAGATCCGGTGGCAGGTTCGTAGGCATGTCGGGATACAGCAGACGACACGGGTTGAACTCCACGAACTCCATATCACGCAGCGTTGCCCCTGCCTCCAGGGCAAGGGCGAACGAATCACCGGTGAGATCGGGGCTGTTCGACGTTTGGGCATACAGCCAGGCCCCCCCGCCACTCGCGAGGACGACCACCCGTGCGGGAAAAAGCAACAGCTCCCCGGTCTTCAGATCCGCCCCGACGGCCCCATAGACTTCTCCTTCATGAAGGACCAACCTGATGATGGCAACATGATTCTCGATCTGCACACCGCGGCGGCCGGCTTCGACTGCGAGGGGACGCGTCAACGCCATCCCCCGCACGACAAAGTCGTAGCCGGCGTAATCCGGCTCCACGCCGCTCGGGAGCACGGCGTCCGGGCCCTTGCCCAGGAGGAAGTCTCCCCTCTTGATATGCAGCTTGATCCCAAAATTTTCGAGGTGCGGGATTTCCACGCCGGCGTGCATCACCAGTTCCTCGACCAATGCCTCGTCATTCAGGAACTTGCCGACGGCCATCGTCTCTTTGAAGTGGTTCTCAAGGGCCCCAGAGGGATCCGTGGGAAGGGCCGCGATCATCGAGCAGCCGGCGTACATGGTGCTGCCGCTCCGGCCGGCCTCCTCCTTACAGCACAGGACTACGTCAGAGACCAGCTCTCGCGACGCAATGGCGGCCCTTAGGGCGGCTCCCCCGCCCCCGATGACGAGGATGTCACATGGCTTTCTGGTCTGCATTACTTTCCTATTCGATCATGGGACTTAGTGTACGGGCGAGGATCAATCCAAGGCGTTGCGGGCAAACAGCTCCTCACACGCCGGCTTGCGATCGATAAGGTGCTGTTCGGCAAGGTATTGGATGTAGGTCTCAAGGGCGTGCTGATTTGCCTTGAGGCGGTACGGACAGAAGTCCTGCCCCATGGTTTTCCAGAGTTCCTCCACGTGCGTATCCAACCATGGGACTGTATAGCGCAACCGCTCCAGAGTATCGCTCAGATCCCGATAACAGATCTCCTTGGCTTGCACGAACGCCCGGTACAGGCTCGACGCAACCCACGGGTGC
>JBFHXD010000231.1:0-2375 GCA_041599135.1 Methylomirabilales bacterium (SeqCode) | reverse complement strand
TTCCATGACCCCGTCCTGACGGACCGGGCTTTCATTTCGGACCGCCGAGTGACGGTTCCTGCCTTTTGGGCAGCGGGGGCAGGTGGGATTCTGTTCATTCTCTTTTCTAGCTTCATCGGCATCTACGCCTTTAAGCAGGGACTGGCTTTTACCGATGATGCGCCTCGGGTCGTGGCGTCGTCCTTCGGCCTCGGCGTTCTCTTTGCAATGAATGTCATCATGCTCTGCTCGGCTGGCTCCACCCTGGACTCGACGCTCAGCTCTATCTCCAAAGAAGCCGGGGTCGATGTGGCCGCCCTAGGATTCCAGCGGTGGAAGGGACGGGTCAGCATCGGAAAAGTAGCCATGGTGGCCATCGCGCTCCTCGGGAACCTTCCCCTCTTTGCCGGGGCTTCTATCCTCCAGGCCACCACTATCAGTGGAACTATGGTGATGGGGCTGGCACCCATTTTTATCCTCCACTTCCTTCCGTCCGTACCGCGGGCCTCGTTCCATCTGGCTTTCTGGACCGGGCTTGGACTTGGCGTCCTCTACACGTTGGGATGGATTCCTCACGCGCTCGCGATCGGGAACGGACACTATGCCATGCTGCTTGGGGTGAACCTGTATGGCCTCCTCCTCTGCACGGGACTCTATCTGCTTCCCTGGGCCTTTGCGCGTGCGGCCGAGGTAAGATACGCTCGCCTAAGCCTCTTGAGGGATATAGAACGATGACGATTCCGACCGCACCTCTTTTGGAGCTGAGCACGCTCTGGATCCAGGTGACCGGCACATGGTGCAACCTCACCTGCACCCACTGTCTCAACAGCAGCGGTCCTGTGGACCCCTGGCTCAAGAGCCTGGAAACTGACAAGGCGATCCGGTACATCAAGGAGGCGGCTGACCTCGGCATCAAAGAGATCTACTACACCGGAGGAGAGCCTTTCCTCCACAAGGACATGCTGATCCTCATCGCCCACGCCTTGGAGGTTACACCCACGACCGTCCTCACCAACGGCACTTTGATTACAGATCAGGTTGCGGACGATCTGGCGGCACTGGCCCACACCTCTCCCTACTCCCTCGAGATCCGGATCAGCATTGATGATGTGGATCCAGACAAGAATGATCGCATCCGAGGAAAGGGGGCATTTGCGAAAGCCGTCCGAGCGCTGCAGCTCCTGTACAGCCGCGGGCTCCTCCCCATTGTCACCGCGACGGAGATCTTGAGGGACGAACTGCCAGAGGGGACCGGGATGTATGAGCGATTTCGAGACTTCCTCCTCTCGCTCGGCGTCGCCAAGCCTCGGGTCAAGATCATGCCGGTCCTCCCCACCGGACGGATGGAGCAAGAGGGAGGACCTCTCGTTACCCCGGAAATGCTTCAGGGCTTTGATTTTTCGATACTCCAGTGTTCGGAAACTCGCGTGGTGGCTGACGGAGGCGTGTATGCCTGTCCGATTCTCGCCGGGCTACCCGGAGCGCGCTTGTCCGAGAAAAGCCTGAGGGAAGCCATGAAACCCTGCAATCTCTACCACGCGGCATGTGTGACGTGCTACGAAACAGGAATGACATGCAAAAACTAAACTCTCAACTCTCGACTCTCGACTCTCAACTGACGGAGTATAGGCGTATCGCGGTCTTCGGGGGGATCTACAGCAACTATCTCGCCCTCGAGGCCGCGTTGGAAGATATCAGGCAGCGAGGGGTCGAGGCCATTTTCTGTCTTGGGGATATGGGGGCGTTTGGCCCACACCCGGATCGTGTCTTCCCCCTGTTGAGGAATGGGAAGGTCCTCACCATCCAGGGCAATTACGATCAGTCGCTCGCCACCGGGCTCGATGACTGTCAGTGCGGCTACACGGATCCTCGGGACAACTACTTCGCCCGGCTGAGCTACGAATACACCTTTCGCAAGACCTCGCCTGAGAACAAGGCCTGGCTCGGAATGCTTCCGACACACCGGCGGGTGAAACTTGGCCAGTACCGCGTTCTCATGTGTCACGGCTCTCCCCGGCGTATCAACGAGTTCCTGTGGGAGAGCACCTCACCCAACTGCCTCCTGGAAAAGTTCTGCCGGGACTTCGAGACCGATATCATCCTTTGCACCCACACCGGGATCAAATGGCACCGGGCCCTCGGTGGAGACCGACACGTCATTAACGTCGGGACCATTGGCCGACCGGAGAACGACGGTCACATGAATGTCTGGTACACGTTGTTGACGGCCGGGGATGACCTCGAGGTGGAGTTTGTTCCATTCCATTACGACCACGAAAGATTAGCGCGGGAGATGGAGCAAGAGGATCTGCCGCCAGAGTTTGTCGAGACCATCCGAACCGGCTGGTGGACTACCTGTCTCGAAATCCTGCCGGCCAAGGAGCGGGCGCGCGGCA
>JBFHXD010000230.1:0-2379 GCA_041599135.1 Methylomirabilales bacterium (SeqCode) | reverse complement strand
GGTGTTGACTACGTCTTCATGCAAACGATGTTTGGATTAGACGCCAATGGAGGTAAAGCAATCCATAAGTTTATGATTGATACAGGACGACTGAGCGGCTAATCGGGTAGGAGGGAGAGTCGCCCCTCCCGACCTCCCACACCACCGTGCGTACGGAGCCGTACACGGCGGTTCACGTAGACCGCTGCATGGCCCGGAGTTAATCGAGTAGGCTCCGGAGTCCCCATTCGGCCAGCCTGCGATTGTTAACGGCCGCATGCATGTGCGAGGCCCCGGCATTCCACCAGGCTCCAAGGCCTGTTGCCGTTGCCTTGCGGGCACGGTCCGCCTCAAGCCCCAGTGCGATCAGCTTTCGACAGCGGGTCTTTGGTTTGCGCCATTGCTCCCACAAGATTTTGCGCAAGCGCCGACGAATCCATTGGTCCAACATATCGATCTGAATTTTCACACGGGAGAGTCGAAAGTAGCCGATCCATCCACGCGTGAAGCGATTGATCTCTTCAATCACCACACGGATGTTTCGTCCTCGTCCCCTTTGGGTAATCTGACGAATCCGGTCCTTGGCCCGCTGAACGGACTTTGGTGCGGGCTTCAACCGAGGCTGACGGTTCTGGGTCACCGTGTAGCCCAGGAACACACATTTCCACGGGCGATCCACGACGCTCTTGGCTCGGTTCACCTTCAGACGAAGGCGACCCGCCAGGAATTGTGTCAGAGACGCCATGACCCGTAACCCCGCACGCCGGCTGCGGACGTACACATTGGCATCATCCGCGTAGCGGCAGAAACGGTGTCCTCGACGTTCCAACTCCTTGTCGAAATCATCCAAGAGGATATTCGACAGGAGCGGGGAGAGCGGGGAGCCTTGGGGCATCCCAGACTCGCGCTGACCGACCAACCCCTCTTGCATGATGCCTGCATTCAGATAACGTCGGATTAACTTCAGGAGTCGTTTGTCCTTGACTTTACGCGCTAACCGGCTCATCACGATATCGTGGTGGACGCTGTCGAAAAATTTCTCCAGGTCCAGATTCACGACCCAGCGATAGCCATCGGCCATGTCGCGACAAGCTTGCTCCAGGGCTTGGTGGGCACTGCGACCCGGTCGGAAGCCATAACTGCGCTGCGAAAATCCCGGATCGAAAATCGGCCCCAATACCTGCAGGGTCGCCTGCGCGATGAATCGATCAAGGGCGATTGGTATCCCGAGCATGCGCGTTCCGCCTCCCGGCTTCGGTATATACACCGCACGCACGGGTGCCGGAACGTACGTCCCATTCAGGAGCTGCTCTCGAATCTCGGCCCAGGTTTGGCGTAGGAAGTTCGGGAGCTCGTCTACGGTCATCCCGTCGACGCCCGGGGCTCCTTGGTTAGCCTGAACCCGTCTTAAGGCGGCAATAAGGTTCTCTCGGCGTAGCACCTCCTCCATCAACTTGTGGGTCTGTGGCTCGATGGGCTCCCCTTCCGCCGGTTCCGCTTGACGCACGACTCCGGGCTCATGGCGACTTCCGGCCGCCTCCTTCCCGGGTCGTTGGAGCTTCTCTGCTCCCATATCAGCGCCTCCTTCGGCACACGAGGTCGTGGCATCGGGCCGGGTTCACGTGTTCGGGCCTCGGACCGCTACGACGATCCTTATCGCCCTCTGCTGACTTCTGCCCACCCATCGAGAAACCTCTCGGCCTCTCTAGCCTGTGGCAGGTGGACAGAGCTCCCAGGGTAAGACGCGTGACCTTCCTTCCATCCCCGCCGCATATACCCCACAGCGTTCCGGATGACATCGGGCTTCGGACACCGACGCTTCCTCGCCCACGCTGCAAGGCCTCACATGCGATTCGTGTGCCTCGGGTCGGAAGTTTGCCTGCAGCTTCCTTCAGATCCCACCTCGCGATGGGCACCCTTGCTGTTCGGCTAAGAGTTCCTGTCATCAAGGTCTCCAAGGGACTTTCACCCTCAAGTCACTTCCTGGTCGGCTTTCGCCTTCCAGTTGCCAGCGCCCTCACGGCGCTGCGCGCCATGCCTGGCGCACATCGGGTAGCCGGGGGTGTTTCTCCCCCGGCCCCCACACTACCTAGCATGCGGGTCCGCACTAGGCGGTTCACAAAGCCTATCGGGCCTTAACCGGATAATGAAGGTTCACCCACAGCTCTTTGACACATACGAGCCCTTGATCCTTGAGCCATTGATTGGTCATTCCGGTTTGTGTCGCCAGGGTGCGGGAAAGCCTCCAGGGTCCCTTACGGCTCAAGCCGACCGAGATGGCCGCACGGCGCGATGTGCCAAGCTTTAACAACTCTCGCACCTTGGTGCGGCACAGTCGCCACTGCTTCCAATAGCACATCCGAACGCGTCGTCGCAGCCAGTGGTCGATCTCCGGGATAG
>JBFHXD010000229.1:0-2391 GCA_041599135.1 Methylomirabilales bacterium (SeqCode) | reverse complement strand
GCGCTCCGGTGCTCACCCCCTTGGGTCACCCACGCCTGAACGGCAAGAGATCTTCGTCCTCGCACCCTGGCGGGATCCGCAGAGTCCCGTAACATTGGAGGTCTGAAACGACGACCTTGGCCAGGGTGCCTGGGCACCTACAATCTGAAGTGGTCGGATTTAACCCAACCGACCCAAAAAACAAAGGGTGAAACTCGGGAATCTGAGGATTTCCGGAAGATAGCAGGGTGGTGCAGGTTCCTCATGTGCATGCATGATGGGCTTGGTGGCTGGCATCAAGCGGGGCGCTGGGTATCTCAATGTCCGCATCAAGCAGGACAACATGCACATCTTTGTCAAATCCCACCGGACAGGCCGAGCCGGTTCCTACTCGCCTGGGGCGCCAGGAACTTGTAGGAACCTAGTACCACACAGGGTAATTTCAATAACAGCAAATCTCGTGCCGACGATAATAAGACCGCACTCTCGTGCTAGGAAAGCAGCTGACTCGTCGGTCAAACCGAGACTACGCCGGACGCGAGACCCGCAAATAAGACCGCACTCCCGTTACAGGAGAGGGGTTTTCTTCACATTGCTCCTCGGACTGATACCGTCTCATCCCGGGCCTGTTGCTGCGGATAGGATTCTCCCCAATTGATTGGTAAGTCGGGGGCGATCCGTGTCATCAAGGCCGCACTCGTCGCATATGCAGCTCGGGGGTGATTCCGGCGGCTTGATGGCGCTGGTAGGATACGGCGGGCGGACGCTGTGTCCGCTCCGTTTCGCGTGTCCCTTTTATGCGGAGGTCTTTATGAAGCGTCGTAACAAGTATCCGTCCGAGCACGAGAGGAAGCTTCAGATGTTGGGCATCCTGGGATTCATCCCGGGCCAGCCCGTGTCCGAGGAGGCGAAGGGCCTGATCCGAGGGCTGATGATCTGGACGTGGGGCGTTCAGCACACGGCGGGCAAGTCCCCGCTTCAGCTCTCGTCCCGGCACATCTTCCGGTTCATCCGGTTCTACGCCCCCAGCCACGTGGCGAAGCAGCTCGCGGAGGTGAAGTAATGCAGTATTCCTCTCGCATCCGTCGCCTCAAGGAGTTCATCTCCCACTTCGAAGCCAAGTACAGCCCGGCCACTCCGCCCGTCGTCCCTCAGGACGGCGGGCCTGAGGCCAGGATTGCTCGGATGAGGGAGATCTTGGCTTGGTACGTGAACACCTACGAACCCCAGTGTTACTGGTGTGGTCAGGCTGTCGGGCGCACCGACTTCGAGGCGTTCGGGCGTGAGCGTGACCCCTACACCATCCACCACGTGGACGAGAACAGGGATCACAACCACATCGATAATCTCGAAGTCTGTCACCGGACCTGTCACCAGTACATGCACAAGCTTTCCGCCCAGTTGGGCCTCCCGGCCAAGACCGTCCGTGAGATCCGCTGGGGCAATCTGGAGAAGGCATTCGCCTAAAGGAGGATCCCATGTCCGTCACAACCGAGGACCTGACCAAGCTCCGAGCACATCTGGCTAAGTGCGAACAGAACCTGAAAGGGTACATTCGCCGTCTGGGCGAGAGCCATTGGATGGTCCGAGAGGAGAGGGAATACATCCGTGCCCTTCGGCACAAGATCGACGGAATCGTGCGTCGCCAGTCCGGTATTTAACAGCATCAAACCCTACTACAGAAAGGTACCACACATGAAGACTCGCAGCACCACGCTCTTTTGTGCCTGCGGAGGCGGCGGGGAATTCCTCCTGCTGTGGGGACTCGCAGCCGTCCTTCGCAACGCCACCGTCCGATTCGCCCTGGTTGCGACCAGCATCCCATTCCTGTTCGCGTAGGAGGTTGTCATGACCCGCTGTGAATGTGGAACGTCGAATTGCGACAACCGAGTGTTCGTGGACCCCGCCAACGGCAACAATGACGACACCGTGGACGTCGTCGTCCAATGGACGGACCCGTCAGAGGAGGGAATGGGGAGGCACAAGGAGCGGAGGGTGACCCTCAATCCAAACCAGGTGGCCGAACTTATCCGCCAGCTCTCCGGGAAGCCCTACAAGACCGAGTACTAACCATGCACATGCATGTTGTACCGGCTTGATGTCAGCCAGGATCCCCACCGCGATCGTCGAGTTAGGGATAGTTGCAGGATCACCTCCGGCACCTCTTCAGACGTACCTAAATCAGCAGCAGAGGAGGTTTCCATGAAGAGCCACATTTCTAGCTATCTGGTCGTAGGAATCCCCACCGTCCTTCTCGGAGCCATTGGTTTCTGGCTTATCACTGCCGTTGGCGCGGTAGTAGAGCAACTGAGTCGTTAGAAATTTACTGGCCCGTATCTAGAAGAAAGGCATCCAGCCCGCCGCTTGATGCCAGTCCCAAGGAGGACCAGTTGCTTTATAACATCAAGGTTC
>JBFHXD010000228.1:0-2411 GCA_041599135.1 Methylomirabilales bacterium (SeqCode) | reverse complement strand
GAGGCCGGACAGGAAATCTTTGGCTCGCTCCTGACCTGACTTGAGCCAGAGGCGGGGTGCTTTTATTAAAGAGCATGGATGGCAGGAGAGGAGGAGATCATGGCGAAGCAGGTGATCGTCTATACCCAGCCAGACTGAAGCTTTTGTGACCAAGAGAAAGAGTTCCTTTCTCAGAAGGGTGTGAAATTCGTCGCGAAGAACATCCAGGAAGATCAGCAGGCGCTGGAGGAATTGCTGAAGTTAGGGTTCCGAGCAACCCCAGTTACGGTCATCGATGGCGAGGTGATCGTGGGCTTCGACCGGGAAAGGATCGAGGGACTCCTCGGCATCGGCTAGCGTCCGCGAAACCATGAAACTATCGCATCTTAAATCGGGTCTGATCAGCTTCGGCGGCGCATTGATTTCATCCCTATGTTGCCTCTTGCCGTTTGCCGTAATCCTGCTCGGCGTCGGCACTGGTGCGTTCATGGCAACCACCATGCAGTATCGGGCTGTCCTGCTCCCGCTCGGGCTTCTCGCGGTCGGCACAGGTTACTACGTGTACTTCCGGGAGAGGCGGCGGTGCGCCACCCTGGCCTGCGCTATGGCGGGGGCCCGAACAAACCTCACTCTACTGCTTGTGGCATCACTGATCTTAGCGATTGAAGTGGTATTTGCCCTTTTCCCTCAGATGGTGTGGTCTTTGATGTCGTCGATCATGAAGGGGTGATGCGAAGCTCCGGGAGCAAAGCCTGCGAAGCCAGGAGTTAGCTGAAGGAGAGATGGAAAGGGGTCGATGGTTTAAAACAGGGCTCTGGGGAACAATCGTCACCGCAATCTGCTGTTTCACCCCTCTCCTTCCCTGGACCTTAGGCCTTCTAGGACTGGCCGCTCTCACCGGTTATTTGGATTACGTCCTCTTCCCTCTCTTAGCTATCTTTCTCACCATCACAATCTCTTCTGCTCTGTTGTGACGAAGGCGAAAAAATTCTTGATCCTTCCCCTAAGGGCAAGGTTTACCCTGTCAATCGGGAGGTAAAAATGGGCGAACGGACGCTCAGTATCCGGCAGTTGGCTGAGGAAGCGGGGGTCTCTTCGAAGACGCTTCGCTATTGGGAGTCCCTGGGGATTATTTCTCCGGCCGGGCGGACACATACCAACTACCGCCGCTACACGGAGACCAATTTAGAGCGTGTCCTGTTCATCCGGAAGGCCCAAAGTCTCGGGTTCACGCTGGCCGAGATACGGCAGATTTTCGATCTGGCTCAGTCTCGCAAGGCTCCCTGCGACGCCGTCATACGGTGGGCGGGAGAGAAGGCCCGGGTGCTGGAGGGGCAGATCCGGATGCTGCAGGACATGAAGACACGGCTCGAGCGGTATCGGCGGCGTTGGTCGACGCGGAAGAGTCCCACTCACCTGGGCCCAAACGAGGTCTGCCAGTGCATCGAGTCAGTCCCTATCCATGACTTACACGTAACGCCGTCGCCCCTTCCCAGAAAAGGAGGTGAGAAAGGTGGAAGCCAAACAGATCGTGAGCCTCTGCCCCGCCTGCGACGCCTGTCCGGTCGTCGAGGTCTACGAAGAGACGGTCCGGATCGGTGAGGCCAACAATCAGGTGGCCATTGCCAAGCCCGAGTGGAACGCACTGGTCGACGCGATCCTGCAGAAGAAGCTGGTCAAACTTTAAAGGGCAGGACCAGGCCGACACAAATCACGCAAACGCCCTCCCGGTCCAGCGTGGCTTGGGGGGGGCGTTTTGCTTCATCGAGGGGGCTTGCGAATGGGCGAGTCAGAAGGCGGACACCCTCTTTCCCTATCAATGAATAAACCTTCGTTGTCAGGGTTGCCGCTGACAATCCTGTCCGTCGGCTTTGGGACCTATTTTTGTGGAGACTTCGAGATGGGCTGCTTTGGCGCTGACTTCTCCCCCGGGTACTCCCACCGCTGACCATCCGGGAACTGGAAAATCAGGAGCCTGCCCAAGGAGCCGTCGTCGTTGAGCTCGAACGTAGCCGTGCCCACCCAGGAGGACTCATCCTCGGTATCGTAGAAGGCAACGAGCGCCTTGCAGGGCATCATTGGCCCGCAGAAGCGGTTAAGCGTGATACGCATGCCGCCGAACTGGTGGAGGTATTCACCGACGACCAAGGGGATGCCCAGCCGGGCGGCGGCCTTCTCGTGGCCGGCAATCGCGGGAAGCGGGACCAAAAGCAAGACGAGGCACAATCCTATTTTTTTCAATCCACGCCCTTTCACCCGGAGGCCCGCACGCGCCGGTATGTGGCTCGCTTAAGTGCGCCGGAATAATCCACAGACCAGCTCCGGGGAATCATCCCGGTGCGAGCGGGGTCGGGGTAGCGGGCCCGTATTTCCCATAATTACCATCAATGTACTCACGGATGTCCCTCAGTGACTTGCCATTTGACTGGAGT
>JBFHXD010000227.1:0-2419 GCA_041599135.1 Methylomirabilales bacterium (SeqCode) | reverse complement strand
GACCTGGGGTGCGGCGCCGGCATGGACGTTTTTCTGGCCGCCAACGACGTGGGAACGTCGGGTCGGGTGATCGGTGTTGACATGACCGCCGAGATGCTCGAGCGTGCTCGTACCACCCCGGACAGGGACGACTACGCGCAAGTGGAGTTCGTTCAGGCCGACATTGAGTCCCTACCTTTGGCCACTGCCGCAGCCGACGTGGTGCTCAGCAACTGCGTCATCAATCTCTCACCGGACAAAGCCGCTGTGTACCGGGAAATCTACCGCGTCCTGAAGCCGGGGGGCAGGTTTGCGGTCGCGGACATCGTCCTGCAGGGTCCACGCGCATTCATCTCCCAGGCGGTGCAGGGGATGCCGGTGTGTAGCTGCGTCGCCACTGCATTAGAGGAGAACGCCTATTTCGAGGCGATTCGCGCTGCGGGCTTTGAAGTAGTCGAACTGGTGGCGCAACGCCCGGCCCTCTCCCAGCCGCGTGACAACCAGGTACATGGGCAAGCGCTGACCCTCGTAGGACGCAAGCCGTCCGGCTGATCTATCACCGAACTGCTGCCGACTGAAAACTGCAATTAGATGAATGTCCGCGCCGCCAGATCGGCAATATGCCGACCGATCGCCAGCGATGCGGTCGCCGCAGGAGAGGGCGCATTCAGGACGTGGATGGCTTTGGGCGTCTCGACGATTCGAAAGTCATCGACCAGGGCCCCATCCTGCTCGACTGCCTGGGCCCGGACGCCGGAACCACCTGGCACGATGTCGGCAGCTCTGATATTCGGAACCAGGCGCTGCAGAGCTCGAACGAATGCCGACCTGCTGAGCGACCGGTAGAGCTCATAGAATCCCATCCGGTAGTAGCGCCTCACCATTCGCCAAAGGCCAGCATAAGCGAGCATCCCGGCGACGTCACCGAGCCGAATGTGCCAGTATGTGTAGCCCTCACGCGCGAAGGCGAGGACGGCATTCGGTCCAGCCTCGACGCCCCCATCGATCGTCCGGGTGAAGTGGACCCCGAGGAAAGGAAAGGCGGGATCGGGAACTGGGTAGATAAGTCCCCGGACGAGGTGTCGCCGCTCTGCGATCAAGTTGTAGTACTCTCCCCGGAAGGGAATGATTTGAACGTCGGTCCGCACGCCCATTAACCGGGCGAGGCGGTCGGCATGCAGACCTGCGCAATTGATCAAAGCCCGGGCTCGGACGGGCCCCAACGGGGTTTCGAGCACGACCCCTCCGTCCGCATGGGCGATCCGCTCGACGCGCGCCCCGGTGAGTATGGCCGTTCCCCGGCCCTGCAGGACGCTGGCCATCGTCATAGACACCTTACCAAAGTCGACGATCCCGGTCGCAGGCGAGTAGATGGCCGCCAGCGCATTGGCGTGGGGTTCAATCTCCCGGACCCGTTCCGGCCCGATCCGCTCCAAACCCGCCACGCCGTTCGCTACTCCCCGCTGATAGAGACGGGCGAGGCGAGGCAGTTCGTCAGGGGAGGTCGCAACGATGACTTTGCCGCAGCGCTCGTACCTGATCCCATACATATCGCAGAAGGTCAGCATCAGCTTCACCCCCTCGACGCAGAGACACGCTTTGTACGAGCCCGGCGTATAGTAGATACCGGCATGGATCACCCCGCTGTTGTGACTGCTCTGGTGGACAGCCAGACTTGCTTCCTTTTCCAGCACGGCAAGCCGCCACTCCGGGGCCTGCTCGGACAAGGCCAGGGCGGTTGCCAGCCCGATGATCCCACCCCCGACGATCGCGATGTCATAGGATGATTCGTTCACGTGTTTCGGTCACTCTCGTACTGACGGTTCGCTTAGACCCAAAGCCGTTCCGGATACACTCCCTGAGCGATGAGATTCCGGATTTTTTTGACCACAATGGGTTTATCTTTTGAGTAGGTGATGTCAAAACCCCGCTCGCTGCCCGGCAAGACCTTCACTCGTACCTGACGCTTTCCGATGAGCGCCCCCATCACGGTGGGGAGTAAAAACTCGGATTCTGTATCGGTACCCTGCTCTCGCAAGAAATCGGCCAACTGACGCCTGAGGTGCTCAAAGATCGACGGGGTAAACCCCCACATATTCCTCGACACGATCTCATCTCCGGATAGGAAGTACGTCTTGCCAGACTCGTCATTGTACCTGGCCCGGCCCCCATCCAATTCGATCCCGGTCAGCTCAACTATGCTTTCCAGGAAGCCTTGGGCATCGACTTGGCAGACTGCTCGGGACACACTCCCAAATGCAGAAAGCGTTTCCCGGAGCACAAATCCCACCATCGCATAGTCATCCGAATCAAGATCCCGCATTCTGCTGAGATAATCCCCTAACAAAGCAAAGGCGTTAATCCCATAGAAATTGTCGGCGTTGATGGCGGCAAACGGTTCCTCCACCGCGTCTGCGGCCACCAGAATCGCATGGCCGGT
>JBFHXD010000226.1:0-2466 GCA_041599135.1 Methylomirabilales bacterium (SeqCode) | reverse complement strand
TTGACCTAATTCAGAACGCGGTGTGCGATCTCTTCAGGCAGGGAGCTTTACGGTGACCGAAGAGGGGTGTATTTTGATGACGATTGTCCGTTATGATCCAGACACGAAACCGAAAGATCGGTATCCACGGGAGATTGTTTCTCCCCCATCTCCTAGCGCGTGCTGTCTTGAGAAAATGAAGCGGACAGGGAGAATGGAACGTGGGGAGTGGGGATGGCCCTACTTTTATAAGCGCTGCCAGGTCTGTGGATACACCGTGCGGGAATTTCTCGGGCCTGCAGAGATGGAGAAACATGTACTAGAGAGAATCCGCAGGCGCAGGGAAGGACTGACTCGCCACACTCGGCCGGGTGTCCGTGGCGGAATGACCTCGGTGACCCGCGTGGCCGAGATCGGCTTTGCAAAGGTGAAAAGATAGAGATGCGCCATATGGCGAATTTGAGGCTGCATGGCAGGGGTGAAGCGTTATCGCTAGGAGGAATAGGATGACGTACATTATTGCAGAACCGTGTATTGGGGTAAAAGATCGCGCATGCGTCGATGTTTGCCCCGTGGAGTGCATCTATGAAGGGGAAGAGCAGCTCTTCATTCACCCAGAGGAGTGCATCGACTGCGGGGCGTGTGAGCCCGAGTGCCCGGTGACGGCGATCTTTGAAGAAAGCGCGACCCCTGAGCAGTGGACACGTTACATCGAGATGAATGTGCAGTTCTTTCGTGACCACCCTGGTATCTCACCGGCTGTGGGGAAGGGTAAGTAACCACGCGCCGTGAGGTTTTGCCGTCGGGGCATGTCAGCGAATTGAGGAACGTATGATCACTGAAGATGCAGTCCTTGGTGCCTTACGAAAGGTCAATGATCCCGAACTCCACCGAGACCTCGTCTCGCTCGGCATGGTGAAGGAGGTCAAGGTAGACGGAGGGTTGGTGAACGTGACCGTCGAACTCACCACTCCCGCTTGCCCCTTGCGTGAGCAAGTGGAGGCAGACACGAGGGCGGCAGTTCAAGCCCTTCCAGGCGTGGAAGCAGTCACCGTCAATCTCACGGCCAGCGTGCGCAAGCCTGCAGCCGGCCGGGAAGCAGTCGCCGGGGTCAAGCACATCGTAGCTGTCGGGAGTGGCAAGGGGGGGGTGGGGAAGTCCACGGTGACCGTGAATTTGGCAGTGGCGTTGGCCGAGGCAGGAGCAGCGGTGGGACTTCTCGATTCGGATATCTATGGACCGAGCATTCCGATGATGATGGGGGTGCACCGGCAGCCCGACGTGGTCGGGAAGCGGATGATCCCCCCGGTGAGCCACGGGGTCAAGCTCATGTCGCTCGGTTTCCTCCTGCCAGACCACTCGGCCCCAGTCGTCTGGCGGGGGCCAATGGTTGCGCAAGCGGTCAAACAGATGCTGATGGAGGTGGACTGGGGGGAACTTGACTATCTCCTGGCGGACCTGCCGCCCGGGACCGGAGATGCGTCCCTCACCTTAGCCCAGGCGATCCCCCTCTCAGGGGCAGTCATCGTCATGACCCCACAGGAAGTGGCCATCCAGATTGCTACCAAGACCCTGAATATGTTCCGGACGCTCAAGGTCCCCATCCTAGGGATCATCGAGAACATGAGCTATCTGCTTTGCCCGCACTGCGAGGCACCGGTGGAGCTCTTTGGCCACGGCGGAGGGCGCAAGGCCAGCCAACGTTTGGAGGTCCCTTTCTTGGGCGAGATTCCTCTCGACACCGCGTTGCGGCAGGGTGGCGATGTCGGGCGCCCCATCCTCGTCGAGCAGCCCGACTCTCCCGTGGCAGCGATCTTCCGGCAGGTG
The DNA here is from genome assembly GCA_041599135.1 of Methylomirabilales bacterium (SeqCode). Lineage (GTDB taxonomy): Bacteria > Methylomirabilota > Methylomirabilia > Methylomirabilales > CSP1-5 > CSP1-5. The sequence continues at coordinate 660 of JBFHXD010000226.1, read as the reverse complement.
GCGGGCAATCTGGCTGGGCGGATCAGCGTAGAGGCGTTAATGGGATAATTTTGATCAGGAGGGAATCACCGTGTTGACAGTGACCGAAGCGGCAGCAGTAAAGCTGAAAGACCTGATGGCCAAGGAGGGAATCGGGGACCAGGGCCTCCGTATCCGGGTACGGGGGGGCGGATGCTCTGGTTACGAATATCAGCTGGCCTTCGATAGTCCCCGGGAGGGGGACCAGATCTTTGAGCAGGGCGGAGTCAAGGTGGTGATCGACCCCAAGAGCCTGCTGTTCCTCACCGGAAGCGAGCTCGACTTTGACGATGGGCTGACCGGGGCAGGATTCGCCATCAAAAACCCGAATGCCAAAGGCTCCTGCGGCTGCGGGCAGTCGTTTCAGGCCTGAGCTCAAGGCCCGCGAACCCGTGCCATTATGGGGAGTTATGCGTTGACAGATGGGGTACTGCATGGTACTCTTACGATGGTTCCCCACCCTGTCCTCCACGCCCAATTCCCGGATACTTCGCGTAATCATGCGTCACGGTCATTAGAACGAATGCCACGCATCCAAGATGCGTGAAACAGATAACGGCCTCGAAAGGGAGAAGCCATGAGCGATCCGACAACCACGATCGAATCCTTCGTGAGCCAGGATTACAAGTGGGGGTTTGTGAC
>JBFHXD010000225.1:0-2490 GCA_041599135.1 Methylomirabilales bacterium (SeqCode) | reverse complement strand
CGCCTTGGCCAGGAGGCCCAGGTCCGCGAGGCCTTCATCCGAAACGTGGTCGAGAGCATTCGGGACGGCATTGTCGTGGTGGACCGAGAGGGCCGGATTACCGCCTGGAACCGCGCGATGGAGGAAAGGTACGGCATGACCGCCGCCGAGGTTCGCGGGTTGCCCGTCTTGGACGCCTTCCCGACGCTCAAGGCCCAAGGGTTTGCAAAGGTCCTCGCGAGGATCCTGGAGGAAAATGAAGAGGTGGCACTGGGTGGATTCGAACATGAAACTCGCTTCCAGGGGCGGATCACGATGGACCTCAAGGGAAGCCCACTCCGGAACCCGACGGGAGAGGTGATCGGTGCGGTGTTCGCCCTGGAGGATGTCACCGAACGCATCCAGCTGGAACGGATTGCCAGACAGTCCGAAAAGATGGCGGCGGTGGGGACGCTGGCGGCGGGGATCGCCCACGAAATCAATAATCCGATCGGAATTATCACCTCCCGGGTGGAGCTCATGCTCATGGAGGCGCGTGAAAAAGGACTCCTCCCCGAGGTGACGAAGGATCTCCAGGTCGTCGAGAAGCACGCGGGACGGGTCGCCAAGATTACCCAGGGCCTTCTCTCCTTTTCCCGCCAGGCCCCCTGGAAAATGACGATGGTGGATGTGAACCACGTGGTCGAAGACGCGCTCCTCCTGGTCGAAAAGCAGTTGGCGAAAGAGCGGATCAACTTGAAAAAAGACTTGGCGCCGGATCTTCCCACAATTCAGGGGAGTCCGAATCACCTCGAGCAAGTCATTGTCAATCTGCTGACGAATGCCCGAGAGGCCATGCCGCGCGGGGGGACCCTTACGGTGTCCACCACCGTTCACCGACCACCGTTGACCGATGACCGGATGGGGGAACACCGGAGCGGTCGTCGGTCATCGGTCATCGAACACGATATGGTGGAGATTCAGATGGGTGACACCGGCCCGGGAATTTCGCCCGAGATCGTTCCGCGAATCTTCGACCCCTTCTTTACGACGAAGGAGCAGGGGACCGGACTCGGCCTCAGCATCACCTATGGGATAGTCCGGGAACACGGGGGAAACATCAGCGTGGATAGTCGGCCCGGAGAGGGGAGCACGTTTATCATTCAGCTTCCGGTTCCCGCAGGCAAGAAGCCAGGAGACGCAGCTCATGGCGAAAGAGCGCATCCTCGTCATTGATGACGAGGAGGATATGCTGGAAAACTGCAGCCGGATTCTCGACCGGCTGGGGTACGAGCCTCTGCTCGAATCGGATGCTGGGAAGGGAGTTTCACGGTTTGAGCAGGAGCACCCGGTCGTTACCCTCACGGATCTGCGTATGCCGGGCATGGACGGCCTGGAAGTCCTTCGCACCCTTCGACGCCTCGACCCCGAGGCGTTGGTCGTCCTCTTCACCGCCTTCGCCACGGTGGAGACGGCGGTGGAGGCGGTGAAGGAAGGGGCCTTTGACTACATTCCCAAGCCCTTCACCGCCGACCAACTTCAGCTCGTGATCGAGCGCGCCCTGACCCAGCGACGCCTGCTCGAGGAAAACCGCCGGCTGCGGGAACAACTCACCGAGACCTACCGGTTCGAAAACATCATAGGCCGAAGTCGCCCCATGATGCAGGTCTATGATCTGATCAAGAAGGTGGCAGCGAGTGAGGCCAACATCCTGATCGTGGGGGAAAGTGGGACCGGTAAGGAACTCATCGCCCGATGCATCCACGCCAACAGTTCCCGGGCCCCACGCGCCTTCGTTCCCGTGGACTGCGCCTCGCTGCCCGAGCATCTCCTCGAGAGCGAGCTCTTCGGCCACGAGAAGGGGGCCTTTACCGGAGCGGTCGCGACGCGACGAGGCCTCTTTGAGGAGGCCAACGGCGGGACAAGTTTCCTTGATGAGGTTGGAGACATTCCGCTTCCGCTACAGGCCAAGCTCCTTCGTGTCCTGCAAGAGCGGCAGGTCCGTCGGGTCGGTGGAAACCGGTTCATCGATGTGGACGTCCGGGTCGTCTCCGCCACGCACCAGAATCTGGCCGAAATGGTCCAGGAAACAAGATTTCGGGAGGATCTCTACTACCGGCTCAACGTCATTTCCCTTCCGTTGCCGCCCTTGCGTCAACGACCCGGCGATATCCCCCTCCTCGCCTACCATTTTCTCAGGAAGTATGCCGCCCAGAGTGGGAAGGAGGTCAGGGGCATTGCCCCGGAATCGCTCGAACTGTTAGAGGCCTACCCCTGGCCCGGGAACGTTCGCGAGCTCCAAAACGTGATAGAGCGAGCTGTCGTTTTGGCAGAAGGGGAGATCGTCACGCCTGCGGAACTGCCCGCAAACCTCCGCCTACCCCAAAAAGTCCCGGCCGCGATGGTCGCGGATCACCTGAGTCTCAAGAAGGCGAAACGGCAATGGGTGGAGGCCTTCGAGCGCGAATATCTCATTGCGCTTCTGAAGAAGCATCAAGGCAACATCTCGCAGGCGGCCAAGACTGCCGGAGT
>JBFHXD010000224.1:0-2495 GCA_041599135.1 Methylomirabilales bacterium (SeqCode) | reverse complement strand
CCCGGCGCCGCCTGGCCGCCCCACCCCCCCCAGATCAACCCTGGGAGCAGGATCCCGTTGCGATCAAAGGAAAGTGGGTCTCGAATCCCACCTTCGCTGACGTGAAGCTCTCGGGGATCGTCTGGGGCCCCGACGGGTACAAAGCCCTGGTCAATGACTTCATCGTGCGGCCCGGCGATGTGGTGAAGGGGATTCGCATATTGCGAATTACCGAAGAGGGGGTCGAGGTGGAGAAGGACGGGAGGACCGGGTTTGTCCACTTGCTGAAGCCGGAGATAACACCATGAGCCAGTTCTGGTACAAAGGCCGCAACAAGATGGGAGATCCCGTCACCGGGACCATGGAGGCTTTGAGTCCCGAGGCGGTGGCGGTGCAACTCAGCCAGACGGGGATCGTCCCCGTAACCATTACCCCGGTGAAGCATCGGGCCGTGAAAGTGGTCCTCCCGAAGCGGGCAGCGCGGGTTCGACCGGAAGAACTGATCTTTTTCACTCGCCAACTGGCGACGATCGTCCGGGCGGGGATCAGCTTGAACGAGGCCCTCATCATCTTAGCCCGGGAGACACAAAACGAGACCTTTCAGACTGCGCTCGATGCCATCCAGCGCGATCTGGAGGGGGGCTCGAGCTTTTCCGACGCCTTGGCCAAGTATCCCCGGATCTTTTCCGAAATTTATATCCAATCCGTCCGAGCAGCCGAAGAGGGAGGATTCCTCGATACCACCCTGACCCGCCTCGCCACGATGCTGGATAACGACCTGGACACCCGGCGCCGGGTCTCGGCCGCGGTCCGCTATCCGATTTTCGTCTTCATCGCCTTAGGGATCGGTATCAGCATCGTGTTCACATTCGTGATCCCTCGATTTGCCCAGCTCTTCACGGCCTTCGGGGGGGATCTTCCCCTGCCGACCCGCGTGCTGATCGCGATCGGAACATTCACGGAATTCGCCTGGCCGTTCCTTCTGGGTGGGGTTATCGCCATAGGCATATTCGTCCGGTTGGCGGCCCAGAGACCCTCGGTGCGTCAGATGTGGGACAGGATGAAGCTGCAGATCCCGGTGGTCGCCCCCTTGGTGTTAAAGCTGACCCTCGCCCGCCTGGCCTACATCCTCGGGACCCTGATGGCAAGTGGCATCCCTATTATTTCAGGCCTCGGGATCACTTCCCGGGCCATCGGCAACAGCGCGGTGGCCCGCGATCTCGAGCGGGTCCAGAAGGCAGTGGAAGGGGGGAGAACGCTCGCCGAGCCCATGTCCCAAAGCACCATCTTTCCCCCACTCATGACCGAGATGGTGGCGGTCGGGGAGCGGACGGGGGCGCTCGAGACGCTGTTACATGCGATCGCCGAACACTACGAGAACGAGGCGAATCACACCATCAAAAACCTCCCTACCATCATCGAGCCGATCCTGCTGGCCGTCGTCGCGGTCTTCGTGCTGTTCCTGGCCGTAGCGGTCTTCTTACCCCTGTGGGATATGATCAAGCTGATCCGCCGGTAACAGCCCGGCAGAAGGGAGGAAATGGTCCGGAAATTGCACATAAAAATAACGCGTACCCAAGCGCCATAACTCTTTGAAACTAAACAACAAAAAGGATCAAAAACAAGGAGGGAGAATCGAACATGTTTGCACCCTTCAAAAACCAGAAAGGCTTTACCCTGATCGAACTGGTGGTGATCATCATCCTGATTGGCGTCCTGGCCGCCATTGCTATCCCGAGGTATGTGGACCTGAGAGACCAGGCACTGCGGGCCGCCGCCATGGGAACCCTTGATGCGGGCCGAGCGGCCGTAAACCTCGACTTCGCCGACCAGATCCTCAACACGGGGGCGTACCTGAATCAGGTTACTGACGCCTCGACACCGGGCAGCGCATTCGTCGCCTCCGACGTGACCGACCTCGAAGTCGAGCTGCAGTCGAGTCCGAATTACCCACCGAATGGTCCATATAACAGCCCGGCAGGAGTCGGGTTCAATTGGTACCTGGTGACGCAGGGAAGCGCCACAGCGCCAGTCCAGCCCCCGGTAATCGACGCGGGGATTGACACCACCTGCGCCGCGGGCGATAGCTGGACGGCCACCGTAGATGATCAATGTTATGTGAGCAGGCTGTAACGTCGAGACAAAACTAGAGGAGAAGAAAGGGCAAGCGGAGGGGAACATTCCTCCGCTTGCCTATTTTGGGAGGTCGCAATTGCCCAGTATCCGGCGCAGACACTGGCCGGTACATGAGCACCTATGAACCGGAGGTAGATCGTAACGTGCTGGGTATCCTGAAGAATGAGCGAGGATTTACCCTTATTGAACTGGTGGTGATTATTATCCTGGTGGGTGTGTTAGCCGCCATCGCGGTCCCGCGATACGTCGATTTACGCGACAATGCCATCATTGCCAGTGCCCAGGCGACCCTCGATGCAGGCAGGGCCGCGATCATTCTGGACTTCAGCGACAAGATCCTGACCACTGGGAGCTACGCCTTTGAACCGACGGATGCGAGT
>JBFHXD010000223.1:0-2513 GCA_041599135.1 Methylomirabilales bacterium (SeqCode) | reverse complement strand
GCCTAGCTGGTAGTTGGTGAGAACGACGATCGTATACCATAGGATTGAAGAGATGATCGCTGCCCCCAAACCCAAGAGGATCGCGCCTCCCATATTCGGATTTTCCCGTTCGTCTTTCAAAGCTCTCCCAACGAAAGACGTGGATGCACACGTGGGACAGACGGTCGTCGCATGCCCGCCCTTACTCCGGAGAGAGATCTCGCGTCCTTCTGCAATCACAGCCCCACACTTGCCACATTGAGCCATACCGGTTTCTCCTTTCTCAGCCCTTCAAGTCTGGGTCCAATCCTTCCTCCCTTTCAGGATGAGGGAGCTCGAAGATACAGGTAGGAAAAGTATTCCCTCATTCATGAGTGCACGAATACTGAAAGAGCGGTGCGTGCTTAGGAAAAAGCGACTTATCCCTTAGGGGTGCAAGCCAAATGCCACAGAAGGCAGGTACTCATTTACACGAATCGTGTGTATGTAGACTGGTGGGGGACGATTGGGGCGGGCACTAGCCAACTCCAATCGCAGAGAAACCGACCTGGCAGTAGACGAGAACAAAGATGGCATACGCAAGCAGAAAGCAGAGGGCAGCTGTCCCGAGACCAAGCAACACGCCTTCAACCCTCTCACTTACCAATGCGCCTTGCAATGTTCTCTCAAACCGAAAAGCGATCCCGGAGCCGCCCAGGCTGCGAAGGGCGCGGCCCGCCGAAACGTATAACCTGGCAACAGGCATCACACGAACTCGCAGTAGCATTGGTCTTCTCCTTGATTTTCGTCAAACACGACAAAAAGCCTCCGAAGAGAGGATGGATTCGTATTATTCCGGAGAGACTCGAGGAAACGGGCGAGGTGATACGGGGTGATCCCTCGTTCTCCAAGCCGTTTCAGCTCCTCTTCATTAAATTCGTTGAGACCACGCCCAGCCTTCCTGCGATGATCCTCAACGACCGCCGTGCGACGATGTTTCATGGTCCCTCCTGTCGTACCGCAAGTGTCATGCACGGAATTGTGCAAGGGGGGTGCCATACAGATACGTCATACCGGGGCCGCAAGTCCGCCAAAGAACGCACGTTTAGAGATACCCCCGCCGATAAGTCCTTGATTTCCGCGAGCAGTTACGGGAATTTTAAAAATAAGGTCATGCAACTATCGGGAATATCTGAGGCTTGGTGGACGAGCCAGAATGGCTTAACGGGGACGCTGATGACGAATTTCAGGCACTCAGAACCTTGCCGTGCCAGATGTAGCTGCGGGGGACCCGCTTGCTAATATTGCAAAGGATCTCGTAGGAAATCGTATCGAGGCGCTCCGCCCACTCATCTGCTAAGACAGTTTGGTCACCCTGGCGTCCCAGGAGGACTGCCTCCTCCCCCTCCTGGGCTCCGCCGACATCGGTCACATCTGTCATTATCATGTCCATGCATACTCGTCCGATGACCGGCGCCCGATGGCCTCGAATAAGTACCTCGCCCCGATTTGAGAGTAGGCGATTATAGCCGTCTGCATACCCCACTGGTAACGTCGCCACCAGGATGTCCCGCGGAGCAACGTACGTACAGCCATAGCTCACCGTTCCGCCTTTTGACACCTTTTTTAACTGTGCAATGCGCGTCATGAAGGTCAGAACCGGCTCCCAGGACGAGTCTTGTGAGACGAGCGAGGATGGAGGATATCCGTAGAGCGCAATCCCAGGTCGTACCATATTCAGGTGGGCTTCGGGAAGGTTCAGGATAGCCGCACTATTGGCGGCATGGCGGAGAGGGACGGGAATCCCTGCCGCCTCGATCTCTTGGACCGCCTCGAGAAATCGCCGAAGCTGTTCCAGCGCATGACCTTTATCGGCCGCATCTGCCGCAGCAAAGTGGGTCATCACCCCTCCCAATTGCAATCCAGGGAGATTGACGACAGCCTTCGCACCGGCTGCGGCTTCAGAGTGGTGGATCCCTAATCGCCCCATCCCAGTGTCGATCTTGAGATGGACCCTCACCGCCTTCCTCGAGCTTTTGGTGCTGGCTGCGAGGGCTCGGGCATGGAGGGGATGATGGACCATCTGATCGAGACGGTATTCGGAAAGGAGTGGGCCCTGATCGGGAGGGGTCGGACCCATCACCAGGATCGGGACCTGAAGGCCCTGGCGCCTCAAGTGGACGCCTTCCTCGGGCAAGGCAACTCCTAGCCAGGTTGCACCGGCCTCGACAAGGGTTCGGGCAACGGGAAAAGCCCCGTGGCCATAAGCATCTGCCTTGACCACCCCCATGATTTGGACATTCTCCCCCACACGATCCCGGACCCGACCAAGGTTCCGGGCGAGCGCGTCCAGGGATACCACAGCGTGAGTTACCCTGTCTCTCACGGCACGCCTTTCCGTCTGGGCCATGATACCAAGACCTCTTTCCTCTCGCAACGAGTCCTCCTAGACAGGTGAAATATGGAATAAAATGGCGTATTTTAGAGATATTAGTCGAAATATAGAGATTTTGTCATCTCCTAAGTATTAAAATCCTAAGGCTAATTTGAATCGG
>JBFHXD010000222.1:0-2586 GCA_041599135.1 Methylomirabilales bacterium (SeqCode) | reverse complement strand
AGGATCTGAGACAGAGGGGGCTAAAGCCGAATCGAAAATGCTTTATCGTTCCCGAAACAGAAAGGTTTGGACCTCATCCTGCAGTTCGATCACCAGCCGCAGGGGATATGCCGGCTCGCTGGGTGCCGGATGATAATAGTAGACGTACCCGGAAACCCCCTCACCCGGTCTCAGCCTTCCATCTTTCACGAGCACCCCCAAGGTCACCTCAGGCCCCTTCTCCAAGAACGTACCGGGGGCTTCCATTTGAGGACGCACAAAAGCCTCCTCAACAAGCGTCGCCAGCTCGGCCGCCAATTCGCCCCTCTGGGCATCAGTCAATGGCGGGGCCGTGTACCGCGCATCCGCGAGCCGGACCTCCGACAACGGAAAGGACGCTATTGCGTCCCGATCGGGTTCGGCGGGGATTCCGCGACTTCTGGCATGATAGTGCTTGGGCAGCCATCGCTCCGAAATCCGAAGGATCAGTGTCCCGCCCGCATCGGCCAAATATACATGCTCTGGTCCAAAATTGACCGTTGCCCTCGTGCGATTTCTTAATACGACGCGCGTCAAGAAAATGCGGTCGTCCCTGCCCGCAACCCCGACCTCCTGCAACGATACCTGTCCGATGGAACCACCGGATGATGGGGCCTGGCCCGCGAGCGGCAGGCTCCGCATCACCACCTCGGCGGAAGACGCACAGCCCGCCAAGACCAAGATCGCCCCCCAGCACCACACCATTTTCCCCACGTGATACTCCTCCATGTTTACGCTTCCTCTGACCGCCGCCGACCGGTCTCGTCAGGCAGAACCGGGAAGAGAGTCGCTGACGTTTCTAGCACCTCCGCGTGCTTTCTGCCAAGTGAAACTTTGGCGACCAGGGCAGCCCTTGACACTTTCCGCCCAACTCCGGCACAATCGGTACAGCGGCAGCAATCTCAGACCCCTTCGCGGGAAGCGCGTAATCCGGGTGGCGTGTTGCCATGAACACCGAACACCTCTAGGTTCAGGGGCCACCGCGATGAAAAACTTTTGGAGGCCTGCATCGATCCCTCTCCCTTGGCGAGTGCTGGCTGGCCTCCTCCTGAGTCTATTTCTTTTCTTCCGCCAGGGCGCGGCGGAGCCCGCGAAGCTCATCCTGGTACTGGGTGATGACTCTTACATTCCTGCTGAAGCGGTCAACGCCCTGACGGGGGCCGAAGTTAAAAGGGAACTCGGGGGCCGCGACCTTCAAGAATTTGCGGCGCTGATCCTCTCGAATATCCCGTACGGCTTTCTGCCTCAGAGCGTCCAGAGAGGCATCCCAGAGTTTCTCAACCGCGGCGGGTCGCTCCTCATCACCGGCGGGCCGAACTCTTACGGAAGCGGCGGATACGAACTGGTGGCTTCCCTCATTCCCTTCGAGATCCGGGCCAAGGAGGACTGGCGTTCCGTCCCCTTCAAGCCGGTCATCGCCCTCGAGCCGGACCATCCGGTCCTTGCGGGAGTGACTTTTCGGACCGTGGGAAACTTTAATGATCTGAATCCCAAACCGTCCGGCGCGACGGAGATTGCCCGGTACGCGGGGGGGGGACGCACGGTGACATTTCAAGAACCGATCCTTGGCCCCGACGGCAAGGTCACCGGCTTTAAATTTCAGAGGCAGACCACTGGCGCGAGGTACCCATCCCCGTTGATCGCTGAGCAACGAGTAGGTGAAGGCATCGTGCTCGGTGTTGCTTTGGACGTCAGCCGGGAGATCAGCAGTGGGTGGGCCGACGGGCCTCGGTTTGTCCAGAACGTCCTGAGCTACTTGGTCGAACGGTCCCCCCTCAGGCCCGGGAGAGTCGATTCCCTGTGGCAGGCTTTTTACGGCTGGCAAAAAGCGTGCGACCGCGAACTCCGTCGGGGCTTTGTCGGCGGAATCTATTGGGAGACCACGGCTGCCGACTGCCGCCGTGAACTGGTGGAGCGCCACTATCCTTACATGGACCTCGTAGATCTGTGGCTGGAAGAGCGCCTGGTTATCGGTGGGCGAGAGGAAAAGGGTGAGCTATCTGAGGAAGAAGCCGGTCTGGAGTTACGGGAACTGAATGGGCGCATCCAAACCGAGATTCAGCAGCGGCAGGAGACGGGCAAATAGGCCCCCTGAGGTCTCCCGGAACAGGAAAGGCGAGTTCTATGCCTTTACGCGTGTCCGGGTGAACCCGAACAGACGCCCTCAAGCTTCAGGATATGGACCCCAGGGATCCATGTAGCCAGAGTCTGTACCGCATTGACAAAATCTGGAGCAGAAACTTCAACAAGTTCCACCCCAGCATTCGGAGCCGCTTCCACACTGAAAAAATACATTGGCATTCCATCGTCCCCCACGGTGACGGCTGCGTTTCTCCCTTCATTCATGAGAGCAACACCCGTGCCAAAAGCCCAAACAGGAATAACGTCAGACCATTAAAGAGCGAGGGGATCAGGCCCAATTCAAAGGCTGAGGCATAACTGTCCCGCCCCAGATGGTATTTTCCTCGTAACTCTTTGTTTTTCCTGCTTGTATCAGGCGGAATGGTATCTTTCTCGAATGTGACATGTCTGGTCCCGCGACGCCGCAGATGCATTGCTGCCATTAGT
>JBFHXD010000221.1:0-2594 GCA_041599135.1 Methylomirabilales bacterium (SeqCode) | reverse complement strand
GAGCTCACGGCCGAGGATGTCCGGTTTACCTTCGAATCCCTCAAGAGCGTTGGCTCGGTTCATGCTGCCGTCCTCGAGGAGGTCGAAAAGATCGAGGTCCTGGATCGGTTTCGGATCGCCTTTCACCTAAAGCGCCGCTTCGCGCCCATCCTGTACCACCTGACGACGGGCATTGTCCCCGCAGAGGTAGCCCGCCGAGACGGCTTTGGGCAGCAGCCGGTGGGGACGGGGCCTTTTCGATTCCGTCGATGGGTGCAGAACGAGCGGGTCGAGGTCGAAGCGTTTCCGGAGCATTTCGGCGGGCCGCCGCACATCGGGCGGCTCAGGCTTCGGGTTATTCCGGATGCGACCATCCGCTTCCTCGAACTGAAGAAGGGGACCATCGACCTCCTTCCTGGCTCACTTCCGCCGGAGGTTTTGCCCCTCGTGGAGGCGCTGCCGGGAATTGAGGTGGCCAAAATCCCCTCCAGTAATTACACCTACCTCGGTTTCAACCTTGAGGATCCCATCCTCAGCGACCTGCGAGTCCGTCGAGCCATCGCCCACGCGATCGACCGGCAGGGACTGATCACGCATCTGCTCCGCGGTCAAGCCATTCCGGCAACGGGCCTTTTGTCTCCCCAACACTGGGCCTATGAATCTTCCGTCAAGACCTTCCCGTTCGACCCGGAAAAGGCGAAACGACTTTTGGCTGAAGCCGGCTATCCGATGACGAAAGGACCGGGCCGGCTTACCCTCAACTTTAAGGCGACGACCAACGAGCTCAATCGGACGATCGCCGAGGCGATCCAATATCAGCTTGCGCAGGTGGGCATCGTACTCACAATCCGGAGCTACGAGTGGGGGACGTTTTACGCGGATATCAAATCCGGGAATTTCCAGCTCTATGTGCTGACCTGGGTTGGGATCACCGATCCGGACTATTATCACTATATCTTCCACTCGGACTCTCGTCCCCCGCGTGGGGCCAATCGGGGAAGGTTTCAGAACCCTGAGGTGGATCGCCTCCTCTTCGAAGGACGGCACGCGTCGGATGCACATGCGCGCAAGGTGGCGTATGGTCGGGCGCAACAAATTCTGGCGAATGAGCTACCCTATGTCAGTCTCTGGCACGAAGTGCGGTGGGCAGCTCACAAGGCCGGGATTCGTGGGTTTTCCCTCATGCCGGGAGGCGACTTTACCACGTTGAAGGACATCTACACCGATGACCGACGACCGACCACCGATGACCGGCCAGCGAGGAAGAATAAGGACATCGGCATTCGCGGACATCGGTCATCGGACATCGGGAAACGAAACTAATGGCGCGTTATCTCCTGAAACGTGTGCTGCTTCTCCTGCCGGTGGCGTGGGGGGTTTCCACGCTGGTCTTTCTATTGATCCACCTCACGCCCGGGGACCCGGTAGAGGTAATGTTGGGCGAGACCGCCTTGCCTGCCGTCAAGGAGGGGCTTCGCCGCACGCTGCATCTCGATCAGCCACTCCTTGAGCAGTATCGACTCTTTCTGCAGGGACTCTTCACGGGAGACCTTGGCATTTCTCTCTTCTCACGAGAGCCGGTCTCCACGACGATCATGAAGGCACTTCCAGCCACCCTCGAACTCGCGGTGGCGGGCCTCGTGGTTGCCCTCGTTATCGCACTCCCCTTAGGCGTTCTGGCTGCGGTGAAGAAGGACTCCGGCGTCGACCTCGGCAGCCGATTCGCGGCCCTCCTGGGTGTCTCGATCCCCAACTTTGTGCTCGGACCGCTGCTCATCCTCACCTTTTCAATTGAGCTGAACTGGCTGCCGGTGTCCGGACGCGGCGGCTTTGGGCATCTCATCCTGCCCGCCGTGACTTTGGGGATGGCGCTGGCGGGAATCCTGTCGCGGATGGTTCGGGCGAGCCTCTTAGAGGTCCTTGGACAAGAGTACATCCGGGTGGCTCGGGCGAAGGGACTGTCGGAGAGACGGGTCATCCTCCATCATGGCCTCATCGCTTCCTTGATTCCCGTCATCACGATCGTCGGGCTCCAGTTTGGGGCGCTACTTTCCGGGGCGATCATCACCGAGATTATCTTTGCCTGGCCAGGTCTCGGAAGGCTCACGCTGCAGGCGATCCAGGCTCGGGACTATCCGCTGGTACAGGGGTGTGTCCTGATCATTAGTTTCGGCTACGTCTTAGTCAATACGGGGACGGATCTGCTGTATGCCTATGTGGACCCACGAATTCGTTACGATTAGCCGCTGGGAAGTTAGGAGGCTAGCGTCCCAGCATCCTAGCCTTCTAACCTCCAAGTAGTGGTTGCTGACTGCTGAGGGCTATTGCAAAGCATGGCGAGGGTGAGAAAACACAAAGCATGGCCGGTGGGTATTGTGGTGGTTACCAGCGTGATGCTGTGCGCCTTGCTGGCGCCGGTCCTTACCCGCGAATCCCCGACAGAGCAGGTCTTGGCTGAGGGCCTCAAAGGACCAAGTCCTGCGCACCCATTCGGCCAGGATCGCCTGGGTCGCGACCTCCTCTCCCGAACCGTAGACGGGGCCCGCATCTCCTTCTGGGTGGCGACAGTGGCGGTTGGTATCTCGTTAGGGATCGGCCTCGTCGTCGGGGCACTG
>JBFHXD010000220.1:0-2680 GCA_041599135.1 Methylomirabilales bacterium (SeqCode) | reverse complement strand
GGTCGATTTTCTTGAGAGCCATTCGGCCTCGTGAGGGTTGGACAAAAACCCCATTTCGACCAACACGGCCGGGGCCCGAGTATTCTTCAGCACGTAGAAGTTCGCTTCTTTATCCGGGTCTCCATCTTCCAGGCCGCACCGGAACCGGCTTTGCGGGAAGGCGGATTTAAGACCATTGAAGAGCGCCGTCGCGGCGGCATCGGCCTTGGTGATCCCGGGGGAAGTGAATATCTCGATGCCGTGAACCCCCGGACTGGTGGTGCTGTTGCAATGAAGGGAGACGAAGAGGTCGGGCTTTATCGCCCTCTCGAGCCGACATCTGGCCTCGAGGTCGGTGGTGAGGTCGTCGGCGAAGTGGCGGTCAATCTCCCGGGTCAATGTCGCCTCATGGCCTTCTGCGTTAAGCAAATCGCAGAGCATGTGCGCGACATCGAGGTTGATATCGCACTCTCTGAGACCATTGGCTACAGCCCCGGTGAATCGCCCTCCGTGTCCTGGGTCAATGAGTATTTTCACGACACCTCCTTTAAGCAGCCGTGCCCTCCGCAGGGAAGGCCTTTGCCGTTTCTGATAGGGCACAGATCGCCCATGGCGTCACAGAGTTCCCTATGGGCTCTTTGTTCCCGCTCGAGTTTGTTCAGACGCGGGAAGACCTCCTGGGAGAGTTTGTCCAGAGCGTTGGTCAAAGCTCCCACGCCCTGCTCAAAGGTTTGCTTCAGGGCGGTGAGTTCTTTTTGAATGGTGGAGGTTGTGATGTCGATGGCTTCTTTTTTGAGCCGCTGGTTGTCACGGTGCAGCTTGACGCAAAAAGAGAACAGGGCCCCGGCTATCAACAGCAAGAGGGCCGGGTTGTCTCCAGCGAATGCCATCAGTCCGTCCGATTGACTCAAGAAAAATCCTCCACAAAAAAAGACGCCGGCAGATGCGTAATGCACCTGCCGGCGTCTTCAAGAAATCCCGTAATGGGGTTTGAGACCTGCCAGCTTTTTTGACCTTACTTTATTCCTACCCTAGAACACCCGAATTCCCTAGGGCTTTTGCGTATAAAGGACCCATCCGACAAACAGCAGGGCGCCAAGCACCGTGCCTGCGAGGCCTGTCACCGTCAGGCTTCCACAGATAGTAGCCACGGCGATATGCCCCATGGCGGCCTCTTTATTTCGCATAAACCCTCTCGTAAGCCCGTTGGTAGATCGCGTTTTTCTGCCGTCTCAGTGAGTCCAATTTAGCACGTTTTTGCGAACCGTCCAATGTCTCGTCCCGCCACACGGCTTTTTCCTGCTGGCTGATCCGGCCGACCCAGAGTCTGACTTGGTTGGTGTACCTCTTGAACCGCAGGGAGTCTTTGTTTTCCTCGGCCAGGGTGCGGGCCGTCACGGGGTCGTTGTGCTCGCGGTAATACTTGACGGCGCTGGCGGTCTGGGCTACCTCATCGGCAAACTCATAGAAGCGGGTCGCGTACTTGGTGGAGCCCGGCCGCTCCTTGACGAACCGATCCAGCCCGGTGAACTCGGCCAGGCTTGTTTGCGGGCGCTCGTTGCTCATGCCGTACAGAGCGTCTGAGACAGTAAAGAACATGGTGGCGAAGGTCGCCATGTGCCCCCGGAGCAGATGTTGGAGTTTAAGCGGAGAGATGTTGGTCTCTTCGCCGATCGCTTTGAGGATCTCGGGCGTCCATGGTTTTTGCCTCAGACCTGCCGGCGTGTTCTGGTCCCACACCGATTCGATGTTGCGCCCGGTAAAGGTGCTCTTGTTAGCGAAGACTTCAATCCCTGGCATGACCGCGGCCGGTAGACCTATGGAGAAGGTCTGTGTCAGGGTATGGTTGAGCATATCGGTGAAGTGGCCGAAATCCTCCTGGCCGTCCATGACGTTGGCCGCAGACTCGAACAGGGTGGAGAAGATGGCGCCGACCTCAAACGCCTTCGGGATACGGTAGTGATCGTCACCGATCCAGAAGTGGTGGTACTGCCATTTCTCCCAATCCTCGAGCTCCTTGTAGCGATCGTCGTCCTTGTATCCTGCCCAAAGGGCCAGGGAGGCCGCTGTCAGCAGGGCGCCTTTGGTCAAGAACGCCCGCGGGTCTTCCTTCGCCCCTCGTACAAGCCGGTCAAGACCCTGCATCCGTGCGTTCAAAAACGGGGTGACGGAGATCACCATCCGCACGGCTCCGGCTTGGCCTGACAGGGCAAAGTCGAGCAGGTCCCTTGATTTGTATGCCGCATCTAGATGGGTTTCGCCCTTGGCTTTCAGGTTGCTGTAGAGTTGGGTGCGGGCGGCCATCTCCGAGGCATGTCCGATACGCTCCCAGAAGGCGAGTGCGGCCCGGGGGGTGTCGAGAATTTTACCCCTGGCCCCTTTGCCTTCGCGCTCGATGATCTTGTCGACGCTGCGCTTTAGGGCCTTGGGGTCTCCGCTGTCGAGGTAGCCCTGGGAGAAGCCTCCCCCGGAGGCCATCAGGGCGATGTAGTCGTCGCTCTTGCGCCACACCTGAGTTATGCCCTTGGCGGTATCGACAAAGGGCAAAAAGGAACCGCTGGCGATGGAGGTATGCAGGGTGTCCCGAATGGCGTTGGCGATTCGAAAGCCCGCGCCGAAGGTCGCTCCTGTGGTCAGCAGGCGCTTGGCGGCGCTGAAGAACTTGGCCAGGGCGTATTGTTCGGCGTCGCGTTTTTTGGTG
>JBFHXD010000219.1:0-2688 GCA_041599135.1 Methylomirabilales bacterium (SeqCode) | reverse complement strand
TCCGGATCGACGGGGTCCTGTACGATGTCATGCAGCCCCCCATGAAGCTCAAGGCGGCCATCACCTCCCGGCTCAAGATTATGGCCCAACTCGACATCGCTGAGCGGCGCCTCCCCCAGGATGGGCGCATCAAGATCAGGATGGGGGCGAAGGAGATCGACTTCCGGGTGTCCACGTTACCGACCCTCTTCGGCGAGAAGGTGGTCCTCCGTCTCCTGGACAAGTCCAATTTGCAGTTGGATATGACCCACCTGGGATTCGATCCCCAGGCGCTCCAGACCTTCGAGAAAAACATTCTGTCGCCGTATGGAATGGTCTTGGTCACCGGCCCCACCGGCAGCGGGAAGACGACCACGCTGTATTCGGGCCTGCACCGCCTGAACACCACCGAGACGAACATCATGACCGCGGAGGATCCGGTGGAGTTCAACCTCCCCGGCGTGAATCAGGTCCAGATGAAGCCTGAGATCGGGTTGAACTTCGCGGCCGCCCTCCGGTCCTTCCTCCGGCAGGACCCGGACATCATCATGGTAGGAGAGATCCGGGACTATGAGACGGCCGAGATTGCCATCAAGGCGGCCCTCACCGGACACTTGGTCCTCTCCACGCTGCATACGAACGATGCCCCCTCGACGGTGAGCCGACTCATCAATATGGGGGTAGAGCCGTTCTTGGTCGCTGCCTCGACGAATATGATCCTGGCCCAACGGCTTGCCCGAAAGATCTGTGCAAGCTGCAAAGAAGAGATCACGGTCCCTCGTCAAGCCCTGATCGATTCGGGCTTCTCCCCCGAGGATACCAAGAGCATGAAGTGCTATCAGGGTAAGGGATGCATGGAGTGCAACGATACCGGGTACCGGGGACGGGTGGCGCTCTACGAGGTCATGGCAATTACCGACGATATGAAGGATGGGATCTTACAAGGGGCCTCGGCCGGCGAGCTGAAGGAACTGGCTCGGAAGAACGGCATGAAGACCCTCCGAGAGGCGGGTCTGCAAAAGATTCGGGAGGGGATGACAACCATTCCCGAGGTGATGCGGGTTACGAGCGCCACGTAGGAGGCGCTTGCACGACTGATCAGTTCTGCGTTCTCTACGTCAACTGGGAGGAGCCATGGCGAGTCTGGATCAGATGTTAAAGGAGATGGTGGCCAGAGGGGCCTCAGATCTGCACATCACCAGTGGAATTCCCCCCACGATCCGTCTCCACGGCCAGTTGAGACCCCTGGGGGAGGCTCCCCTTGCCCCAGCGGCGACCAAGCAGCTCGCGTACAGTATCTTGACCGATATCCAAAAGCAAAAGTTTGAGGAACACAAAGAACTCGACTTCTCCTTTGGGGTGAAAGGGCTTGGCCGTTTCCGCGCCAACGTTTTTCTCCAGCGGGGGGCAGTAGGGGTGGCCATCCGGACCATTCCGTACAAGATCTTTACCTTCAGCGAGCTGGGGCTCCCCAAGGTGGTGGAGGACCTTTGCTCGCGGCCGTCAGGTCTCCTCTTGGTCACGGGACCGACCGGTTCGGGAAAATCCACCACCCTGACCACCATGATCGACAAGATCAACAGCGAGCGCCATGAGCACATTATTACCATCGAGGATCCAATCGAGTTCGTCCACACCCACAAGAAGTGCATCGTGAACCAGCGGGAGGTCCACGCGGACACGTACTCCTTTTCGAATGCCCTCCGGGCAGCCCTGCGGCAGGATCCAGATAAGGTCCTGATCGGAGAGATGCGAGATTTGGAGACGATCCTGGCGGCCTTGACCATCGCCGAGACCGGGCATCTGACCTTTGCCACCCTGCATACCAATTCGGCCGTCCAGACCATCAACCGAATCATTGACGTCTTTCCCGCCCATCAGCAACCGCAGATCCGCGCCCAACTCTCCTTCGTCTTGGAGGGGGTGATCTGCCAAACCCTGCTGCCGCGGGCGGATGGTCAGGGGCGGGTGTTGGCTATGGAGATCATGGTCCCCAACCCCGCAATCCGGAATCTGATCCGGGAGGACAAGGTCCATCAGATCTATTCAGCCATGCAGGCCGGGCAGGAAAAATCGGGGATGCAGACCATGAATCAGTCGTTGATGAACTCCTATACGAAACGCGCCATCACCATGGAAATGGCGCTCGGAGCCTCCCAGAATCCCGAGGAGCTCACGCAGATGATGCAGCGGACCCAGCCCGTCGGGGCCGGGACGGGAGGTAGGACGGCCCAGGCTGGCTGGGGAGGGAGATAAGCCATGGCAGTCTTTGCGTTCAGCGGGAGGTCGCGAACAGGACAGGTCGTCTCCGGTGAGATGGAGGCCCCCACCCGGGAGGCGGTGGTCGCACAGCTCAGGAAGCAACAGGTCCTGGCCACTTCAGTAAAACCCAAAGCCAAGGACATTAAGATAGAGATCCCCGGCTTCGGGGGAAAGGTCGGCGAAAGGGACCTGGCGATTGTCACCCGGCAGCTTGCGACGATGATCGATGCCGGGCTTCCGCTGGTCCAGTGCCTCGATATCCTCGCCCAGCAGGCGGACAACAAGGCCATGAAAAAGACCCTCGATGATATCAGGCAGGATGTGGAGGCAGGTTCTACCTTCTCCGCCGCCCTCAAAAAGCATCCAAAGGTATTTAGCACGCTGTACACCAACATGGTGGAGGCCGGAGAGGCGGGAGGTATCCTCGACACGATCCTCAACCGCCTG
>JBFHXD010000218.1:0-2736 GCA_041599135.1 Methylomirabilales bacterium (SeqCode) | reverse complement strand
GTCCGTGGGCAACGAGCCCGTCGGAGTGGACCGGAACTTGAAAATGCCCGGCCGGAAGTCGCGAGGCTTCGTTCGGACCATCATCCCGGCCATGCCGCGGCCATCGCCCAGCGGCCCATGACAAATGGCGCAATTCTGTTCGAACACGCGCCGACCCACTTCCAACTTCTGCGCATCCAAGCGACCTTGCCGCAGATTATCGAGGGCGGCGATTTCGATAGTCACCTGAAGCGCAAAAAACAACGCAGCGAAAACCAGCACCCATTGCTTTATAGCCCTTTTCATCGCTTTAGAGGCCCTCCCTACTTGGCCAACGGTTCTTACTGGGTTCCGTTATCCTGCGAGCGGCAGAGATCCGGCCAAACGTGGTCCTGCCACTATTTTTTCCCCCGGAGCAAGGTCCGAGCATCTCGACGCAAGCGCTGAAGGGCTTCTTTGTCATTGCTCTGGTAGTAGCCCCGAATCCGCGCCTCACGGTCCACCAGGACAAAACGGGAGCTGTGAATAAACCGTTTCTCGGTCTCTGCATGATGCGCAAACACAAGCGCGGGTGCGAAGAGCGGGCGCTCTACTTTTTGCTCGGGATCGAGCACGCTCAGGCGAAAACCCTCCTGGGCCAGACGGTAAATCGCATCCTTGTCTCCGGTCAGAAAGAGCCATCGGTCGGGATCAGCTCCGTAGCGATCTGCGTACTCCTTGAGGACGGGCGGGGTGTCTCGCTCCGGATCAACCGTAATCGAGACCAACCGAAGATCGCCTTCCGTCATGAAGGCTGATTGGAGCCTGGCCATCTCAGCGGTTTGCAGCGGACAGGTGTCCGGGCAATGCGTATAGATGAGATTGGCGATCCATACCTTGCCCATCAGGTCATCTCGCGTCACCCGCGTCCCGCTCCGCTCGATCAGGGAGAACGGAGGCACCGTGCCGAAGACTTGTAACCCCTCCAGCGGCCGCTCGTCCGTGCTCGCGACATTAGCCTTCGAGCCCAGCCCCGTCCACCACCCTAGACCCGCAACGAAGGCAACGCCGACCGTGAGTCCGGCCCAAAAGATCCATCGAGATGTATCTGTTCCTGCCACCCTGCCGCTCATTGAGCACGGACCCTCTCAGGCAATGTCCCGCTTCCTGACCTCGAATTCTTCTTTGGTGAGGTCGCCCCGGGCGTAGCGCTTTATCAGGATGTCGAGAGCGGCCTCTCCCGAACTTTGTGCTTTGCGCGTTTTGCTACCAAGGAACCACTGCACCCCGGCGACTATACCAACGATGAGAATCCCAACCAGCAAGAGTCCGGTGAGGAAATTCACCAGCATCATGCCCGTACCCCAGGTCCCCATCATCTGAGTCATCATCTGCATCATATCCATGAAAGTCTCCTCCGAGTAGACGGCCTATTTCAGGATCTCCTCCAACTTCTTCTGAGACTCCGACTCGGTCCAGTCGCTGTAGCCCAACTCCCGGTGTCGAATAATCCCTTGCTTGTCGATGAGGAAAGTGGCCGGAAGGCTGAAGATCCGGTAGAGGCGCAATACCTCCATGTCGGGGTCAAGGAGGGCCGGGAAGGTGAGCTTGAACTCTTGCAAGAAATTCTTCACGACACTCTTCTGCCCGGCGTCAATGCTTACCGCCAGGACCTCGAGCCCCCGGCCCTTGTACTGCTGGTACGCCTTCTCCATCGTGGGCATCTCCAGGCGGCACGGAGGACACCACGTCGCCCAGAAGTTGAGGAAGATTGCCTTCTTCCCTCGGAAATCAGAGAGGCGAACGGTGTTGCCATCCAGACTCGGAAGAGCAAAGTCCGGGGCCATGTATCCTACCTCGGGGCGGACTTCGGGCGCTGCCTTGCCTCCTCTCACCTGCACGATGACCAGTGAGAGTCCGAAGAGGAGTAGGCCTACCGCCACGACTAAAATCCATCCCCTCTTTGCGAGCATTTCTGGGCCTAGCTGCTCTCAGCGTGGTGCCAGAACCGGAATGTACATGGAGAGGGTCGAGGGACTGTCAATCCGGATGAGAACCTGATCGCTCATCCAGACATCCTCACTAACCCCTCTGTACTCCCGGCTTGGCCCGACCAAAACGGCGAGCATATAGCTCTGATCGCGCTCCCAAAGCGTATCTCCCTGGTCAGCGTTCTTTAGCGGCATGGTGAACTCGTACTCCCGTACGCCTCCGACACTCCGATGGGTAGCCTGAATTAGGTTACTCTGTTGGTCCCTCACGAGGGACCCGGAGGCCATTCAAGTATGCACCCCCGCGGTCTTTCGCGGAGCCGGCTCTTTTTGATCCGGGACCTCGGCCACGAAATAGTCTTCAATCCCCTTCACCGTGAGGAGTTTGGAGTCATTGAAGTCTCCGATCATTCCGTGATGCGGAAAGTCTTTGAAGAGCAGAGCGATCCATCGCTCCGTGTCGGTCCTGATAGCAAACGAGATGTTTCCCTCATGAATCCGACTCCATAGTTCAATCTTGAAAGCCTCTGCAGGCTCGGCGACCGCCGGCTGCCCCTCGCCGCCTCAGCCATAAGCTGTAAGTTGCTTCTGTGTAGTTCCAACAGTGATGACCTCGTGGCCGGCCTCCTTCCACTCCTCGGGATCGATCTTGCCGTCGATGGTCGGGGTCGGCCCTTCCTTGGCGATGAAGTGACTGTTGAGCTGAACATAGGGGAGACGCTTCTCGACGAGATCCTTGGGATATGCGGCAGCTTCAAACGGCATATCCACAATCCCCGATCCGAGC
>JBFHXD010000217.1:0-2737 GCA_041599135.1 Methylomirabilales bacterium (SeqCode) | reverse complement strand
GAGATCATTTTATATCGGGGGGGTAGGAGGGAGGAGTTTGCCTTTTTTCACCATCTGCACGGCTTGCGCAAAGCGTTCGTGAAAAGTGTTTTCACTTGCCCCGGATTTGAAGCCTGCGCGTCGCTTCGTGAGAACGGTGATCTTGGTGTGCCTTCGGTCAACACCGTCTACCCAAGCGATTGTGAGGGCGGTCCACGGGACCCATTCGTTCCCGTTCCGCCCGACCATATAGCCCTTCTTTTGATGCTCCTGGATAAGGTCGAAAGCCTCCCAATGGAAGACGGTCTTGGCAATCTTCCAGGCCTGGCGGGGACTGACATGGTAGATCTGGCTTAGTCCTTGGTCCTTGGTTTCTACCATGTTTGCCGGCGTCGCGCAGCCCGTCACGCCGAGCAGGGCCACAAGCATCGCAAACACGATCGTTTTCGGTTTCAGCATTGGAACAACCCTCCTTTTCCTCTTCATTCCCCATCTATATTATTATTATGAGGTGCCCCGCGGTCCACCTGGAGCACGAAGTCTGCGTTTCTTCGCAGGCCTAGGAGTCCTCGGTCGCTTCGAGAAGGTGCACCGGTTGTGCCATGGCCCGACGTGCAGGTAAGCGTCCAATTCTGAAGGAGAAACGAAGACTGTCGAAGCAGGCGACAGGTGGAATAGACTGTCACTCTGTCAACGGGTTTTCCTTGAAGAACATTATGTCATAGCGCTCAATCCAACGCACGAATCAAAAACCCCCAGTGTTCACGAGGCTTTGTGAGCGGCTCGCTGTGGTGACCACTTCTTGTCCCTCGACGCATGAAGAGCAAAGAGAGGGGCCGGGGGGTGTGTCGCGATGGCGTGTAAGTCCTATCCGATAAGGCTTCGGCGCAGATTCGGCTTGACAGGGGGTGTATCCGTAACAGTACAAAAGAGTCAGCGTCGCCCCGGTGGTGTCGCGGATCTCGCCTCTCCTGATTCACCGGGGTGCGCCGCTTGGAGTCATGAAGGGGGGCGACGTCTCGAGAAAGACACGTTGTACGTTTCATGAGTATCTACACCAGAGGTATGTCGATGCTGAAACAGGCTAAGCACGCCACCAGCTCGCGCTTGCAAGGGTACCCACATCGCCTCAAGACCTTGATGCACGAGGAGGTGTGGCAGCTCGACCTGTCGCACCTGACGCGATTCAAGCGGTTTGTCTACACCCAGCTGAGGGTGCTCTATATCGTGGGGAACACATTTCTTGAAGATCGGATCACGCTGCAGGCATCGGGTCTGACCTTCACGATGCTACTCTCCATCGCCCCCTTCTTGGCGGTGGCTTTTTCACTGCTCAAGGCCTTCGGCATTCACAACCGTCTCAAGCCGTTACTGGCCGGGTTCCTCGCTCCGCTCGGCCCGAATGCCAATGAGATCACGACGCGTTTGCTCGCATTTGTGGACAACGTGGACGTGGGAGCGCTCGGAGCGGTCGGCCTCTTAACGTTGTTTATCACCGTGTTATCCCTGATGGGAAATATCGAGCACGCCTTCAATCGCATCTGGAGAGTCAAAATGCCCAGAACCCTGTCCCGAAGATTCAGCGACTATCTGAGCGTGCTCCTCGTTGGCCCCGTGCTGGTTTTTGTGGGCCTCGGGATCATCGCCTCCCTGCAAAGCTCGACGCTGGTCCAAGCCCTCATCGCCATTGAGCCTTTTGGCGCGATGATTTTTAGCATTCTCCGGCTGGTGCCGTATTTCGTGCTGTGGGGGGCCTTCACCTTTATGTACGTGTTCATGCCCAACACGCTGGTGAAGCTCGCGTCGGCCGTCCTCGGTGGTTTGGTGGCGGCCATCCTGTGGGTGTCCGCCGGGTGGACCTTTGCCGCATTTGTGGCGACTTCCACCAAGTATTACGCCATCTATTCGAGCTTTGCGATTCTCTTGCTCTTTTTATTCTGGTTTTATGTCGGCTGGGTCGTGGTGCTTTTAGGAGCGGTGGTGGCCTTTGCGCATCAACATCTCAACGAGTACCACGGGGAGCGAAGAGCGCACCTGGCCAGCATGGCGGAACGGGAACGGCTGGTCCTTTACAGCATGACGCTGATCGGCCAGCACTTCTATCAGAAAAAGCCTCCCTGGACCGCGGAGGGGCTGGCGAGGCGGCTGCGGGCGCCCATCCCGCTTGTCAGGGAGCTGTTGCGGATCCTGGCCGACCGGCGGCTCGTGGTTGCGGCCTCGAACGGCGAGGGGTACGTTCCGGCCTGTGATCTGGAAAAAATCGGTATCAAGGAGATTCTGGATACGCTTCGGCAGGAGGGCGAGACACACGCGATGCCCGGCAAATCCGACAAAACGGATGCGGTCCACGAAGTGATCGAAGAGATGGATCGGGCGGTCGCGACCACGCTGAAAGACAAGAGTCTCAAGACCCTGGTCCTCAGCCAGAACCTGCCCGACTCCGCCTCGGAGTGATGAGGAAACCCGGTGAAGAAACTCTATCGGTCAGAAACAGATAAAAGGATTGCCGGTATTTGTGGCGGACTCGGTCACATCTTCTCGGTCGATTCCACGTTCATCAGGATTGTCCTGGTTTTCATCACGGTAATCCTGATCGTGGTGAACGGGGCAGTGGGGATCGCTCCTGTGATGATTGCTTACATCGTGGGGTGGATCATTGTTCCGGCGGCCCCGGCAGAACACGATAAGGATGAAGGGCTCGACGTGAAAAAACTGTATCGTTCGCAATCGGACAAGAAGATCGCGGGAATTTGCGGTG
>JBFHXD010000216.1:0-2777 GCA_041599135.1 Methylomirabilales bacterium (SeqCode) | reverse complement strand
GCCATCTCGAGGGGTGTATACCCCGATTCCTGTATTGCCCGTCGGAGATCTGACAGCGTCGTCGGCCCGGGAACGTATGAGACAACCGCCTGCCCGGTGGCGAGATTCACGCTCGCCCGGATGACACCGGGGACCGAGGTCAGTCCTTTTTCAATTCGGCTGACGCAAGAGGCGCAATGCATCCCTTCAATGGGGATTACGACCTCTTCCTGCGGCACTTCGTACCCCAGGTCCTGCACAACGCGATAGAGGGCCTCAGCCGACGTCTGCGAAGGAATGAAGCGTACCTCGGCCCGCTCGGCCCCGAAGTTTACCGCGGAATCCTGAACGCCAGGGACCGCGCGCAGGGTGTTTTCGATCCGGTTCGCGCAGCTCGCACAATGCATCCCATGAATGGGAAAATCGATCTTCACGCCCTGGACTTTTTGTTTATCGATCATCTGCGTTATACCCATGGCAGGCCTTTCCTTATCTCGGCGCCATCAGGCTGTCGGCGCCACCTTCCTGAAGCCGTGATACAGGCATCCGCGTGCCACCTTTCGCAGATAGGCGGCATAACTCGACTCCCCCGTCAGGACGGCGGCGAAGGCTTCGATGGCCCGCGGACGCCTTATGAGAGCCCGAAACGTCCACCTCTGGGCCCGATGAAGAAGCCCGGACAGGATCGCCGCGCCTCGAAAGTCCTGTTGAAACGCATCCCGGATGAGCTGCCGGTACCGATCCGCCATCCGTGTTCCACCCTCGACAATGGCGGTAGCGGCTATCAGACCACTTCGCATGGCAAAGTAGATCCCCTCGCCCGTCAAAGGGTCGACCAGCCCCGCCGCATCCCCCACAAGGATGACGCGAGAACTCCCAACGGGATTTAGCGACCAGGCAGGAAGGGGAATGGGAAAGCCAGTCACCTTCCTCGGCCCGGTCAACCGCCCCTGCCGATCCAGAAACTGCTCAAGGTAGGTTGGCACTCGTCTGACCTTGTCCTTCACGCCCAGGACCCCTGTCGAGAGGTCGCAGGCCTTTGGAAAGATCCAGCCATAACCGAAGGGGATGGCACCAAAATCGATGAGGACCTTTCCCTTCCAGGCTTCGCGGACGCGATCGGGAGCCGAGATGCGGGCGTCCAACGCCAGAGCGATACGGGAGGGTGAACGTCCGAACGATCTGGCCACAGTTCCCTGGGCGCCATCCGCCCCCACGAGCAGCGGAGCCCGAAAAGTGCCGTGATCCGAGACGACCTCCACACTGTGTGCTCCCTCATGGACTTGTGTCACCCGATGCCCGTGAAAAACGCGAACGCCCATTTCCTCCGCCTGATTCAGGAGGAGCTGATCAAATCGCTCTCGCTGGACCATAAAGGCCAGGGGCTTCCTGGCCCGATACGGAACGGCTGTCTCCCCAGCGGCTGAGAAGACCGCCTCCGTGACGACATCCTCAACGACCTCGCTGAAATCGACTCCGAGTGAGAGCACCTTTGCCGAGAGGGCTCCCCCGCACGGCTTGTGACGGGGAAAGGGGGCTTTATCCAGCAGAAGAACCCTTACTCCTCGCTGCGCCAGGGCCCGGGCTGCACTCGCTCCTCCCGGACCCCCGCCAACGACGATGACATCGGCATCCATCAGATTCCCTCAGCGACCTGGCCGGCCAAACCGCGAAAAGACTTCGAGGAGTTCTTCGATCTTTCGCTCTCGGTCGCGGGCATTCCCTGCGGTGAACGCCTCTGCCACACAGCTTTCGATGTGCTGACCCAGGACACGTTTACTGACCTGGTCCATCGCTCCCTGCACCGCCGAGACCTGGAGGAGAATATCCACACAGTACTTTTCCTCCGCCACCATCCGCTGGATCCCTTGGACCTGTCCCTCGATCCGCTTCAGACGGTTCAAGACCTCACGCTTGGTTTCTTCGTTGATCATCCCGCACCCCCAAGAAGGCAACACCATACCCTAGTAGGGTATATTAGCCACACTCGCATTGTCTGTCAAGCGGATTCTACATCGTCGGCTGCGCGAGCCAGGAAAAGACAGGAATCGCGCCTAGGTGGGGCTCACGTAAATGCGGGTGGCGACGTCTCGGCCGACCGCCTGCTGTGTATCCCCAATCAGCAAAAAGATAGGTCCATTGTAAGGGGCAATCCGTTTCACCTGGAGAGTCACATGCGGTAAGAGGCCAAGCTCGGTGAGATAGACCAGCAAGTCCGCGTCTTCCTCAGGAACACTGAAGACGGTTGCCTTTGCCCCCTCCTTGAGCTCGCCGAGTGTGGTTCCCGGGTAGTCAAAGGGAAGCTGGCCCCGGACATCGGGGATTGGATGTCCGTGAGGACAACTCATCGGATCTTTCAGGAATTGCACCAGTCGCTCCTCCACCTCGCCGCTCAGTATGTGTTCAAATTTGCAGGCCTCGTCATAGACCTTTTCCAGAGACAGTCCCAGCACATCGGTAAGAAAGCGTTCGGCCACCCGGAGCCGACGAATGACCTGCAGCGCAATCTGCAGGCCGTCTGCGGTGACTCCAATTCCTCCATCAGGTTCGGTCAAGACGAAACCTTTCTGCATCAATCGCTTAATCATGTCTGATGCTGCCGGAACGCTGATCTTCAGGAAATCCGCAACCTTGGAGGTCGTGACCGGAGGCGCTGATTGCTGGATGACCACGATCGCCTTGAGGTACATCTCTGTTTTTTCCATCAGGCCAATGTCGTGTGTCATGGCTTCCTTCTCCCATCGTTTGTTGTCGACGAGTTATCGTAATGTATGCGGGAAATGGCTGTCAAGATAATC
>JBFHXD010000215.1:0-2842 GCA_041599135.1 Methylomirabilales bacterium (SeqCode) | reverse complement strand
GTGAGGTCAGAGTCCGGGAGGATGAGGGCGGCGACGAGAAAGAAGGCGGCCGAGGAAAAATCGCCCGGAACAATAATGTGGTTGATCCGCAAGCTACCCGACGGCAGCATCGTAATCTCCCGGCCATGCGTTTCCACCATCTGGCCACACGCCTTCAGCATGCGTTCCGTATGGTCCCGTGATCGGCTCGGTTCGATGACGGTGGTCGGGCCCTCGGCAAAGAGGCCGGCCAGCAGGATGGCCGACTTCACCTGAGCTGACGCGATAGGACTCTGGTACCTGAGGGCTCGGAGATTGTCACCGCGCACTGCCAGAGGGGGAAGGGTATCCGAAGCTCGACCCCAGATCTCCGCTCCCATCTGTCGAAGGGGGAGGACGATGCGGTCCATAGGGCGCCGTCTCAAGGACGCGTCTCCACTGAGGATGGAAAGGAAAGATTGCCCTGCTAAAACCCCTGTAAGGAGACGGAGAGTCGTGCCGGAGTTCCCGCAATCCAGAATGTCCCTGGCCTCCTGGAGGCCGTGAAGCCCCTTCCCAGATACCCGGAGAGACTCCCCATCCTGAATTTCCACCCCGAGAGCTCGCACAGCTTCGAGGGTTCGCTGGCAATCCTCCGATCTGAGGTACCCCGACACTTCCGTAATGCCCTCAGCCAGCGCCCCCAAGATGATCGCGCGATGGGAAATCGACTTATCGCCAGGGACCGCCATCTTTCCCTGCAATCCCCGAGCACGTCCACGAATCCTAAGTTGTTCCATATTTTTCCTGGGTGCTTTGAATTTGTTGAACGACAGCCTCTTCGACCTTCCGGGACTCCACGTGGGTCAGGTCAAACCACGTGATGTCCTTCTCCCGGCGGAACCAGGTCATTTGACGCTTGGCATAGTGCCGGGTTTCCTGCTTCGTCCGCTTGCGTGCCTCTTCAACGCTCATCTTCCCCTGGAGAAACGCCACCATGTGGCGATAGTTGTGGCTGCGAAACGGCTTTATATGGGGGGAGTAGCCTGCCTCGAGGAGCCGCTGGACCTCTGCAACGAGTCCCAAGCCGAGCATACGATCCACGCGGTCGTTGATCCGCTCGTACAGTTCCGTCCGCTCCCTTCGAAGCCCCAACATAAGGGTAGACGGTCGTGGCAAATCCCTGCGATGTGCCTCCCAAAGATCGGTCACAGGCCGCCCGGTGATCTCAATGATCTCCAAGGCCCGGATGATACGAAAGAGATCTCGGGGGTGGATCCTGTCTGCGGCTTGAGGATCCAGGCAGACGAGGCGGGCATGTAGCACCTCCGGGCCGCCACGTTCGGCCTCCTGGCTCAGCCGCGCCCGGATGCTCGTGACCTCGCGCGGACCCGGGAAAATCTCCCCACGGAGAGCGCGAAGATAGAGCCCCGATCCTCCCACGATGAGCGGGAGACGCCCTCGTGCATGGATCTCTTGCAGCACGTGATGAACCAAGCGGGCATAATCTGTTGCGGTAAAGGGTTCGTCGGGATCCACCACATTGATGAGATGGTGCGGGATCCCTGCTTGTTCTGCCGGAGTCGGTTTAGCGGTGCCGATGTTGAGGTGACGGTAGACCTGCATGGAGTCCAGCGCCACAATCTCACCCTCCACTGCCTTGGCGACTTCAACAGCAATGGCACTTTTTCCGATTCCGGTCGGGCCGACGAGGCCGACAAAAAAGGGAATGGAGCTAGGGGGAGGTGTTGGTACAGAGATTTCCTGAAGGGATAGGTCGACGGGAAGCATCATGCTATCGTTCAAGAAGACGATACGACTCCTCGATTTCGAAAGGAAACGGGATCGTGTATTCACCCACACCAACTGGCTCTTCCCATGTCACGCGAGCGAGGACGATCTCCCCGTCGTCCGTCACACTCACCTGTCCTTCCGAAAGAGGGAGCTGCAACTCGCGGGCCTTCGCAAGGATCCGCTCCACTCCGTCGTCCGCCCCCAACTGAGGACGCAGTGCGATGTCACGCACCACGAGTCGAACGGTCTCGCGAAGTTCCAAATAATTTACGTAAGCAGCGACTAGTTGGTTCCCGCCATAGGCCAGAGCAGCCAGGAGGAGCAGGATAAGCAAGGTGCGAGTCCTGGCCTGGCCCTCCATTCCCAGGCGCGGGCGGTGCATATGCTCATCCGGGGGGTTGCCCCCGTCTTTCCGATACGTTCTCGAAAGCTGCACGGCTTCTAGGATAGACGAGAAATCGGGGTTTAGCCAGCCCTTTCCGTCATCCAGGAAATCGGCTGGAAATGAGAATGCCTCCGGGCCTCCGGAGGCATCCCTGGGTACGAATGGAGAAAGATTGGAGAACTATTTCGGTCCTCCCTTGATCCACGGCATCATGGATCGCAGCTCCTTCCCCACGGCCTCGATCGGATGCTCGGCGTCTTTCTTCCGCAGCGCCAGAAAGCTCGGACGGCCCGCTCGATTCTCCAGGATCCATTCTCGGGCAAAGGTCCCATCACGGACTTCTTGAAGAATCTTCTTCATCTCCGCCCGGACCGCCTCGTTGATGACGCGCGGACCCCGAGTGTAATCTCCATACTCGGCAGTATCACTCACGGAGTAGCGCATGTAGGCGAGACCGCCCTGGTAAAAGAGATCGACGATGAGCTTGACCTCGTGGAGGCATTCGAAATAGGCCACCTCCGGCTGGTACCCCGCCTCTACCAGCGTCTCATACGAGGCTTTGATCAAGGCCGAGAGCCCACCGCACAGGACGGTCTGTTCCCCGAAGAGGTCTGTTTCAGTCTCCTCTCGAAACGTGGTCTCCAATACTCCGGCCCGTGTACATCCAACCCCCTTGGCGTAGGCTAAAGCCGTCTGCTGTGCCTT
>JBFHXD010000214.1:0-2887 GCA_041599135.1 Methylomirabilales bacterium (SeqCode) | reverse complement strand
CTTACTTTATATTTATTCTGTAACTCATTGTAATAAAAAATAATATTGTTCCTAACCCCTACCCCGCTGCGAACGCGGTGCAGACAAGCAAGTATCGAAAGTATAAATTTACCCGGAGTCGGCTTTTTACGCTACAGGATACGGCCAGCAGGGCCAGCCAGGTGTATGCAGCCAACCTGCGATTCCTGCCCCGCCTCCGTTTCTCCCATTCCCGTTCACAGCCAAAGCTTTGAGGTACTGCCTATACCGGAGGAAGTCGGAGTCATCCGCAAAGCGCAGGAGCTGAACCCCATGGGAGGTAGTTTGGTTTGCTAGTTTGCCGTTCTGCCACATCACTTCCCCATCGGCACTCGCTATCCCGTTGGGGAGTTCGATTTGCAACGAAAACACCGTACCCGGCCCTAGCTTCTCAGACACGCAGAGATAGAGGCCACGAAGGCTTGCGTTCGTTGCGATCCCGGTGACTTCTTGTATTGTCTCGCCATCTCCTTTCATGACACACCTGACGGGAAGATTGGCCGGGAACCGCGGATCACCCCGACGCCGTGTCTGGCACCGAGTCCTCTGTGCGGCTTCGTTCACGATTTGGATCAGGCTCGCGGTTCCCAATGGCTTCGCCAGGAAGAACTCTGCCCCGGCACGAAAGGCCTGCTCGGCGTATTGCAGTCCGGATGACGGCGTAAGGCCAACGACAGGGACACCAGCGAGGATACGGTCCTTTTTGAGGCGCTGGCACGTTCTGACGCCGCCAAGCCCGGGCAATGCCATGTCCATCAGGATGACAGCAGGCTCCACTACCCTGGCGAGTTTGATCCCATTCGAACCATCTGGGACCGTCAGGGCTTGAAATCCTGCAATGGTAAGCACCGAGCCCGCGAGCTCCCGCGAGGCGTGGTCGTTATCAATGATCAGGATGGGGCGTATCTGCACTCCGGCCTCCTCAAGGCGGCCCCACGCCACATCCATCCTCCGCAATCGACTGGATGTAATTGGCGATCGCTTGCCGCGCCTCCTCAGAGGGGTCGAGAAACTCCAACCCGGTGTGATAGATCAATACCTGGTCCCCATCCGGCTGCGGCTCTATCCGGTGGACGACCGAGCGGGCCACGCGACATCGCAAGCTCAGGCGTGCGCCGGCCAGCTCGAGGTCCAAAGAGGAGGTCGTACCTGGTGGGACAACCTGGGCATGTTCGATGAGCACCCCTCCGAGACTAATATCGACCAGAAACGAATTATGGATGGCGGTTACACGCCCTTTGGCCCGGCCTCCTACGACAAAACGGGGATGTGAGCGTCTCTCCGGGTCTGCGTTTCCCATTACGGCTCCTTGGACCATTACGGGGGGTCCACTCAGCCGCTGAAGTGATAGCAAGGGGCATGCCACGAAAGTACGTCTTGAGTTTCAAGGAGTTACGGGCTTCAGGAGTCCCTATTCCCCATGGCAGTTTGCCCTGTGAAAGGAGGGGGATGCACCCTGGAAATGATTTGCATGAGGGTGTCAGTCAGGGGGGCAATTGAACAGTGGGGGAAAGGTTAAGCAGGACAGCTCAAGCGAACGGGATTGTGCAAATCTCCCCCTAAACACCACGAGCGCCGAGCGCGTTCTCAGCGCTCGTGAAAGCCTCCTGCGGGCGGCTCTTACTGCTGCTTGAAAATGTCCACGGCGATGCCGACGGCGGGGATCGTCCCCTTGTTCTCGACCCAATGATGAGTCGTCTCACTGTTCTCGGACCAGGAGTCACCAGGGCGATACTCCTTCGTCACGCCGTTCATGTGGGAGATCAACGTTCCCTCGAGCACATAGAAGAATCCGGGCCGCGTCGCCGGATCCTTGTGGCTATGCAGGCCGAAGACTCCTCCGGGCGCCCAGGTCACCAACCGCATACGGAACTGGCGGCCTTGCGCCCCCTCGATCTCTGGGCCGAGATCGACGGCCTGGAGGGGGGCAACCGTCACGCCTTTGGTCTCCGTCGGCGCGGCTTGCTCACCGCTGCCGACCCCGACCCCTCCGACGAGCACAAACCCGAGAAAGCATACTGCCGCTTTGAGGAACCGCTTCCGATCCATGAGGTCTCCTTTTTCTCGCGGTTGTGAGCCAACCGCGCAATAAGACAGAGCGTCACCTGGGGGTAGCTCTTTGATTCCCGCAGGGGCTGACCCCCTACTCAGGCGGGATTGCCCTAAAGGGGGTGATGAGGGGGTACGGTTGAGGAAGGAGGGGAAGCCATCGCTGCCTCCGCGCTCCATGAAACAAGTCTGGCAGTCCGCATCGTAATCCTCCCTTCTACGTCGTTAACACCAGTTACTACTGCCTAGGTGCCGTTAAGAGTTCTCCTGGGGGG
Organism: Methylomirabilales bacterium (SeqCode); assembly: GCA_041599135.1. GTDB lineage: Bacteria > Methylomirabilota > Methylomirabilia > Methylomirabilales > CSP1-5 > CSP1-5. The sequence continues at coordinate 545 of JBFHXD010000214.1, read as the reverse complement.
CCACGCACACACGAACGCCCTCGCCGGCCGTCCGTAGAGCCAACGAGGGCGTCACCAGCACCTACGCCGCCACCCTGGCGGCTGATGCAAGCGGAGTCAGAATAGGCCTCGACCAAGCAGGCGGAAAGCCGGGCGTCGATACGACGAATGTTCTGTCGAGGGGCAGATTAGGCTAGCAACCTGGTGGCCGGACCGAACGGGAGGAACTTCGAGTGGTCTGTGCGGGGAGAAAAGGCCGACCGAAACTGAAACCGCCCTCCAGGCCGTGCTCCGCCTGAGAGGGCGTCTGAATGTTTGTTGCGCCTGCGATTGTGCCATCAAGTAGGCCGAGGGTATGTTTACCCCGGGTCCAACGTACTACGACCTCGGGGGGTTATCCGCCCCCCCATCAGGCATTTACCCACGCGACAACCCCAAGGGTTGCCCCGATCCGAGGCGCGTCCCTTTTACCCTGACCTGTGACGCGTGTCAATGGAAAATGACCATCATCATAATAGAACATGACCGCCGTCACTCTTGACACCCCCCTGCCTAATGGAGGATAT
>JBFHXD010000213.1:0-2897 GCA_041599135.1 Methylomirabilales bacterium (SeqCode) | reverse complement strand
GGTGATGAAGAGGGCCTGTAGCATGATTTCATCCGAGCTCTCATCAAAGTCGCGGTCCGTGTGCTTATACTGGGCCCGGAACTGCAGGAACCGGCTTGGTTGATAGATCACGATAGGCGAAATCGCCCACTCCCGCCCTTGACCTGGAAAGAACTCCAAGTCGGGGTCTGCGATATTATTTCGACAGATCGACTCTTCGAAGCCCGGGCATTGCGAGTAATCAAAGCGGGCGCCGATCGACCACCCTCGAGTGAATAGGTACTGGCCGAGGGCATAACCACCGTAGCTCCGAGTGGTCCCTCCGTTCACGTCTTCAATATCGGAGAGGAAAAACTCGCCCAAGAAGTTAAAGCCCTTGCCGTACACCAGGACCGGATCGCGGTAATCAAACTCGAAGTGGACATTGGCTAACGTTGTGCGAAGGGTCATGGCCTCTTCCTCACGGTGCCCCTGGGCGAAGGACAAGCCAAGCTCCGCGCCGGCGCTCGAGCTCACCTCGTAGAACGTCTCGAACCGGCCAAACCAGACCGGGCGGTCGAACGCCCCTCCCTGGAAGGCGACGTCATTGTCCCCGTTGAAGACCCCGAACCAGAGGACGTGGGTCATGTCGTCAGTCCAGGGGTTGACGAACTGACGATTGACGGTCATCCCGGTATCCACCCACCCTTCCCCCTCATTGCCAAAGAGGTTGACGATCGCGTTTGGAGAATCGATCTCCGGGAGTTCATCGGGGTCACCGTCGTTGAATTCCCCGAAGCGGGTGCGGAAGAGTCCCAGGTTGGACTGAAGGCCCAGGGGGAGACGGGTGAGCGTGAGGAGCGCTTCCTCCAATTCGACCTCCGCCTGGACACTTCGCTCTCCATCCTCTCCGAACGTCAGCAGGTTGCTGCCCGAAATGATCGCCTCAAACCGGGCATAAGGATCGACCTCTGAACGGAACCCGAGCTCGACCTCCTTGATACTCAAACGGTCCGACGCAAATCCGTCGGCGTCCGGGACCCGGTTCTTTCCCCAGGTGTTATCAAAGATGAAGTTCCCCTCGACCCGCATTTCGGGATTGAAAACCAAACCTCCGAGTTGCCGGAGCACCTCGGACTGCTGCTGCACGGGTTCCGGTGGGGGAGGAGCGGGTGGCGCCGGGGGTGACTGGCCCCGCTGCACGCTTGCCTGTTCTTGGCGTGCAGTCTCTGCCTGCGCCTCCATCTGTTCTTGCATCTTGCGGATGGTCTCTTTGAGGCTCTCCACCTCTTGCTGAAGTCTTTTGATATCGTCCTCCTGACTGGTGGCATGCGCGACATGGGGAGGACTCAGGATGAGTGCCCCGGCGGCGAGTAGCGCGGTGACCCACCGAAGGCGGGCCATGGAAACAAGCGATGTTACCAGCAGCACGAGCAGGAGAATAGCCATCGTGGTGGCTGCGACGGCAGTTCCCGTTGGCAGATCGATGATGAATGCGAAGTAGAGGCCGATGGGGACCGAAAGGGCTCCAAAGGCCATAGCCAAGAGGAACATGCGGCCCATCCGGTCGGCAACGAGCCTGGCAGTGATCGGCGGGGCCACCAGAAAGGCAAAGACCAGCAGCACACCCATCGAGCGGATAGCGGCAGCGATGGCGATCCCGAAGGTGAGATAGAGAAGCAGGTTCCAGAAGCGGGCGTTGAGACCCTGGGCCTGCGCCGTCTCGAAATCGAAGGAGACAAAGAGAAATTCCTTGTAGAAGAGGAAATGGATCGCGGCGATCAGGATGAAAACAACGACAAGGAGGATGAGCTCGCCGGTCTCGACGGACAGAATGTTTCCGAAGAGGATCCGGAGGGTCCGCGACTCTCCCACGGGATACTTGGCAATAGAGATGATCCCGACGGCGGCGGCAAGAATGTAGCTCGCTCCGATTACGCCTTCCATTGGCACCTTGAGGCGGGAGGGGAGCTGGGAGAAAAACGCCACGCCAGCCAAGCTGAAAGCGAGGGCGGGCCAGAGCGGACTTACGCCGAGGAGCAGGGCGAAGGCTACGCCGGCTGATGCGATGTGCGAGAGGGCAAAACCAACGAAGACGACTCGCTTCAACAGCACGTACACTCCAAGAAAGGAACACATCAACGCCGACACGGTCCCAGCCATGAGAGCGTATTGAAAGAAGGGCTCCCGGAGTATCTCGATCATGACTCACCTCCTGTCAGGACAACTTTTCTTCCGTCGATTTGTTGGACTCGTACCTCAACGCCGTATAACCGCGTCAGGTTTTGATCGGTGAGGATTTCCTGAATAGAACCAAGGACGAAAAGTTCCCGCTCGCGATCGATGATGGCGAGCCGCCGAGCGTAGTTGGCCACGACGTTGAGATTATGGGTCACCATGATGATGGTGAGCCGTTCCTCGTTGTGGAGTCGTGCGACCAGATCCATGATGCTCCGTTCGGACGGCAGGTCCATTCCCGCGGTTGGTTCATCAAGAACAAGCACATCGGGCTCAGCGGCGAGGGCGCGCGCAATCAGGACGCGCTGCTTCTGGCCTCCCGAAAGTTGTTGAAACGGCGCCTCGGCCAGGTGGGCGATGCCCGCCTGTTCGAGGCTTCTCCGCGCGATGGCCCAGTCCTCGTAACCCGGCCTCCTCCATGGACCTATGCGCTTGACCCGCCCCATCAGGACGACTTCAATGGCCGAGAGTGGAAAGATCGGGTCCAGCTCTTTCTCCTGGGGCACATAGCCAAAGGCGAGCGGTCCGGCCTGTGTCCGACCGAAACGGATCTGTCCCTGCTGGGGGTGAAGAATCCCCAAGATGGCTTTCAAGATGGTCGTCTTCCCCGCGCCGTTCGGCCCAACGCCGGCGAAGAAATCTCCCGCGTCGACGGTGAAGCTGAGGCCTTCAAAGACCCGGGTCAGGCCATAACCGAGGGC
>JBFHXD010000212.1:0-2898 GCA_041599135.1 Methylomirabilales bacterium (SeqCode) | reverse complement strand
TCCGGGATCACGCCGAGAACCGAGGTCTCGAGCAACGACTCGACGTCATCGATGGCCCCAATGGAAGTATCCATGGTCTCCACTACAAAGGCGAGGACTCCTCCCATGATCAGGCCGATCACGAGCCCAACGCCGGCCTTCGGCACCGCCGCCGGCGGGTTGATAGGCTCAGTGGGGACGGTCGCCGGCTTGACGATGCTCACCTCGCCTACCTGTTCTTTTTCCTTGATCAATGCCTCCTGATACCTCTCCTTGAGAAGAGAGTAGATCCGTGCGTTGACTGTAACCTCTCTCTCGTTGCGGGCCATCTCTAAAGCGGCCTCTGGCAGGGTTGCCTGCTGCCGCCTCAGGGTGTCGATACTCTTTTGGAGTTGTGCGGCATGTCCCGTTAAGCCATTGCGCTTGGAACTGAGCGCCTCTTGGAGGCCTCGGCGGACGTTGGCTATCTCGGCGTCAATCTGTTTCACCTCGGGATGGGAGGGGTGAAGCGTGTCGAGCAGGTTGTCCCGTCGAAGCTTGAGGTCCGAGAGAGAAGCGTAGAGCTTGGAAAGGGTCGAATCGGGAGCGTCAGTGACAGGACCTACGGACCGGGCCACCATCTTCCCTTCTTCGAGGAGCTTCAACTGTGCTTCGATCTCGGAGATAGCGCGCTTGGTCTTTTCAAAGTCTGCTTCCAAGACCACGAGTCGGTTCAAGATTACCTTGGTCTCCTCCGAGAGCAGGAGGATCTCGCTTTTCTCTTGGAATGCCCCCAGCCGCTCTTCAGACTCTCTGAGCCCAGAACCCACCTCCCGAAGCTGACTTTCAATGAACTTCCTCGCCTCCCTGACATGTCGGCTTCGGGTGGCCAGGTTATCTTCCTGGAATGCCTTGGCGGTACTATTAGCAATCCGCGCTGTCTCGTGAGGATCGGCAGAGGTCGCGTTGATTTCGATAAGGCTTGTGTCCTTTACCCGTTGGACCTCGACTAGTTCCTCGAGATCGCGGATCGCTTTCAAATAGGCCGGCGATGCGCGGATCTCATCGGGCGTTGTTCCCGGTGGGATCAGCCCGAGCTTCTTGGCCGTGAGGTTCATCACCGGGAACCCTTTGATGAGGGCGGCCTGGGTTTCCAGCGTGCTCTCAGGGTTAAAGGTGAAGACCTCCTGAAGGAATCCGGCCATGCTTACGGCCCGCTCGACGCGCACGACCGCTGTTGCCTGATACAGGGGCTCAGGTGCTTGGACAAAGGCGAGGGTGAAGGCAGAGAAAGCAAACACAAGGGGGACGAGGATGACAATGCCCCTGCGACGACGGATGACTCTTAAATATTCCCTCAGGTTGACGTCGTACTGCGCCATCTCTTATTCCGAAAAGAAATCATCGATGATCAAGGAATCGACGACACCACGCAAAAGGAGGTTGACGTTCAGTAACGTAGGCTTGATCTTTTCCATAAACACGTTCCAGTTGCCGACCGCGCTCCTCGGGAAGAAAACAACATCGTTAACCTGAAGACGGAGATCCTGGCTCACGTCCCCCTGTTCGAGTAACCTCTGAAAGTCCACTGCAATGATCTCAGGCTGGTTGAGATCCCCTCGGATCACGCGGGCGCTCTCGAGTACGGCTGTGGGCTTGGCTCCCCCGGCCTGGGCCATGAGTTGGGAGAGACGCATATTCGGGACCATCGGAAAGACCCCTGGCTTCTCAACTTCACCCAAGACAAAGACCTTCTTGTCCTCGATGCTCGGAACGAAGACGACATCCCGTGTGTCTAACACAACTTCAATGTCACGGGCTGGAGTCCCGTTGGCGAGGAGCAGGCGGAGGTTTACAGTGTACGAGAGCCCGCCTGGACGTATTAACCGCACTTCTTCGAGATTGGCCCTCGAGGCCGGACCGCCGGCCTCGGCCAGGAGATCAAGGAGGGTGGTCCTCCCCTTCAAGGGGTACACCCCTGGTTTTCCCTGAACTGCTCCAAATATCGCCACTTTCTTGCTGTTGTACTCTTTGACGATGACGTCCACGCCGAGTTGCTTGTAAAAGGGGCTCATGATTCGTTGGATCTCTTCCGCCGCGTGCGTCGTCGTCAGTCCCATCACGTTTGCGTCGAAGAACGCGACGGTTACCATTCCGTTGCGCTTTACCCCTACCGTATGCTTTTCCTGCGTAAACCCCTTGGTCAGGAGGATCTCGAGAACGTCGCCGGGTCCGATCTTGTAGCGAGGCATACCTTCGACGGTTACAAAGGTCTCGTTCTCCAACTCGGGCTCAGGCAGGGGAGAACTCTGTAAGGACTCTGGATGAGATGAGGTCTGTAAAGCTCTGGCCGTGGCCTCTGGAGAGGCGGGGGGAATCCTGGGGGAGCAGCCCGAGTAGAGGAAGAATTGACCGAGAATCAGCCACGGTGCAGCGAAGCGCCTCATGCAAGGGTCTCCTCGGCGAGGGAGTCCTGGATGTTCAGAAGAGGGCTCTCACTGAGATCGGTTGCTACAGGTTCCTGTAGCTGCTTGCCTCCGCGGACAAGAACAGCGATGAGGGGACGGAGGGGACGCTCCTTATTTCTTGCTACCACCCGACCGATCTCCCCCGTGTTGAGGCGGACAAGGCTCCCCACCGGATACGGTGATAAGGCCTGGATCAGTGCCTTGAGGATCTTGTCGGGGAAGGCGGTCCGCTCCCGATTCAGGATCTCCTTAATGGCCTCGAGGGGGCTCAGGCGTCTGCGATACGGCCGTTGATGGACGAGGCTCTCGTAGATATCGGCTAAGCCGACAATCTGCGCGTATTCATGGAGCGCAGTTCCCTTGAGCGCCTTGGGATAGCCCGACCCATCCACCCGTTCATGGGCCTGAGCGATGACGTCGGCCAACCAGGTGTACCCTGGACCGAGTCCCCGGATGATCAGCGCTCCCTCCT
>JBFHXD010000211.1:0-2898 GCA_041599135.1 Methylomirabilales bacterium (SeqCode) | reverse complement strand
TAGAATTCACTCGCCAAGAACCCCTTCTTGAAGTTGCCGATATAGTCGACGAGGAACTGCTTGGCCCCCTCGATGTTCTCGGCGAACTTCCAGATGACGTAGACGTCCATGACGTGCTCCAGCCCGATGCGTCGCACCGGGCCCTTGGCGGCTTTCGCCAACCAGATGTCATCGCCGACCGCGATTTTCTTACTCTCGGCGGTTCGGGTGATCGAGATGGCGTTCAGCGCGAGCGACCCCTTCCCCGCCAGCATGAAGCGATTATTCGAGGAGGCGTCCCAGGCGAGAACCTCGGGGGTCATGGCCTCTTCGAAGAGGGCCTTGACGAACTTGAGGGCCTCGAGCGTCTGCTTTGAGTTAAGGACCAGGTTCCCATCCTCGTCCTGCACCGAGGACCCAAAGGAGTACATGATGGCCCGCATCGCCATTCCGGTGTCGATCTCGGCGGACAGCCCGATGCCCACGGGAATGCCGTGCTTCTTCTTGATCTTCGCTCCGCCTTTTCGCACATCGTCCCAGGTGTCAGGGAACATCCCGACACTGTCCCACAGGCTCTTTCGGTAGTTGATAGGATCAGGGACGTAGCTATCGGAAAAGCCGTAAAACTTCTTGGTCTTGGGGTTGAAGGTGCTCCGGATGGCCAGGGGGATCGCCTTGCCGTACTTGCGCTCACACTCCTCGTAGATCTCTTTGTGGTCGATTACCTGGTCCTCGAACACCGGGGGGGGCCAAAGGAACATGAAGAGGTCGTGACCCTTCTGGGCCGAGACCTCGGCAGCGGCCCGCGAATTGAGCCCCGCAAGACCGATGTTGTCCACAATCACTTCGGTGTTGTTTTTGTCCCCCCATTCCTTAATGTACGTGCCGTTAAACCACGTGTCGTACCCCGGGACAAAGTGATTCCACTGGAGGATCTTGAGTGTTTTCGTTCCCTTCTTGGCCGCCGGCTTGGGTGCCTCGCCGCAGCCTCCAAGGAGTGTCCCCGCTGCCACGGTCCCCGCCCCAGCGGTCTTGAGGAAATCGCGTCTGGAAATGAGTCCCTGTTTCTTTTCTTCCATGCTCAGCCTCCTCCCTGTGTAAAGGATGACAACAGCGACGACCAAGAGTCGTCCCCCCCCAGGCTCTGCCGATCTCCAGGGGCATCACCCGTGCGGAGACATCCTGAGTCTGACCAGAAAGTAGACGGGATTACATCACGAGAGCCAGGGGCTGTCAAGTCGCAATGTTGTATTTTTCAAACGTGGTTTTGGAATAGGATAGTAATGGTTCAAAAAGCGGGGGGTCGGACCAGGGAGGGGTGGATTGACACGAGAAGGCGCGATAGAATGGCATGCTGAAACCGGGAGGACCATGGGTGTGCTGCTTCAGGTGAAAGATCTCCGGACGCACTTCTTTACCTACGAAGGGGTGGTGAGGGCCGTCGACGGGGTGTCGTACGACATCCGCGAGGGGGAGACAGTTGCGCTCGTGGGGGAAAGCGGCTGCGGCAAGTCGGTGAGCGCCCTCAGCATCATGCGGCTGATCCCGTATCCTCCTGGTCGCATCGTAGGTGGCGAGATCTGGTTTAGCGGCCATGATCTCCTGAGGCTGAACGATGAAGAGATGCGACAGGTGCGGGGAAAAGAAATCGCCATGATCTTTCAAGAACCCATGACCTCGCTGAACCCTGCGCTTACCATCGGCCGGCAGTTGACCGAGACGCTCGAGGCGCATCTGGAGATGTCGAGCACCGATGCGCATCAGCGAGCAGCTGAGCTGCTCCGGATGGTCGGTATCCCTGAGCCAGAGCGACGTCTCCCCCAGTATCCCCACCAGTTCAGCGGCGGCATGCGCCAGCGGGTCATGATCGCGATGGCCCTGAGCTGTAACCCCAAGCTGATCCTTGCCGATGAACCGACCACCGCCCTGGATGTGACAATTCAAGCCCAGATCCTGGAGCTGATGAAGGAGCTGAGTCAGCGGCTTGGAGTCGCCATGATGATCATCACCCACAATCTGGGGGTAGTGGCCCGCTACGCCGACCGGGTCAACGTGATGTATGCTGGGAAGGTGGTCGAGCAGGGTTCTGCCCGTGAGATCTACTATAACCCTCGACATCCCTATACCTTGGGTCTGCTCCGCTCGGTGCCCCGACTGGACCAACCCCGGAAAGCCAAGCTGGACCCCATTGACGGGCAGCCGCCCGATCTGGCCAACCTGGGCCCCGGATGCAGCTTCAGGCCGCGGTGCAAGTTTGCCATCGAGAAGTGTGCCCACGAGGTTCCGCCACTCACACCGGTGCGCACGGGGCAAATGTCGGCCTGTTGGGTGGCGGATACCTTAGCGTAGGGTGGCAGATATGGACGAGGTCGGCGTCCGCCCCCATGTCCTCCTCGAGGTCCGGCGCCTCTGCAAGTACTTCCCCCTCACGTCCGGGGTTGTGCTCCAGCGGGTTGTGGGTTTGATCAAAGCGGTGGATGATATTTCTTTCTTCATCCACAAGGGCGAGACGCTCGGGCTCGTGGGGGAGTCTGGATCGGGCAAGACCACCACGGGCCGATGCATCCTCCAGCTGGATCGCCCTACGTCCGGCGATGTCCTCTTCGAAGGAAGGAACCTGGCGGGGATGGATGAGGCCGAACTCCGGCCCATGCGCCGGAAGATCCAGGTGATCTTTCAGGACCCGTACAGCTCCCTCAATCCCCGGATGACGATCGGACAGATTGTCGGAGAGCCCCTGCTCGTACACCAGGTTGTCCAGGGCAAGGGGGCATATCAAGAGCGAGTGCGGGATCTGCTCTCGGTGGTCGGACTGAATCCCGCCATGGCGGATCGGTTCCCCCACGAGCTGTCGGGGGGTCAGCGCCAGCGGGTCGGCATTGCGCGGGCCCTTTCGGTCGAGCCCACCTTTATCGTATG
>JBFHXD010000210.1:0-2900 GCA_041599135.1 Methylomirabilales bacterium (SeqCode) | reverse complement strand
GAGGAGTCGCCTCCCATAACAATGGTCAAAGAATGATCATCCGGGCACCGGAGACCATCGATACGACGAGCAATACAACGCCGATACTGCGAATCACTCGCTGGAGCATGGCAAAAGAGAAGCGGCCGCTGAAGCGACGCATGAGTGCCAGCAGGATGCTGAACCAGGTGACGATGCCAACAGCCACGCTGGCGGCGAAACCAATCCTGTCGTAACCCTGAAACGTGAGGTCGCTGAGGGAATACAGGACGGCCACGGATCCCGACCATGTAATCAACAGTGTCGGATTGAAAGCCGCGACGCCGAGGCCAATGCAGAACTGGCGTCTCCAATCCGCCGTGGACGACTCGCCCAGCGGACTGTTCCCGGGAGTTTCCTGAAGGACGAAGATGAAATACAGTCCTAGGGCAAGCAGCAAGAAGATACTTACTGCCTTGGCCAGAGGTGTGAAAAATGTAAAATTGTCGCCCAGGGTGCTGACGGCATAGATGGCTATGGCACAATATATTCCCTCGCCCAGCCCCCCCCCAAGGCCGACAGCCCACCCGTCTCGGTAGCGGGCAACCATCCCGCGATGGAACACCAGCAGAGAGGTGGGACCCGCGATCGGCATAGAGCCGATGAAACCCATGAGGAAACCCGCGAGGCAAGCGATCATGGCTACGCCACCCCTTTCATCACGTACTGTATCTGCTCATCTTGGTTCGCTGATGCTCCGTGAACGTTGTGAAATCCGCCGCCCTTCTTGGCGCGCGCTTGCTCGAGAGGTATGTAGGTACCGAAGCACTTGTCCCAGAACATCGTCATGAAGCCGTAGTTCTTGTTCGCACGAAACAAGTGGTGAACCGTATGCGCCTCCCACAATTCTTTGATCGGCGAAAGCTTCCCCAGTCCCTTGTCCGGATCACCGGCGTGAAATAACCAATGGAGCGCCTCGTAGACGCAGTAGGCCAGAATCCACCCTGCCAGGATTGTCAACCCCCAGCCAGATTCAGTCATCAGCGCCACCGTCCCGATAAGGAGGACAACGATCGGCAAGGAGATCACGAGGTGAATCCCGTGAGGATCCGGGTCGTTCATCTCCGGATACATATGGTGCTCCCGATGAAAGCCATTCCAGAAGACCTTGCGAAGTAAGGGGTGGCGAGTGTGATGCAAGAGCCACCGGTGAAGGATGTACTCGAAGACGGTCCAGGCGAGGAACCCTAATGGCAGACCAACAGCGATTGCGATCCAACCCGTCCCCGGACGCGAAGCAGCCCAGGCACAAACCACCACAACCACCAGGAGGTGCACGGTTATGATTACCTCGGGCAGGGCGAGCTTCCACCAGAAGCCGTTATAGACGCAGAACCCACGCTTGTCGACGTACTTACCCATGATGCCTTCTCCTCTTCGTTGACCTTCGTTGACTGGATTCAACTGCCTTCACAGCTTTGGACTTGGCAAAGAGAATGCCAAGAGAAGAAATACGAAGAAGAGATGAATCAAGCGCTGAATTTTAAAAGACAGAGATACGAGTGGGCGGTGGTTATGTCGATCGGAGAGATACGAGGAGAATTTTTCGAAATGGAAGGGAGTGTTTCAGCGAGTTTCATTTTGCAACATCTGTTCGCCGTCCCTCACGTCTCGATCTGCGATTTCCTCATACACCCCTCAAGGCGCCACGGTCCCGTGGGTCATCCGGAAGGCAATCGGTCGAGTGCGGCGGCTTCCGTTTTTCTCTTGATGGGGGCTTTCCTTCATGTTACGCTTTAATTTACTGGCGAGGCTGTGGGTACTCGCGGGACAGTAACGGGAGGAAATGGACGGATGAGATTGTTACGTTGGTCAGCATCGCCCGAGCAAGCGTCCGGGGAGGAGACGACTTCTGACGGCGGGTATCCAGGGGGTCCTGAGTCGACTGAGGCGACCGCGGGTGTATTTTCGTGGTCTTCTTCACCCACTCTCGAGAAGATCTATCACGGCCTCACAGAGCAGCAGCGGATCATTGAAGAACTAAAGCGCTATTTGGAAGAGCGGCTCATACCCTTTCAGCGCCATCTGGGCTGGCAGCGAGTGAGCGTCGATCATGTGCTGAAGACCCTCGAGCGTCGGCTCAAGCCCTTACGGCAATACATCCAGGGTGAGACGACGAATTTGGAGCGAGTCACGAACCATCTCGAGGCGGGACTCCGGGAACAGTTCGAGGCTTTTGAAGGGCTGCTCGCCAGTCAGAGGGACTTCCTTGGGCAGGCGAATCGTTACATTGAGGAGCAGCCCCAGCCGTTTCTCAAATATGTGGAGCACGGCCGGCGGGCCGTCGAAATGATCTACGGGGCTCTTCAGCAGCGGTTAGATGCTTTCCTGCAGAATCTTGAGGAACAACAGCAGATTCTGGACTCCCTCCGAGAGCCCGGGCTGATTTCCGAATACGACGCCCTGGCAGGGTATCTGGAGGAGCGACAGAAAGCCCTCGCCCAATTCGCCCGCGCAGTCGAGTATCGGCCGACAGAGCTGTTCACCCAGCTAGACGAGGCGGCGGAACGCCACAAGCCCCCGCATCAAGACCAGAACACGCTCTTTGCGAGGGTCTTCGAGCAGGCTCGCCTGGCCGACCAAAGGCTTCGGGAGGCGATAACCGTCCCGGTCCCTGTCCCTCCCAACCGTGACCTGGTCCGTGGGGATATCGTCAGCATAGATCGCTCTGAGCTTCCAGATGAGGAAAAGCAGGCGGGCTAACGGGCCCTTTTCCCTGCACGCTGGCCTGTTGTCAACGCGATGAGGTATGTGCTGGTTTGGTGAGCTTGCGCCATGAAGTCACGGACCTGTTGCAGCCTGATCTGAAGCTCTGACTCGATCTGAGCGGCCTCCTCCATGAAATGAGCATATTTCTCTGTGGACGCCTGCCCAATTCGCTC
>JBFHXD010000209.1:0-2938 GCA_041599135.1 Methylomirabilales bacterium (SeqCode) | reverse complement strand
TGCCTCGGCAGTCTCGAGACTCGCCCTGAGCAGCCGGGCTGCTTTCTGATTGGCCGCCTCCCGGTCATCATGGACCCAAAAGCACTCCTCTTTGAGATTCAAAAACTGAATCTGCTCTGTCTGGAATCCGATGGTGGAAAGCTCGTGGAGGAAAAATTCCCGCTCACCACAACAACCGATGAGTAGGCGATCGTACTTTTCTTTCTGGGCATGATACTTCAGCGGATGAACGTCGTCCCGCCGAAGCCGGGAGTAGAGTCTGGGCTTGGCCGGAAGGTTCAGGGACCGGGTGATGGCCCCGAGATCAATGGGGAGGGACTGGTTGCAATCGCATACAAAGATACCGACCTTCTTGGCCATGGAGTCTCTCCGTGGGAACCGTGTGAGGAGGGTATGCTGGGGGTGAAGTTTCTGTCAAGGGGAAAGAGGGCTACATTTGGCTTAACTACCCGTCACTTCTCTTCAAAACCCTCGTTCGCTTCCTCGATGGAGCCGTGCTCTTCGCGGAAGAGCTTGTCGAGGGCCTCGTCCACGAAGACGTGGTACTCTTCCTCCTCAAAGATGGACTTATCGCCGCGGCGCTTCCGCTCGGCCTCCTCTTCCTGGGCGGCGGTCTGGACCGCCTCTTCGATTCCGATCACGATGGCCCAGTCCGGTTGCGCATCGAGCGGTTGGGGGACGTAGCTGCGCCAGGTGCGTTGCCAGGTCTCTTTATAGGGTCCTCGTTCCTCGAATTCCGTGATCCAGCGGGCCTCCTGCAAAAGGGCTTCACCGGTCTTGCCGGTCTTCAGGACCCCTTCGAGGTCCGCCCAGATCTGCTCCACCAGATGCCGCAGATACGCCTCCTCGACGGCATCCATGAATTCCTTGCCCTTCCGCCGCTCCTGTTTGACGCCTCGCTTTCGCCGTCGTTGGCTCATGATATGGCGTCTCCCGGTGCTCGGGGACCCGCACCCCCCTTGTAGAGCAGGACCTTGCGTCGGAACGTCAGGACCGTTTTCCCCCGCTGGTTGCTCGCCCGCGTTTCGACGTGCACCGCACCCCGATCCGGCTTGCCCTTGGACTCGTGCTTATCGAGGATCGTGCTTTCCGCATCCAGCGTATCCCCGTGAAACATCGGCGCCAGATGCGTGACCGACTCGTATTCCAGATTCGCCACGGCGCGGAGACTGATGTCTCTGACGCTCATGCCTACCGCCAGGGAGAACACGAGCAGTCCATTGACCACGCGTTGGCCATGTTGCGTCTGAGCCGCGTAGTGGGGATCGATATGCAGGGGGTTGGTGTTCAAATCACTTTTTCCTGCGTGAGCTCAGCGATCTCGCTGTCGCCCAGTCCAAGCCATCCCTTCAGGACCTCCTCGGTATGTTGCCCGAGCAGTGGGGGGGGCAGGACTACTTGCGTGTGGTCACCACCCAGCTTCACGGGGTTTCCAAGGGCCGGCAGAGGATTGCCTGTTGCCGGATGGGTCAGGTTGAGGAGCATCTGACGGGCCTCGACCTGGGGAAGCGAAAGAACTTGCTCAACGGTGTGGACCGGGGCCGCGGGAATGCGGCGCTCGTCAAAGATGGCCATCCACTCTGCGGCCGTGCAGCGCCGAAAAATCTCCTCCAGGATCGGGATGAGAAGCTCCCGATGCTTGGCGCGCTTTTCATTCGTTGTGAAGCGCTCATCGGAAGTCAGATCTGGTCGCTCGATGGCCTCGCAAAACACAGGCCAGAGGTACTCCACACCCCAGAGGGCAACGGCCAGATAGCCATGTTGGGTTTCAAAAGCCTGATAGGGGACCACGTTGGGATGGGCAGAGCCCACGGGCTCTGGGATCTCACCCGAGGCGAGAAAGTACTGAGCGTGATAATGCAGCAGGCTCACCTGCACATCGAACATGGCCACATCAATCTGCTCCCCCCGTCCGGTTTTCTCCCGCCGGTATAGCGCCGCCGCGACCCCAAAGGCCCCAGCCATGCCTGCGGCCAAGTCTCCGATCGGGACTCCCATCTTCACCGGAGGTCGCCCGGGCTCACCGGTAATGCTCATGGAGCCGGCCATCGCCTGAACGGTGAGGTCGAAGGCGGGGGCATCCTTGAGCGGTCCCCAGGCGCCGTAGCCCGAGATGGAGCAGACGATGATCCGAGGATTGACTCCCTTGAGGGTTTCGTAGCTCAAGCCGAGGCGATCCATGGTTCCGGGACGGAAATTGTCCATGACGACATCTGCTTTCTCGACGAGCCGCAGGAACAGGGCCCGTCCTTTTTCCGTCTTGAGATTCATGGTGACACTTTTTTTTCCAACATTGCCGGCAACGAAAACAGCACTCATCCCGTCATGGAAATAGAGCGTGGTTTTGCGGGCCTGATCCCCTTCGAGAGGCTCCTCGATCTTGATGACTTCGGCCCCCAGGAATGCGAGCAGCATCGTTCCGTACGGGCCGGAAATGATCCGCGTCAGGTCCAGAACCTTCACCCCACGTAACGCTTGCATCCGTATGCCCCCATGCCGCTCGGCCTCCAAAACCACGCCACCGAAGCGTGCTCATGTGTGCAGAGTATGTGCGTCGTTCACCACACCATACCGCCGCTCTCACTGTCAAGGGAGAAGGTGCTCGACAGCATGCACGAAAGAGGTTATCATCCCCCCGCCCGCGGATGGGGCCGGGCATCCCTCCAAGAGGAGTTCAGAGAGAAAATCTCGGTTGGAGTGCTGTCATCGAGAGGGGACTTTGAGCGTACGCATTCTCTCAATGGTGGTCGTTGGGATCCTCGCCTTGAGCGCGTCTGGCTTGGCCGCGCAGAAGGGAGATCCTGATCAGGGGAAGGTGCTGTACATCGAATATTGTGTCCAGTGTCACGGCGGCCGCGGGGAAGGCTGGGGATGGAGCAATAAAATTCCCCCCCCGCCCATCCCCATTCCCGACCTTTCAGATCCCGAGCTCATGAAG
>JBFHXD010000208.1:0-3049 GCA_041599135.1 Methylomirabilales bacterium (SeqCode) | reverse complement strand
TCGAACACAGGCCGCGAAGCTGTTGGGAATCTCCCGGTCCACACTGCAGGACAAGATCAAGCGGTACCGTTTGCAAAAGTGAGGCAGTACGTCTGCCGCACTTTGGGTAAGGCATTCACGCCTCACCGATTCGCCTGCTCAGGATCGGACACGTTTCCGAGTCCCACACATTTTCCCTTTAATCCCTCGCATTGATTCATCCTGTGAGACGCCGAGTTGCGAAGACTGCATTGGATATTGAGGAAGTTCACTGAGAAACGTGACTGGAGAACATATTTCCAAGTCTATGAACTCCGATCAGTTCCAGGTTTAACGATCTTCATCTCCTTCTAGACTCGCCAAGCCGCGCCAGAAGCCTGTTCAGAGACTTATGGATGTATTCGTCGTTCCTCCCCTTCGCTAACTGTGTGTCAGATTTGAGTTTCAGAAAAATTTTTTCCCCCTCCAAAAAGCGCTTGACTCGAATGGCAAGGTTGGTTAAAAGAGAGCGCACTTAACCCCAATATAACCCCATGATTGGCTGATCCTGAAGTCAGTCACCTGCACTCACAATCGAACATCCCTGGGGATAAGTCGCAAACGTCTCACCTCCAGCTAAGTTAGAACACCAGTCGCGTTGTGGAAAATATGTGGATAGCTTTCCTCTCCCTCATCGAAAGTAGCCCCGGTAGGTTTCATCTTTGATCGTGAACATGATCGCACAGGCTTGAGGAGGCTGATCACATGACCGGGCATCCCCCCTTGTCCCAGGACGTTTGGCAGGCGGCCCTCTCGAGCATCCAGCAACAATTGGTTCATCATAGTTTTGAGACGTGGTTTCGTCCGCTTACCCTCGGAAACATAACTGGCAATCGCCTCCAGGTCCATCTCCCCAATCGCTTTTTCAAAGAGTGGTTTGAAGAACATTACGTCGAACTCCTCCGGTCCGCCTTGGAGGACCTCCTCTTTACGCGGGTGGATATCGACCTCGCTGTCCCTAACCAGGATCCCCCCCCACCACCCCCTCCTCCGGAAACCACACACAAACGGAGTACGCGTCGTTCTCCTCCTGCGACCCCCTCCCTGAATCCGAAATACACTTTTGATGGCTTTGTCGTGGGAAGTGGGAACCAACTCGCCCATGCAGCATCGCTGGCCGTTGCCGAGCAAATCTCCCGAGTGTACAATCCCCTCTTCATCTATGGGGGGGTCGGTCTCGGCAAGACTCATCTCCTCCACGCCATCGGTCGCTTTGTTTTGGATCGGGAGAACGCCGTCCGGATCTCTTACGTTTCTTCGGAAAAGTTCACCAACGACCTGATTAACGCGATCCGCTTTGATGCCACGATCGAATTCCGGAATCGATACCGGAGTGTGGATGTCCTTCTCATTGACGACATCCAGTTCATCGCCGGGAAAGAACGAACTCAGGAGGAGTTCTTCCACACCTTTAACGACCTGTACAACTCCGCGAAGCAAATCGTTTTAACGAGCGACAGCATCCCCAGGGAGATCCCGAGGTTAGAAGAACGACTCCGTTCCCGGTTCGAGTGGGGCCTGATTGCCGATATCCAGCCCCCCGACCTCGAGACCAAGGCAGCCATCCTCAGGAAAAAGGCCCAGGCAGAGGGCGTGCAGATCCCGGATGAGGTTTCGCTCTTTATCGCCACCAACGTCAAATCAAACGTCCGGGAACTGGAGGGTTACCTCGTCCGGATCGTCGCGTACGCCTCCTTGACCAATCAGCCAATCACACTCGACCTGGCTTGCGAAGTCCTGAAGGAATTGGTCGACGAGGACCGGACGATCACCATGCCACGAATTCTGGAGGTGGTGGCAGACTTCTACCGAATTAAGGAAAAGGAACTGCTGTCGAAAAGCCGGCACAAGTCCATCGTCCTGCCCCGGCAGGTGGCAATGTACCTGTGCCGGACGCACACGAACGCCTCACTCCCCGAGATCGGAACGGAATTTGGCGGGAAAGATCACTCGACGGTGATCCACGCGTGTGCCAAGATCCGTGAACTGATGGCAAAAGACGAGAAGTTCCGAAAACAGTTGCAGGACTTGAACAATCTCCTTACCTACTGATTGCATCCTCATCCCTTGCAATTCCGCCTCCTCCCGCCCATATCGCCTTTCCACGGCTACCCCCCCTTTTGCCTTGCGTCTTTGGCGAAAGAGAGGTTAAGTTCACAAAAACCTCCGACGCATCCCGAGCAACGGGCATCGGACGCTCTCATGGCCTTTGCGTACTACAATCGTCTGACGCGCGCAGAGCAGCGCATTTACGACAAGAGCGACCAGGTCAGTGCCATCCCGCTGCCTCAGGCGGCAGAGCTACGACCGCTGACAACAGAGCTGCTCGAGGCGCTCAAACGGGAGAATCGGCACAAGACGGAAGCCATCTGCCAGGAGATTGTATCCTTCCTCACGGCCAAGCTAAAGGTACCTCCCGTTCAAGTCGAAGTGCTGGCGGCACGGCCATCTCGAAGCTGGGGGGAACTCCATGGCCTTTACACGCCCGCGGAGGGTCGGAGGCCCGCCCGAGTGACCGTCTGGATGCGCACCGCCCAACAGCGTCGGGTGGTGGCCTTCCGAACCTTTCTCAGGACCGTCCTCCACGAAGTCTGCCACCACCTCGATTACGAGCTTTTCGGCCTCGCAGAGTCCTTCCACACCGAGGGCTTCTACAAACGGGAATCCAGCCTCTTCTACCAACTGGTGGGACATCCAGTACGCCGCTGAACGAGCCGGTCGCTCTCGGACTGGGCCATAGAAAATCAGAACATGCCTGTCCGGGTCCCCGAAGGTCTATCCGTCTCGTCGGTTCACCTCCCGGATCCATGGCCTCACCCAGGGCAAGAGGAGAAGGGCAGGCAGCGCCAAGAAAAAGGTCAAGAAGAAGTAGTTCCCGTACCCCAGCTGGTCGGCACCGAGCCCACTCACGGCTCCCGCCAATCGCCCGGTGAGCGCGAAGAGGGACGAGAGGAAGGCGTACTGGACAGTCGCGTGATCCTTCTCACAAACATTCATGAGGAAGGCGAGAAAGGCGGCTGTCCCGAGGCCG
>JBFHXD010000207.1:0-3062 GCA_041599135.1 Methylomirabilales bacterium (SeqCode) | reverse complement strand
GCATCCCAGAGCGATCTATACTCTGCGGTGGGCGGCCGCTCGGCCTTGAGCTTCATCGGCCCCTCCCACCATCCTTCTGAATAGTAGTAATCTTTCCATCCCCCCCGAAAACCGTGCCTGAAGAGCAAGTACCCCTCATCGGTCACCTGGACCGGATGGCGGAGTTCATGGATTTGCTTCAGAGTTTTCCATCCGTAGGCGAGATACATCATCGCGCTCCACGTACCAGCGATGGTCTCACACACGGCCTCTAAGATCCCCTGCTCTACCTCGCCCCCCTGCAGCTGCAGGTGTCTCGAGCCGAATGCTGCCAGCGGCGCAATCCCTACATCCAGGATTCCCCGTTCGACCTCCCCCTGGCTCCCCGGAATCTTCGTCCAACCGTAGAGCCCCTCGAGCACCGGACGGTCCGATAACGCCCCGCCGGCATCCTTTAGATAGAGAACAAATTCTGCCTGACCGACAAACCGCCCAGGCCAGGCCTCCACCTCAAGGGTGTACTCGTTGACGCACCGACCCCGAAGCTTGAACAGCGGATGATCTTTATGGAGTTCACTCCTGCACATTGCCCCAAGAGTATGCAGGGGCTGGAACAGATGGCAAGCAAAAAGGGAGAGATTAGCGGGCGAAGATGGCGATGATCAGGACGCCGTCGCGATACGCCGGACCGCCGACGACGAAGGGTGATCCCCCTCGATGAACGCGTACGCGGGTCTTTACCCCAGACGTCGTCACCTGGATCTCCACCCTCCTCTGATCCGCCCCGACAAGGGCGACGTTCAGATCGCCACCTCCGGGAATGGCAGTGCGAAAGGGTTGCTGTTGATTCACCTGCCCTGTTTCTTTCTGGAGCAATTCGAAACTGGTGTAGGCAAAGTCGCGCTGAAACTCCTGCACGAGCGACAGGATTTGCGGATCAATCCGCCCGCCCGGCTTTCGGGAGGCCGCAATAACCCAGACTTCGAGCGGCACGGTTTGGGCATAGACGGAAGAAAGCGGCAACAGCATGAACACGAAAATCGCGAGGATAACTCGCTTCATATCCGTCCGTGAGGGACTACCCATATCACTTTCAAGCCTCGCTCAGACGTGGTGAGCACCATCGCCCGAAAGCCCGGCTCGGGCTCCACAGCCTCTACTACCACCCCATTCTGTCGTAGCCCCACCGAGGGGGTCTGTCCTGGTGGTCCTCCGACGGGTGTTTGCCAATTGAGGTACACGACCGACAGGAGCAGAAAAGTCATGAGTGTAGCACCGGCGAGAGACAGGCGGGGACGCTCCCACCCTGCCTCCCAGATCTGACGGGTCCACGTGGCGAGGAGCCCTTGAGGACGACGCCCCTGGATTCGAGCTAGCACCCCAGGCCACAGAGTACCCGGCACCTCAGGTCGCACGTCCTGAAGACCTCGACGGAGCAAGCCCTGCAGCTTTTGCAGGTTCTGAAGCTCCTGGCGGCATTCACCACACCCGGTGAGATGTTCCTCAAGCCAACCCACCTGCGAGGTTGCAAGCTCCCCGTCCACATACGTGCTCAGAGAGCTGAGATGTCGGCAGTGGCTACTCATCCGGGCTTTCCTTCCTGCCAATAGACGGATAGACGCTCTTGGAGCCGGCGTCGGGCGTGGAACAGGCGGGACATGACGGTTCCTACCGGCCGGCGAATCACGCGGGCAATCTCAGCATAGCTCAGCCCCTCCAGTTCCCGGAGCAGGATCACTGTCCTGAGATCTGGGGGAAGGGCCGTGATGGCCTCTTCAATGTTCTGCCTGAGCTCTTGTCGGTCCAAATTCTCCCCGGGGTTGCCGCCGGTGTCCACCAGCGGGAACACGGCCTCATCCTCAGAAACTTCCGGTCTGCGCCGCCGGAGAACATCTGTGGCCAGGTTCACCAGGATTCTGTAAAGCCAGGTTCGAAACTGAGCCGTACCCCGAAACTCGCCAAGGCGAAAGTACGCGCGGGTAAAAGCCTCCTGGGCCACATCTTGCGCATCCTCTCTGCGCCCCAGCAGGCGATATGCGATCGCATAGGCCCTGGCCTGGTGTCGCTTGACCAGTTCTTCGAAAGCGCCAATATCTCCCGCGCGGGAGCGCTCCACCAGCTGGTGGTCCTCCATGGGGCCGACTCCCAAGATTTCGACGTGAAACCGAGCACATTTATTTCCCTTCGAGCATACCCGACAGCGGTGCCGGGGGCAACCGGGGCCATATTACCGCCTCAAGGAAATGCCCGCCCGCCCAGGGTAGGGGCAAAGGCGATTGACAGAACAGGCCGGACACTGTGGTTTACGGGCCAGGCAGACAGTCCGACCGTGGGCTTGGAGGAGGTGGCAGAACCGGACCTTCACCGTATCGGGCACCAAGGGATCGAGGTCAAACTCAATCTTGTCCGGATCGGTCTGGGCCGTGGCCTCCAGGCGCTGCGCGAGCCGAGCCACGTGGGTATCCACACCAATACCCGGTTGGTTAAAGGCGTTTCCCCTCAGGATATTGGCCGTCTTTCGACCCACGCCCGGCAGGGCCACAAGATCCTCGAGTCTCTGTGGCACCTTGCCATTGAACCGATCCACGAGCGTTCGACAACACGCCTGGATCGCTTTGGCCTTGTTTCGGTAAAAACCGGTCGGACGGATTTCTGCCTCGAGGGTCGTGAGGTTTGCGCCAGCCCAGTCTTCAACCGTCCGGTACTTTTTGAAGATATCAGCCGTGACTTGGTTCACCCGCTCGTCAGTGCACTGGGCCGCCAGGATCAGGGCGATAAGAAGCTCGAGGGGTGTCTTGAAGTGCAAGGCGAGCGTGACAGTTGGGTAGGTCCGATCCAGGATCTGGATAATCTTCTGGACCCGTTGTCTCCTCTCTTCGGGAGTCTCCCCGCGAGGGGATTTGCGCTGTGGTTGAACCAACTCCTTGGCTCCTTCCCACCCCCGAATCACGGACCGCGGTGTGACCACCTCCGGTTCTTTACAGGACCAGTGCTAGTCCTCCCCCTCCTTGAGGATCTTTTTCAAGGCGTCGCCCCCCGCTTGGGGGGCCTCACCTTTGAGGTAGATCATCCCCCCCCCCTGG
>JBFHXD010000206.1:0-3127 GCA_041599135.1 Methylomirabilales bacterium (SeqCode) | reverse complement strand
TCGCCCAGTCTGTTCGTGTCCCTCTCCGTCCCTTCACAAGCTTCCCCGTTGGTCCTTCGGCCCCCTGCGACTGAACATTTGAGCCAACCACACGCGCTCGTAGCACCTCCAGGCTAAACCTTCCAGCCAGGGGAAGAGTCAAGAACTTTTTTGGCACAATCCACCCCCTTTCACCCGGAGGCCCGCACGCGCCGGTATGTGCCTCGCTTAAGTGCGCCGGAATAATCCACAGACCGGCTCCGCGAAATCATGCCGGCGGAAGCGGGGTTGGCGTGGCAGGGCCGTATTTGCTGTATTCTCCATCAATGTAGACTCGAATCTCTTGAAGCGATTTGCCATCCGCTTTCAGGCGCATCACGTCCCGCGTGATGTTCAGGCAGATGTCTCACGTGCCGCCGTGACTGGTAAACGTGATCCGGCCGTCCTCGTGCCGCTCCTGGATGTAGCAGTCCCCGTTGTGTCGGTGGCCGATGTTCCCGCATCCGCAGTAACACGGGATGTACTGGAGCACCTCAGGATGGGCAGCCGCATAACGATACGCCTGTTCAGCCTTCGGGTTGCCTTTGGCGAATGAGGGGAGCTGGTCCCCAGCGACGGTTTCGTATCGGTCGCCCGGTGCCCGTCTGCGGCTACCCTCCGTAGAAGCCCCTTGGTCGACTAACGTCATGAAGGCGACCACCACCCCGGCGGTCACGAGCATCACCGCACTGCTGACCATCCACCGCTTGTGCCTTACTCTGCCTTTAACCCCCTTTGTTTTTCCCATGCTTTGCTCCTTTATTAAGCTCACATCGTGCGCATGTCTCGCATCATCGGCATCCGCCGCATCATGCCGGGGCCTCGTCCGCCATGCATGCGTAGAACATGCTGGCCTGCCGCCTCCTCACGGCTTTGCCACGCAGAAAGAATGCCAGTGTTGAGCGAGGCGACGTAAAAGCTGAGGGCCCAGAATTCTTCATCGGTCAGGGCGCCCTCGTATGAAGGCATCGGTGTGCCGTTAAGTCCCGTTACGAGGGTTTTGTAGATTGCTTCGGGCGTTGAGCCCCGCTTGAGGGGGCGTGTCAGGTCCGCCGTCCGGATCGGATACCCCCAGTCATCCCTCAGGTCTGGGGCTGAGGGACCATCGCCTCGCCCTTCTGTCCCGTGGCACTTGAAGCATTCCGCCTTTCCATAGAGCTCTCGCCCTTTGGCAATCAACTCCGGCGTCCGTGGGGGTTCCCCTGGAATGCGGATAGGTGGTTGTGGCTTCTCCGCCTGGAACCGTTCGGAGAGTGTTTTGAGATACTCGACCAGCGCCCATCGCTCAGCCTCCGAGAGGTCCCCCTGCCCAATCATTCCGGTCCCGCGGAGCCCCTGCGAAATGGTCTCAAAAAGGTCCTCGTCCGTGGGCAACGAGCCCGTCGGAGTGGACCGGAACTTGAAAATGCCCGGCCGGAAGTCGCGAGGCTTGGTTCGGACCATCATCCCGGCCATGCCGCGGCCATCACCGAGCGACCCATGGCAGATGGCGCAATTCTGTTCGAACACGCGCCGGCCGACCTCTAACTTCTGCGGATCCGAACCACCTTGCCGCGGATTATCGAGGGCAGCGATTTCGATAGTCACCTGCAGCGCAAAAAACAACGCAGCGAAAAACAGCACCCATTGCTTTATAGCCCTTTTCATCGCCTTAGAGGTCTCCCCTGCTTGGTCAACAGCTGCCGCCGGATCCCGCTATCCTGTGAGCGGCAGAGAAATAGGCACGCATAGATCATATTTTTTTACTTGCTACCTTAGGATTTCTTCCAACAACTTCCGGGAGTCCGGGTCGGTCCAATCCCTGTACCCCAGCTCCCGGTGTCGAATGATCCTCTCCTTATCGATTAGGAAAGTGGCCGGAATGCTGAAGAGCCGGTAAAGACGCAGCACCTCCATGTTCGGGTCGAGCAGGGCCGGGAATGTAAGCTTTAACTCTCGCATAAAGTTTTTCACCACACTCGTTTGCCCGGCGTCGAGACTCACCGCGAGGATCTCAAGGCCTCGGCTCTTATATTCCTGATACACCTCCTCCATCGTCGGCATCTCCAAACGACAAGGGGCGCACCAGGTCGCCCAGAAGTTGAGAAGGACTGCCTTCTTACCGTGAAAGTCAGAGAGGCGGATTGTCTGCCCATCGGGAGTCGGCAGTACGAAGTCTGGGGCACGATATCCTACGTCGGGGCGGATCTCTGGCTCTACGTCGCCTCCCTTTTGCTGGACAATGATCAGGGAAATGCCGAGGAGGAGCAGACTTACCGACACCACTAAAATCCATCCTCGTTTTTCCAGCACTGGCTATCCTTAAATCTTCAGAATTCTCTCCGGACACTGATCTGTCATCTCTCCACATTCGGAGACGTTGCAGACAGGGCCTTAGTGGATGTCACAAAGTTAGAAGAAGAGGCGAGGTGGGTGCTTAGCCTCGAGGAGGTGGAAAGGGGGGTGTGAGCGGGATGCCTTCGTAGTGGGTACGTTGCTCAACAATGAGGGAAGAAGTGAGGCGTAGGGGATTTGAGGGGTTCTCACATTTAAAAACGAGCACACTGGTCCCGCAAACTTGAATTGTGTGGGCCATTGTCGATGGAGCCTCAGAGCCGTATTCTTGCCCGAAATTGGCAACGAGACAAACGTGGAGTCCCACTAGAAGCCCGAAAAGTGCCAAGTATGCTGTTCGCTTCCGCATCAACTACATTTCCTCCGGTTCTCTTTACTATTTTCCTAACGCGATCCCTCAGCTTTGTCAAGCCCTGCCTATACCAGCACACATTTAAAACCTTCCAGTTAGGGGAAGCCTCAAGAACTTTCTAGCACGTAGGAGGTAGACCACCAAGTTGGCCAACACATTCGTTTTTCCTATTATCAGCATATGAACTATTGATTTGACCTATGGGTAGGAGTTAATGAGAATCGCGGTGACGACATACCTCCGGGACACCTTCTGAACCTAGGACACGTTAGAGGCTATTTGAGCTTGACTGCACCAGAAATCCGCTTGGGTCTGTGGGAAAACTTACCCCAGTTCTCGCTCCTTGTCCTGATCACAGCGTTTGTGGGCTCCATGGTGGGCCTAGAGCGAACTGTCGTGCCCCTGATTGGGGAACAGGAATTC
>JBFHXD010000205.1:0-3137 GCA_041599135.1 Methylomirabilales bacterium (SeqCode) | reverse complement strand
GAGCCAGGAGGCTACGGGGCCGAGTGTTTTGAAAACTTTGTTGTTCTTCATTGGGCTGCCCTGGTCACTATCGATTATGGAACCTATGTTTATTATATTCTGAGTTACATTCGTACCCTTTGGGGGTACTTTTACAGTATAAAATATAACTCTAAACGTCAAGGAATTATATTTCGTATTTAGGGAGTAGTGGGGTCAGGTGGTCTTTCTCGCCATCCTGGCTGACGGGCGGCGAGGCGTCTTTGTGGTTGAGCCGACGACGCTAGCAACCCAGATACCGTAATGGTGATAGGGTTAGTCCCAGCATCAGACCAACGGTTACGGGCTCAAGCCGGAGATGTCTTGCAGGGTGTCGCGATAGGTTTGCGCGTCGTCCGGAGCGAGCCGCAGGGCCTCTTCGGCCGCTCGTTGGGCTTCGTCGCGTTGGCCCAGCGCGGCCAAGGCGTAGGCAAGGTTGTTCCAAGCAGCTGGTGCGTTTGATCGCCGCCGTATCGCCTCTCGGAAGGCGTCCGCGGCTTCAGAGAAGTCTTTTTGCGCATAGAGAGTGTTGCCCAAGCCCATCCATGCGGGAAAGCTTTCTTGCCACCGTGACAAGATCGCCCTGTAGGCGCTGGCGGCCTCTCGGAGGCGTCCGGTACGCTCCAGGCCGGCCGCGCCCTCAAGTACCGCCCGTTCGTCCGCCGTTGCTGGGAGACGCTGCGGCGGGAGGACCACTAGGCCCCAATACTCGCCACGCGCCCAGGTGCGCTCGAATGCGTACAAATCCGTGACGCGCCGGGCTTCCGTCCCGGAGTGCAAAACGATTTCCCGCTTTTGAAGGTCGTAGCCGTAGGCGACGGCGTAATGCCACTGAGGGAACCACGCTAGGGCCAGATTTTGAAAGACGATCACGGGGTTGCCTGCGGCGATCTCGGCCAACAGCGATCTTACGTCGGTTAGCTGGACCGCCAGCCGTCCCCAGCGCCGTGCCGTCGCCAACATGTCGTTCCGAAGGGTGCCCTGACGCGCCGGCGTATAGACCTGCGGGACCAACTCATCCTGGGTGACGGCGTCGCCCGACCAGGTCAGCACCATCGCGAGCGCCGCCGGCCCACAATAGTATTCCTTCTGGGGGTAGAACGGCACGTCTGCGATCTCGGCCTGTTGGGGTAGGTGTCCGCCCTCCGCCAAGAGCCGCGACGTCTGTGGGGTCGCGCACGCTCCCAGCAGACACACGAGCACAAGGCCGCATAGCGGACGGAGTCGTTGCATGGTGTGTGCTACTTCTGGCCGGCGCACCGTACAAAGGGGAACACGTCGGTGAAGCAGAGTATGTCTGTGATCAGCAGCACGATGAAGATGAAGACCGCCGCTCCGATAATGGCCGCCACGGCGCTTTGACCGGCGGCCATTTCGTCCAGCTTGTTGGCAACCCGGGTGATCTCTTCATCAGACAGGGCCTTCGTGCGTGCGGTCGCTTCCTCCGGGTCGATCCCCAATGCCTCCATCTCGCGCCGCACGTCCTCACGGGCGAGGAAGGTTATGACCCGCTCGCGGTTTTCGGTGGCCGCGTCTTCGCGCATGACTTCTTCCGTGGACACCATTGCCGCATGCGCCACGGGCAGCGGACCGACATGAAGGAACATCACCACGGCCATTGGCAAGGCGAGCGCGCGACTAATCCTTTGAAAAGTCATGATCCCCCCCCAACTGATGTTGACGACCCTGCACAAGCCATCATGCCGCTGAAACGCCCTCGCAGGCGGTAGCGTCTAAATGCAACCGTTGTGCCAGAGGGGTTTGTGGCTACGACTCCTCCGTTTGCCCTACGCGGTCGTGGCGAGCAGGCTTATAGCACGGTTATTGCACCGTCTATCAGACCGGGAAACAATCCCTCGACTGCCCCCGAGCTGGGCCCTCGCAGTCCCCATTGGCCCCTGCGGGGCCCGGCAAGAGCGAAGATTAACGATTGGAATGAAACGCCCGATAGTGGCCGAGGAGCCGCTGTGGCAATAAATATATGGAAATGGCGACCGTGGGGGTCAAAAGCCAAATCCGGCAAAGACCAAAACGCCGAGGCTCCGGTATTCGCCCAGGATGAGGGTCCCGTACCTCTCGAAGGCGAGGTGTCAGTACCCCCAGGGGACGAGGCGCGGGTTGCCGATCAGGATGAGGTGCGGGTAAGCGCCGAAGATGAGGCGCCCGCAGCCTCCCATGACGAGGTACCCGCTGACGATGAGTCCTCTGTCCTCCTCGAGGATGGGCCGCCCGTAGGCCGTACGGATGCACCGCGCGTCGTAACCCAGCATGAAGTTCGGTTCATCGTCGTGGACGAAGCGGCCGAAGCTCCCGTGGATGAGATGCTCGATGTCGGCGAGCGCGAGGCCCATATACCGGCCGAGGGTGAGGCGTCGCTCGACCCAGTGTATGAGGCGCTAGTACCCCTCGTGGATGAGGCGTTCGCGCCCACTGAAGATGGGGTGACCGGTTCCCCCCAAGACGACGCCCAGGTCACCCTCGAGCATGAGGCACCGGTCGCCGCCCCGGATCAGGTGTCAGTCCCGATCAGGGAGGCTGCAAAGGAAGAACAAAAACCAGGACAGCGGAAATACCCCCGGTTTGTCGTGAAAGGGGGGGCCAAGGGGCGGGTAGCTGCCGTCTGGGATGCGGTCCTCCTGAACATCAGTCTAGGGGGGGCCCTGATCGAACATACTAATGTTGTCCGACCAGGCACCCCCTCCTCTGTAGAGCTTGACCTTCAGGGAAAGAGGATCCGCGTGAGGTGCCGCGTGGTTCGTTCGGTGGCGGATCGGATAGAGATGCAGCCGGATGGGGAGCAGGAACTGATCTACCGCACCGGGTTACAATTTGTCGAACCCCCGGCCGAGACGCTACAGGTAATTGCTGATTACATCCACTTGCTTCCCAGCGACGGTTAAGATCCCCCTGGGTCACCCTCCACGGCAGTCTCGTTCCACACTCACGGTATACCTTTTCGCCCGAGGGCGTCGCGAGGATGATCAGGGAGGGGAACGAGATACCCTCCTGCCCGGAGGACCGCGTTGGGCTGCGAGGTTGGAGAAAACTCACCCACCCTTGCGGATCGACATCGAAGATGGAAGGTGGAATCAAGGCCCAGGCGTTTGCCGAGTTGAGGG
>JBFHXD010000204.1:0-3169 GCA_041599135.1 Methylomirabilales bacterium (SeqCode) | reverse complement strand
CCAGACCGCCCTGGCCGAGGCAGAGGTGGAGTATGACGACCACCGCTCTCCCTCGATCTATGTCAAGTTTCCAGTCAAAGATGCCAAGGGGAGATTTCCAATCAACGCCGTCGAGGGAACCTCTTTTGTCATCTGGACCACGACACCGTGGACGCTCCCTGCCAATCAAGCGATCGCTGTGAACCCTCGTCTAATGTACCTCCTGGTGAAGACCCCCGTAGGCGAGCTAATCGTGGCCCGAGATCTCGTCGCGGCGTGCATGGAGACCTTCGGATACACCACGGATACATACCAAGTCACAGGTGAGGCCTGGCCCGGAACGGAATTGGAAGGCATCCTGTGCCAACATCCGTGGATGGAGAAAGAGGTGCCGGTGGTCCTCGCGGAGTATGTCAGCACAGACCGCGGGACCGGCGTTGTCCATACGGCCCCAGGACACGGGACCGAGGACTACGAGACCGGCATGCGCTACGGTCTCAAGGTCGAGAATCCCGTTGATGATGAGGGACGATTTGTTGTTGCCCTTTCGTTGTTTGGCGGGATGAATGTCTGGGAGGCGAACCCCCGGATCATTGAGGAGCTCCGCCGCCGTGGAAACTTGGTTGCTGAAGGCATCGTTGATCATTCGTATCCTCACTGCTGGCGGTGTAAGAATCCGACCATCTTCCGCGCCACCGAGCAATGGTTCATCGCGATGGAAAGGAATAATCTCCGCCAACAGGGGCTGGAAGAGATCCGGAAGGTGAAATGGATTCCCCCCTGGGGGGAAGAGCGGATCTACAACATGATCCAGACCCGGCCGGATTGGTGCATTTCGCGGCAGCGAGCGTGGGGGGTGCCTATTGCCGCCTTTTACTGCCAGGCGTGTCACCATACGCTTGCCGAGCAGGCCCTCATGGAGCGGGTGGCGGACATCATAGAACGCGAGGGCTCGGACGTCTGGTTCCTGAAGAGTGCGGAAGAGCTGCTACCGCCCGGCACCCGGTGCCCGAACTGCGGTGGCACGCAGTTTACCAAGGAAGACGACATTCTGGATGTGTGGTTTGACTCGGGTGTCAGCCATGCGGCGGTGCTGGAGAAGCGGCGGGACCTGCGATGGCCAGCAAAGATGTATCTCGAAGGGTCCGATCAGCACCGGGGTTGGTTCCACAGTTCCCTCCTGGCCGCGGTGGGGACGAGGGGGCAAGCACCCTACAAGGAAGTCTTGACCCACGGCTTCGTCGTGGACGGGGAAGGCCGGAAGATGTCCAAGTCCTTGGGAAACGTTATCGCCCCGCAGGAAGTCATGGCCACCCACGGCGCCGAGATCCTCCGTCTCTGGGTGGCGGCGGAAGATTACCGGGATGATGTCCGCCTTTCTACAGAGATTCTCACTCGCCTGGTCGAGGGCTATCGCCGGATCCGGAACACCTGTCGGTATCTGCTGGGCAACCTCTATGACTTTGATCCCACAGCACACCTGGTGTCCCGGGAGGAGCTCCTCGAGATCGACCGGTTTATCCTCCACCGGCTTCAAAAGCTCACCGGACGACTGCTCCGAGCGTACGACCGGTACGAATTTCACATCCTGTTTCACGCCATCCACAACTTCTGCGCGGTTGATCTGTCGGCCTTTTACCTCGACGTATTGAAGGATCGCGTCTATATTTCTGGCGCGGCGTCCCCAGAGCGGCGGGCCGGCCAAACCGCCATGTACCTCATCCTGCAGAGCCTCACCCGACTCATGGCTCCGGTCCTCTCCTTCGCTGCCGAGGAGGTCTGGGGCTATATCCCGCGGCGCGGCGACGAGCCAGAGAGTGTGCATCTCGCCGAGTTCCCCAAGGTGGACGAGGCCTACCTGGACGAGGCGCTCGCCGAGCGCTGGGAGCGGTTGCTGCGAATCCGGGATGAGGGGCTGAGGGCGTTGGAGGAGGCGCGGAAGCGTAAATTCATCGGGAATGCCGTAGAAGCCAAGGTAGAGATCCGGGCCGGTCCTGCCCTCCTGCCGTTCCTGCACAGCCATGAAAAGGACCTGTGTACCATCCTGATCGTCTCCGCGCTGGAGCTGAAACCGGCATCTGCCGAGGAACCGGAGCTTTCCATCATGGTGCACCGGGCCCCCGGACAGAAGTGCGAACGCTGCTGGACGTACCGCGAGAGCGTCGGTTCCTCCAGTGGCCATCCGACCCTCTGTGACCGCTGTGTTGCCGTCCTCGCGGTGCGTTCATAGTTCATGGAACCCGCGAACCCGAACTATCAACCCTGAGCGAATCGTGAGTAACCGATCCTTCTATAGCATCGCCGTCACCATTATCCTCTTGGACCAGATCTCCAAGCTCTTGGTCCAGCAGACACTCCGCCTGGGTGAGATCATCCCGGTCATCCCCTCGTTTTTCAACCTCACCTATGTGTTGAATCCGGGGGCGGCGTTTGGATTCCTCGCGAGTGCTCCTGCGGCGATTCGATCCCCCTTTTTCACGGCGATCTCCATCCTTGCCGCGCTCTTTATCGTCTATTACCGGTTCCGGCACCCGGCGATAAGCTTCCCGGCCGCGCTGGGTCTCGCCTTCATTTTGGGTGGGGCCGTGGGCAATCTGATCGATCGTCTTCGTCTCGGGATGGTGGTGGATTTTTTGGATTTTTACTACGGGGGGTACCACTGGCCTGCCTTCAATGTTGCTGATTCGGGCATAACAGTAGGGGTGGCCCTGATGGTTTTTGAGATCTTCATGGAACGGGGAAAAGAGTGACCGGTGGGAGAGGTTCGGACGTATCAAGTACCGCAGGGGGAGGCCGGGCGCCGCCTAGATCAATTCTTGGTGCAATCGAGCGGTCTCTCTCGGGCATCGATTCAACACCTGATTGATCACGAGCGGGTTCGGATCGGGGACCGGCCGCGAAAAGCCAGCTACCGGGTCCGCACTCGAGACCGGGTCGTCGTCACCTTCCCTCCTCCTGAACCCGCGGTGATCGAACCAGAGCCGATTCCGCTCGAGTTGCTCTATGAAGATGACGATCTCCTCGTGCTCAACAAACCACCCGGCCTCCTCGTTCATCCAGGTGCCGGACGTCGACACGGGACGATCGTCAACGCCCTCCTCTATCATTACCCGGGCATCAGCGGCATTGGGGGCGTGGAGCGCCCCGGCATCGTTCACCGCCTCGACAGGGAGACCTCGGGGTGTCTGCT
>JBFHXD010000203.1:0-3213 GCA_041599135.1 Methylomirabilales bacterium (SeqCode) | reverse complement strand
GGCGTCGCTCGAGCGCGGGGAGGGAATCTATCAGATCGATCTTGAGGCGCTGCAAGCCGCGGAGCCCGACATTATCCTGACGCAGGAGCTTTGTGATGTCTGCGCTGCACCGTATCAGGATGTCCTTGAGGCAGCCGCGAAACTTTCACGAAAACCGGAGGTCCTTTCCCTCGATCCAAAGTGTCTTGAGGATGTACTCAGGGATGTCGAGCGAGTAGGGGAAGCAACTGGACGTCTCACGAAGGCCCAGGACGCTGTTAAATCACTCAGGAAAAGGATCGAAACTGTAAGGGTTCATGCTTCGAAGGCGACCATCCGGCCTACGGTTGTCTGCCTCGAGTGGCTGGACCCGCTGATGACCTCCGGTCACTGGATTCCCGAGATGGTGAGCCTCGCTGGGGGGAGGGATCCATTGAGCGATTTAGGTACGCCTGCCCGACGGATTGCATGGGAACAGATCCTCGCCTGTGCTCCCGAGATTCTGGTTCTGATGCCCTGCGGCTTCGCCGTGAACCGTGTCCTTGACGACACCCACCTTCTGCAGAAACTCTCAGGCTGGGACGGCCTACCAGCCGTTCAGCAAGGGAGGGTTTTTGCGGTGAACGGTCATGCATATTATAGTCGATCAGGACCGCGTTTAGTGGATGCGCTGGAGATTCTGGCCCATCTTGTGCACCCGGAGCTCTTCCCTGGTCCGATTCCTCAAGAGGCGGCAACAGTCGTTACCCAATGAATTAAGTCGTATTTTGGCTAGGAATGATGCCGAAAGATAAAGATAAAGTAAAGCAGATCGAAGTGGCGACAAAAACATGGGAAGAGCGGAGCCTCGGTCCCGCGCTGGAGAAGTCACCCGAGCGGGAGGAGCAGTTCAGTACAATCTCTTGGCATCCCGTACGAAGGCTTTATACGCCTTGCGACCTCCCTGATTTCGACTACGTCCAGGAGCTCGGTTTCTCGGGTCAATATCCCTTCACGCGGGGAGTCTATCCCACGATGTACCGTGGGAAAATATGGACCATGCGGATGTTCGCAGGTTACGGAACCGCCGAGGAGACCAACCAACGGTTCAAGTACCTCTTGGAGCAGGCGCAGACTGGACTGTCCGTGGCTTTTGACCTGCCGACGCTGATGGGCTACGATTCCGACCATCCGATGTCGCGCGGAGAGGTGGGAAAGTGCGGAGTGGCAATTGACTCCCTGGCAGATATGGAGACCCTTTTCGCGGGTATCCCCCTTGGGGATGTGACCACTTCGATGACCATCAACTCGCCTGCAGCGGTTCTGTGGGCGATGTATCTCGCTGTCTGTGAGAAACAAGGTGTCCCCTATGACTGCATCGGGGGAACCACGCAGAATGACATCCTGAAGGAGTTTACCGCGCAGAAAGAGTATATTTTCCCCCTTGCCCCCTCCATGCGTCTGGTGGTCGACACCATTCTCTTTGGGGCCCACCATGTCCCCCGGTGGCATCCAGTCAGCATAAGTGGTTATCACATCCGCGAAGCAGGTTCGACGGCGATCCAGGAGCTGGCGTTTACTTTGGCCGATGGCATGGCGTATGTCGAGGCCACCATGGAGGCGGGACTTGACGTTGATAGTTTTGCTCCCCGCCTCTCGTTCTTTTTCAATGTGCATAATGACTTCTTTGAAGAGATTGCGAAGTTTCGCGCGGCGAGGCGCATTTGGGCGAAACTGATGCGTGAGCGATATGGTGCAAAGAATCCGCGATCGTGGTTGCTCCGGACGCATGCACAAACAGCCGGATGCGCCTTAACCGCCCAACAACCTTATAATAACGTTATCCGGGTTGCTATTCAGGCCCTGGCGGCAGTCTTAGGGGGGACGCAGTCGCTTCACACCAACGCCTTGGATGAAACACTGGCTCTTCCAACGGAACAGGCAGCCACGATTGCCCTACGGACCCAACAGATCATCGCCCACGAGACCGGAGTAACCCAGACCATCGATCCCGTCGGGGGCTCGTACTTTGTTGAGAACCTGACGCGGGAGATTGAGGAGCAGGCCTGGGCGTATATTCAAAAGATCGATGATCTGGGGGGGATGGTCAGGGCCATTGAGAAGGGCTTCCCACAGCAGGAGATCGCTGACGCCTCGTATCGGTATCAACAAGGGGTTGACAGGGGAGAGAAGGTGGTGGTCGGGGTAAATCGGTTCGTGGCCGAGGCAGAGGAGCCAATCCTGCTACTCGAAATTGACCCGGATAAGGCTGCGCAACGCCAGGCAGAGAAGATTGACCATCTTAAAAACCATCGGGATCACAACCGGGTTGCGCACACGCTCGATGCTCTCCGCAGGGCGACGGAAGGGAAGGACCCATGGGATCGAGACCTGCTTATGCCGAAGATTCTCGATGCGGTACGGGCCTACGCCACGTTAGGAGAGATTATGGGGGTCTTCAGAGAAGCATGGGGTGAATACGTTGAGGCTGCTATTCTATAGTTACGCTCGGGAAACGCGTGAGGAAGATCATGAGTGAGGAGCGAAAGATTCGTGTGCTTGTTGCGAAACCGGGACTCGACGGCCATGACCGAGGGGCGAAGGTGATCGCGCGGGCCTTTCGAGATGCGGGATTTGAGGTGATCTACACAGGGCTTCGTCAGACTCCGGAAATGATTGTCAACGCGGCGATCCAGGAGGACGTCGATGCCATTGGCCTTTCATGTCTTTCGGGAGCGCATATGTACTTGTTCCCACATGTGGTGAAGCTTCTCCGCGAGCGAGGAGTGGACGACGTGTTGGTCTTTGGTGGGGGAACAATTCCAGACGACGATATCCGTCAGTTGAAGGAGGCTGGGATTGCTGAAATCTTTACCCCTGGAACGCCGACGTCGACTGCCATTGATTTCGTCCGGAGGCAGGTGCGGCGCGGCCAGTCAAAATGAAACATGCCGCTGCTGTTGCCCCGCAGAGTGATCTATATTTGACGTGTTCATAGTAATGGGGTCTGGTGGGAGAGAAAGAAGTTTGCGGCGACTGGGGAGTTCGGGCAGAAGGCGTTTTCTCCCAGCCTACATATGTAATGTAATGCTTTAAGAAAAGAGATATATGTATTTAATATTGAACTATATTTATACGCAGCATGCACTACAGGACGTAAAGCTCTGGAGATTTCGATCGGGAAGAAGCGCTCGACACGGTTTCCGTCCCGTGTTACCTGTCTTGCGTGATGTAACCGGAAACCAGTTACTCGCC
>JBFHXD010000202.1:0-3230 GCA_041599135.1 Methylomirabilales bacterium (SeqCode) | reverse complement strand
CGTCCATTACGCTCGACGGCACCGCAAACCAGACGATCAACGTGCAGGACATCCCCAATGGCACCTTTACCATCAACAAAGCCAACAGCACCGCCACACTCGTCAGCGATCTGATTCTGAACAGCAGCCAAGCGCTGAACATCACGGCAGGCACTCTCGACCAGGGGTCCGGCAAGGATCTCACCGCCGGCTCGGTCACGCTTGCTGCAGGAAGCACCTGGAAGAATTCCTCGGGTGCGACGAGCACCATCACCATCGGCAGCGGTGGGGTTTCGAATGATGGGACCATTAATTTCAACTCCAGCACCGCAGGGTGTGGTGAGGCGGATGCGATACGTATCCGCTCCATTTCTGCGGGCATCACCCAAGCCTGGTCTGGCACCGGCGCCTTCGCGATCATCGATGTGGATGTGAAGGATCAGGCTGGAACCGCCGTGATCACCGTGTTTAACGGAACCGACGCAGGAAACAATGGCACCAACTGGACCTTCAACGATTGCGATTCCTCTCCCACCGTGATCATCATTGATTGGCGGGAGGTGTACTAGGGAACGAGGACTCAACTCCTTGAAAAATAAGGGTTTTTTGTGACGTGTGAGCGACACGGCCTGGCCGTTTTCTTGCAACAGGCTTTGAAAAAAGTCGGGTCTCAAGAGGAAAAGGGTGCGGGGCGAAGGTTGCGATCAGGGCCGACGGAGGCCCGCTTTTTAAAAACGGGAACCGTAGAAACATAGATTTAATTTCAATACCCCTTTCGTAACGTGCTGCGACGAGAAAAATGAGAACCGCAGAAATTCTTGAGCAGATAGATATCCCGAGACACAAGCTCTACTACCTGGAGCAAAAGGGGTATATCACACCGCGGCGGGTCCCCATGGGTGATCTCGAGGCTCGGGAATATAGCGAGGAGGATGTCAACAAGATCAAACTCATTTGGAAGTACCTTAAAAGAGGCTTTAGGCACAAGGTCGCCCACGAGAAGGCGATGGAAGAAATGAATTCTGAGATACGGGCGAGAACCGTGAGTTCCTGAGACACGCGATGATGTTCGAAAACCCGTTTAAACATGATCAGTCGGACAAACCGACCTTCGTGGTGGATCTCGATCAGACCACCTTACGGGTCCTCGAGGTTTCTCCTTCTCCACAAGGAACGGTTGTCAGGTGGGGCGCCACCGTCCTGGATCGAAGCAGTGGAAAATCGTATCGGCAGGCCGCCGCCGAGGCCCTTCGGAAGCTGCTGTCCACCCACGGGATCACCACACGACGGGCCTCGCTCCTGCTCTCCGGCCCGTCGACCGTCGCCATGCCGCTCGAGCTCCCTCCCCTTCCCCCCGATGAGGTCGCCAGTGCGGTCCAATGGTCTGCCCTCCGCGTAATGCCTTTCGCGGCCGCCGAGGCAATCCTGGGGCACTGTCCCCTCGAGAGCAAGCCCGGAGAGAATGCCCGGACGTACTTGATGGCTGCCGTCAAGCGCTCGGCCCTCAACGAATCAGTGAATATTGCCCAAGATGCAGGGCTTCGTACTGTCCAGGTTAGTGTCTTACCCCTCGCCCTGGGAGGAGTGATCCAGGCCCTGCCGGTCAAGCCAGATGAGACCACCCTCGTCCTCGATCTCCGTCCCAATTTGGCAACGCTCCTCTTCTTTCGCGGCCGCAGCCTCCAATTGGTGCGCACGATTACTCCTGAGATAGGTACCGGCCCGGCGGGGAAGTCGGATGCGAAGGAGCCACTGCCCAAGCTCGTTGACGAAATCTGGCTCTCCCTTGCCTACTATCAGGAGCGATACGCGGGGGAGAAGATTGACCGTTTCTGGTTATCCGGGTCCCCCCGCGACCTCGAGCGCGCCCAGCCTGCCCTGAGGGAAGCAGCGGCCATTCCCGTGGAGCAAGTGGATCTGAGCACCGTGCTCCCTGCCGGGAAGGATGGGTTTGTACCGCCCGCCCTGGCCGCCGCAGCCGGTTTACTCTACCAGCCGTGGAAGATCGATCTACTCCCTCGCGAGTTCCAGTACCGCGCCCAAGATAAAGCAGTCCGCACCGGTCTGAGGGCGGTGGCCATCGCCCTAGTCCTCGGGGTCCTGGCCTGGACGGGGATCGAGTTCATAGGGGCGCGATACCAACGCCAGGCGCTTATCGAACAGGAGGCCACCGTCAAGCGGTTGGGCCCAATGGCTGAAGAGGTCCACCGGTGGGAACTGATGAGTACCTCCGCCCTCCCCCGCCTGAGCGTGTATGAAGAGCCTTTGACATACAACCTCCGCTGGCTTGGAGCCCTGAAGACTTTCAGCGTAATCACCCCCCCCACGGTTCGTCTCACTCATGTGGAATCGAACGGGGCTGAAGGCATCAAGGTGAAGGGCTTGGTCTTCGACGATGAGCAGGCGTCCGAGGTCTCGCTCTCCGATTTCATGGCCCGACTCCAAAAGTCCCCGTATTTCGGGGCGGTCCGCCTCAAATCGTCGAAGGAAGAGCCGGGGTATCCCCAGCGGACTCTTGCCTTCGATCTCGTCCTGGCGTGGAGATGAGAATGCGTTTCAGCAGGCAAGACTTTCTGATCCTAGGAGTCCTCGGAGGTGCAGCAGCCGTGCTCTACTTCTTCCTTTTCCTCCCCATCGCCGGGGATCGGGCGGACCTCACGGCAAAGGTTGAGCGGCTCATGAAGGAAACCGAAAAGATCCAGAAGACGGTCACCGCATTCCAAAGCGGCAGAGAAGGGTTGGAAAACGTCCAGGCCCGTATGGAAAAGATTCGTAGCCGCCTCCTGCCCGTGGGCAGCGTCTCCCCGCTCCTGGGGCAAATCTCTCGCCCCAGCAAGGAACTGGGAGTCCGGATCGTTTCTTTCAACCCCACGGATCCGGATCCGGCCCAGCACAATCAGATTATATGCACCCTCGTCCTGGAAGGGACGTACCTCCAGCTTGGGAAGTATCTCGAGGCGGTGACCCAGGGCCCTTACCTCTTGGCAGTCGACACTCTTCGGTTGCAGTCCGACGAGCCGGGAAGCCCACACCTCCGGATGAACCTGACCCTGAAGACCTGGATGAAGGAGTCATAAGCATGGGTCAGTTCAAGAACAAGCGATTGATGATCATCGTGGGGGTGACCCTCGTGGCCTCCGGCTTCCTCGCCTACGATCTTCTTTCTTCGGGCAAGCCTCGGAAGCAGCCTGTCACCTCTTCCTCCCGAAGGGTAACATCGTCCCAGGCCGCTCCGCCTGTCGCAGTCCCCG
>JBFHXD010000201.1:0-3285 GCA_041599135.1 Methylomirabilales bacterium (SeqCode) | reverse complement strand
TCCTTATCCTCATCCTCTTCCTTGACACATCTTCATCCATTACTTAAAGTAGGGGGCACTCTTTATGCCCCTGGCCCTATTCGCACTCTCGGGAGAACTCAAGCGTGCGGCTCGGCCTACCGATGTAAGTATCGAGGGCTTCCAGGTGGTGTCAGTCCGGGTTTGAGATCTTCACCGATCAAGACCTCAGCGGAACGAATGGGATTTAGAGTGAATGTCCCAACCTGAAAGTCCATCGAATCACATTGTCTTTTTCATCACGACTGCCTCAGCCGAGGAGGGGGAAAGAATCGCCAGGTCCCTGTTGGAAGAGCGACTTGCGGCTTGTGTAAACCTAGTGCCTTCCGTTCGATCCTTTTTCTGGTGGGAAGGCAAGGTCCAGGAAGAGGGAGAGGTGTTGTTGATTGGGAAGGGGCGGGCCGATCTCTTCGGTAAGATCCAGGCTCTAGTCAGGGCCCTACACTCTTATACTGTGCCTGAGATCATCGCCATTCCCATCACCTCTGGCCTTCCCGACTACCTCTCCTGGATCGATGACTCCACCCCTCACGCCGAGACCCGGTGACTTCCTATCATTTCCCCATACTCCCCAAGTCCCCAGCCCGATTCAGCATGGTCTTGAGTGGAGGCGTAGCTCGGGGGGCTGCCCATCTCGGGGTATGGCGGGCTCTTTCGGAGGCCCAGCTTATGCCGGAGCGAGTGGTCGGGGTGAGCATCGGAGCCATGATTGGCGCCTACCTCTGCAAAGAAGGAAGCAGACCTGAGGCCCTGGCAGTCTTCAGAGATCTCGTGGCACAGGCATTGCAGAATGACAATCCGAAAAGAGGAAATCTCTGGGATGCGTGGCGGCTGATTTCTCTTGAGCGGCGGCGGGCCTTTATCGAAGAGGAGCTCGGGTTGAGGGGATTGACCTTCAGCGATCTCCCTCTTCCCCTGTACATCACCGCCACCCGTCTCCTTCCGCCCGGCCGGGTGGTCTTCGGGGACCAGCCGACCGATGCGGTTGCAGCGGCGATCCTGGCCAGCACCGCCGTGCCCTCCCACCCACCGGTTCGCGTGGGGGATCACTACTATTTGGACGGCGGAATGAGCGGCAATCTCCCCGTCATGGAAGCGGTGGAACGAGGAGGACAGATTATTTTGGCGGTGCACCTTGGCCCTCCGATACGACGACCATCAGGACCCGCGCGTGGTGTTCTGTGGCGTCTCTGCCGAGACGTGAGCAGACTGCCGAGTCGTTGGGAGCTTCACCGCTCCAAGGTTCGAGGGGCGAATGTCTTCCTCGTGTCGTCGGCGGCGATTGATTCGCACGGACTCTTCGCCTTCGATAGGCTTGACACTATTGAGGAAGCCGGGTATAAGGCCACCCAACGCGTCCTTCCCGCTCTACACGAAGCGCTTGGACGCCTGGGGGAAGATGACACGTCCACCGCACGACCACAGGGAGGAGACGGTGGGTCCTAAACGCTGCTTGACGTGGTCGGTCCCTGTGAGCATCATCCTCCTTCTTACGGGCTGTAGTGGTCCATCTGCTCTTCGCAGTCGCTCGGATTCACCTCAACCCCCCTCCTCAATATGGAAAGACGACTCCACTGCGCAGCCACTCTACTCCCAAAGGCCACCACTGGTCCTTGCCATTCCCCGTCCTCCGGCCTCCTCGATCACGGAGAGGGAAGCCTTATTCGATGATCCCCTCCTGGCTCAGGCCCAGGAACTCTTCCGCCAGGCCAAACGGCGGGCGGAAGACGGCCAGGACCCTGAGGCAATGGTGCTCCTCACCCGGGCTCGGGCCTTATTGTTGAGCGACGGAGTTTTCTTGACACAGGAGGCCACAAGACGGCGGGCACAAACCGTGGAGGAGATCGAAGCGTTCTCGGAGGAGTTGGCTGCTATCCAGGCCATGACCGAGATCCCATCTGAGGGGGAAGCCTCCCCGGTGAGCCCCGAGGATGTCAAGACTTTGGAGGAAACCATCCTCGAGATCTCCCCCCCGGCGACACCGGAGACCAGCTACGATGTGCCCATAGAAATGAACCGGAAGGTCGAGGGGTATATTGAGCTCTTTACCACCAAGAGGCGGGATGAAATCGCCAAAGCTTTGGAGCGCTCAGGTCAATATCTCCCCCTGATGCGGGAGATCTTTGCGGAAAAGGGCCTGCCCCTGGATCTGGTGAACCTTGCCTATATTGAGAGCTCGTTTAAGCTGTACGCGTACTCCAGGGCGAGGGCGGTTGGGCTGTGGCAGTTCATACGAGGGACCGCCCGCAAATATGGCTTAACGTCCAATTGGTGGGTGGATGAACGCCGGGATCCGATAAAGGCTACGGCCGCAGCAGCAGATTACCTCTCGGACCTATACGAAATATTCCAATCCTGGCCCTTAGCTATTGCCGCCTACAATTCGGGAGAGGGAAAAGTCCAGCGGGCCATCCGACGCCAGAAGACCACTAACTTTTGGAAGCTAAAGCTCCCCCGGGAAACGAGGTACTACGTCCCCGCCTTTATGGCGATGACGATCATCTCCAAGAATCCTGCGCAATACGGATTCGAACCACCCGTGGAGCAGCCGTGGGAGGTCGACCAGGTTGCACTGCCTCAACCCACGGATCTCCGCCTGCTGGCTAAGGCCGCCGGTGTGAGCATAAATGAACTCAGAGAACTGAACCCCGAGTTGAGACGCCTCGTGACCCCGCCGCAGGAGGGTTACCCCCTCAAACTTCCTCCTGGAACGAAAGCCACCTTCCTCGAAGCCCTCGAGCAGCTTCCGCAAGAGCGTCGGGTCGTATGGCGGCAGCACCGGATTCGGCGAGGGCAAACCCTCTCTAC
The DNA here is from genome assembly GCA_041599135.1 of Methylomirabilales bacterium (SeqCode). Classification (GTDB taxonomy): domain Bacteria; phylum Methylomirabilota; class Methylomirabilia; order Methylomirabilales; family CSP1-5; genus CSP1-5. The sequence continues at coordinate 459 of JBFHXD010000201.1, read as the reverse complement.
CATCGCGTGGCGGTATCGGACCACGGTGGCGGTCCTCATGGAGATGAACCAGCTGAAAAGTCCCCACCGAATCCGCGCCGGGACCCGGATCACTGTCCCGGTTCCTGCTTTTACCGTCGCCCAGGCCCCAACCACCAGTAGCCAAACCCAGGACGGCAACGGTGACTTACATTATGTCGTCAGGCCGGGGGACACCCTTTGGGATATCGCCCGCGCCCACCAGGTGAGCACCCAGGATCTCAAGCGATGGAATAACCTCGACGGCTCCCGCATCTACCCCGGGCACACCCTTAGGGTTCACCCTGACTCTGCCGATACGCCTCCAGTCACATGGCGCACGCACCGAGTCCGCCGGGGAGAGAGCTTGTCCACCATTGCCCGGCGGTATCGGACCACGGTGGCGGTCCTCATGGAGATGAACCAGCTGAAAAGTCCCCACCGAATCCGCGCCGGGACCCG
>JBFHXD010000200.1:0-3297 GCA_041599135.1 Methylomirabilales bacterium (SeqCode) | reverse complement strand
GTCGACGAGTACCGGGACACCGTGGCGGTGTGCCAGTTGGACGATCTCATGCACGGGGTTGATCGTGCCAAGCGAGTTCGACACATGCACGATCGAGACCAGGCGCGTTCGGGGCGTCAGGAGTTTTTCGTACTCATCGAGCAACAACTCTCCGGCATCATTGATCGGCACTACGCGCAGCACTGCTCCGACTTGCTCACACAGCATCTGCCACGGCACAATATTGGAGTGGTGTTCCATCGCCGAGATGACGATCTCGTCGCCGGATCGGACATGAGTGCAACCGTAGCTTTGCGCCACCAGGTTGATGGCCTCGGTGGTGCCGCGCACAAAGACGATCTCCCGGGATTCGGCGGCATTGATGAAGCGTTGCACCGTCTTTCGGCCTCCCTCGTACGCCTCGGTGGCACGCTCGCTCAGTCCATGCACACCACGGTGAATGTTCGAGTTGTACGTTGACAGGTACCGATGCATGGTATCGATGACAACCTGCGGTTTCTGACTCGTCGCGGCGTTGTCGAGATACACCAGTGCCTTCCCATGGACCTTCTCGCTGAGGATGGGGAAGTCCTTTCTGACCTTCTCCACCTCGAATCCGGCCGACCAGTCACCGCGGACCTTTGCCGCTACGGTGCTCCCGGGAGTGATCATCGGACTGCCTCCAACAGCTTCCCCTCCGGCAACCATTGCGCCACGAGTTTCTCCAGGTGCTTCCGGATCGCCTCGACTTTCATCCGCTCTAGACTCTCATTGGCAAAACCGAAGAGTAACATGGCGCGGGCGGCCTCTTCGTCGATGCCGCGGGAACGCAAGTAGAAGATTGCGTTGTCGTCAATCTGGCCGATGGTCGCCCCGTGGGTACATTTGACGTCATCTGCGTAGATCTCCAGTTGCGGCTTGGTGTCGATTTGTGCCTCTTGGGAAAGGAGCAAATTATTATTAGTCTGCTTGGCGTCCGTCTTTTGGGCATCTTTGTGCACGATGATCCGCCCGCTAAAGACACCATGCGACCGCCCATCGAGGATCCCCTGATAGAATTGCCGGCTGTCGCAGTGTGGACTGGCGTGTTCGACCCGCATAAAGTTGTCCATGTGCTGCCGCCCGGTTCCCATGAACAAGCCGTTGATCAGACACTCGCCCCCTTCACCAGCCAGGACCGGGTGTACATTATTCCGCACCAAGGCGCCACCGAGCAGCACCGTGTGGGACGCCACGTTGCTACTCCGTCCCTGTTCCACCCGGAGGGTCGACACATTAAACGCCTCCTGGCTTTCTTGCTCAATCATATAGTGGCTTAGCACGCAATTCTGGCCGACCACCACTTCCGTGACCACGTTCGAGAAATAGACCTCATCGCCCCGCGACACGTAATCCTCAAGAATGACGGCCTGGCTGTCCTCTCCCAGGATGATCAAGTTGCGCGGGTGGGTCATGATCGGATCGCCGGTTGCCGTCGACACGTATAACAGGCGGATGGGCTGCTCAATAATCCTTCCGCGAGGAACATGCACGAATGCACCGTCTTCCAAGAAGGCGGTATTCAACGCGCAAAACGCATCATGTTGATATTCCGCGTATCGAGCCAGATGCTGCTTCAACACATCTCGGTTATCCCGAAAGGCCTGGATGAGGCTCTGCACGACCAGCCCGCCCTGAAGCAATCCTGGAGAGGAGAGGTGAGCGGCATATCGACCATTTACGAAGACGAGCTGGATGTCTTCTAATCCCGGGAATGCAAATTGTTCGATGTCTCGAGGGGTCAGTTCCGTTCGGGCATCGCCGGCGAGTCGAAACACGGTCCGGGTGATCGGTTCCATGTTCGTGAACCGCCAGTCTTCATCCCGGGTCGTCGGGAAGCCCATCTCGGCGAAGCGGGCGATGGCCGCCTGGCGGACCGGGCGTAGCCACTCCTGTCCATTACCGGCGATGGCCGACTCGAACCGGGTGAAGTTCTCCAGGTATTGGTCCTTCGGTGTCACGGGAGTCATCACCAAACAAACCATTATCCGCGCGCGCCGGCTCTGGCTTCCTCCTCGACCCAGGCGTAGCCCTTCTCCTCGAGCTCCAGGGCCAGTTCCTTCCCGCCTGACTTCACGATTCGACCGTCCACCAAGACGTGGACGTAGTCGGGGATGACATAATTGAGCAGCCTTTGATAGTGGGTCACGACAATAATGGCGCGTTCCGGGCTGCGCAAATCGTTGACGCCCTTGGCAACGATTTTCAGGGCATCGATGTCGAGGCCGGAGTCGGTCTCGTCCATGATACAGAGCCTAGGTTCCAAGAGCGCCATCTGGAAGATTTCGTTGCGTTTCTTCTCGCCTCCGGAGAAGCCCTCATTGACTGAGCGGTGAAGCAGTTTCTCATCCACCCCCAAAACCTTGAGTTTCTCCTTGACAAGGGTGAGAAACTCCATGGCGTCCAGTTCCTCGAGGCCCCGCGCCTTGCGGATGGCGTTGAGCGCCGCCTTGAGGAACTGGGCACTGCCGACCCCGGGAATCTCCACGGGATACTGAAAGGCCATGAAGACCCCTTCGCAGGCGCGCTCCTCCGGGGGCATTTCCAGCAGGCTTTTCCCCTCGTAGATAACCTCCCCTTCGGTGACCTCGTAGGCCTCCCGGCCGGCCAGAATCTGCGCCAATGTGCTCTTCCCCGAGCCATTGGGGCCCATGATGGAATGGACCTCGCCGAGGTTGACCTTCAAGTCAACGCCTTTGAGTATTGCGTGATCGCCCGCCCTCGCATGCAGATTTTTGATTTCGAGCATGGTCTATCCTTTGTGTGTGGAGAGTTACCCGTGCCTTCTAGTACCGTTCCAACTGTTTGTGCCAATCTTCTCGCTGCACACGGTCGCGACCGCCCCTGCAAGGCGTGCCGTTCAAATTCTGCTCATTAAGTTGGAACGGCACTAGCCGACGCTTCCTTCAAGACTCACACTCAACAGCTTTTGGGCCTCGACGGCGAACTCCATTGGCAGCTCGCGGAAGACCTCCTTGCAAAAGCCATTGACGATAAGGTTCACCGCATCCTCCTTCGAGATCCCGCGCGCATTGCAGTAAAAGATCTGATCGTCGCCGATCTTGGAGGTCGACGCCTCGTGCTCCATCTTGGCCGTGGCGTTCTTTACCTCGATATAGGGGAAGGTATGGGCGCCGCACTTGTCACCCATCAGCAGCGAGTCGCACTGCGTGTAGTTCCGCGCCCCCGTCGCACTCTTGAGGATTTTGACCCCGCCGCGGTACGTGTTCTGGCCGTGGCCGGCGGAGATTCCTTTCGACACGATCGTGCTCCGCGTGT
>JBFHXD010000199.1:0-3374 GCA_041599135.1 Methylomirabilales bacterium (SeqCode) | reverse complement strand
CGCGATACCGCACGTGATTCACAAGGCGACTCGTGAGATCATCTACTCGCTGGGTAAGCTCGTCCTTTTTCGAAATCACCAGCTCGGCGGCCGCCGACGGTGTTGGGGCCCGCACGTCGGCGACGAAGTCGGCAATCGTAAAATCGGTCTCATGGCCGACCGCGGAGATCACTGGTGTCTGCGAGGCATGAATGGCACGAGCCACCGTCTCTTCGTTAAAGGCCCACAGGTCCTCGATCGACCCCCCTCCTCGAGCAATGATGATCACGTCGAGGTCTCTCCGCTTGTTCAAGACTTCGACCCCTTCCACGATCTCGGCAGCTGCCCCATCTCCCTGGACCCTGACAGGGAAAATGAGAATCTCGACATTGGCGAAGCGGCGGTTGATGATCTGAAGGATATCCCGGATAGCCGCACCGGTCGGGGAAGTTACGATACCGATCTTGCCCGGGAGAAGGGGGATGGGTCGTTTTCGCGTGGGGTCGAAGAGACCTTGTGCCTCTAGGCGCGCCTTGAGCTGTTCAAAAGCAAGTTGAAGCGCTCCGAGGCCTTTGGGTTCCATGTATTCCACATAGAGTTGGTAATCTCCTCGAGGCTCGTAGATGGTCACATTGCCGAAGACGATAACCGCTAGCCCATCCTCAGGTCGGAACTGGAGCGCTCGATTGCTCCCCCGGAACATGACGGCACGGAGCTGCCCCCGGTCATCCTTGAGGGTAAAGTACATATGGCCCGAGGTGTGGAGTTTGAAGTTAGAGATCTCGCCTTCAACCCACACCCCGGTAAAGGCATCCTCGATGAGGATTTTGAGCTCAGCGGTTAGCTCACTAACGCTGTAGACGCGCGGCTTTTTAAGTTCCACGGCCCCTACTTAACACACGCTCCCTGCCTTGTCAAACCTTTCCCCGGTGGCCGAAGATCACCTCAGGTCCCCCCCCCAAACTCCGAGTTGCTCCCGGTAGGTTCTGATTGTCACGTCGCCGTCCTCAAACGTGAAGGTTACCGCTCCATCACGGTCCGTCCGAAACACGCGGATTTCCTGGGACGCGTAACGCGCAAGAGTCTCAGAATGCGGATGGCCGAAGGGATTGCGCTCGCCAGCTTGAATCACTGCCCACCGAGGTCTGACCCTCCGAAGAAAAGGCGCCGAACTGCTCCCCCGACTGCCATGGTGAGGAACCTTCAGCAAGTCTGCTTGGAGAAATACGCCAGCATCAAGGAGAGAGTCCTCCCCTTCTTGCTCAATATCACCGGTGAGCAGGAGACGAACCTCCGGATGATCGACGCGGACAACCAAGGAATTGTTATTCACCACAGTCGAACGCTGTGCATTTCGTGCATTCAGGAAGCGGCGGGGCGGATGGAGGGCTGTCGCACTCACGTGGGCACCGAGGGGAACGCTCTCCCCCCGAGTGATCCGCCGAAGAGGAATTCCCTGCTTTTGAGCAAAGGTGTGAAGCCACCGATAGGTCGAGAAAGGAGATGGGTAGCCGGGCTCCCAGATCTCTCCTACCGGAATGTTTTTTATGACGGCACGTAACCCGTTCAGGTGGTCCGGCTGAGGATGGGAGAGAACGACTACGTCGAGGCGTGGAACCCACCGATACCAAAGATACGGAATGACGACCCGTTCCCCAATATCAAAGTGATCATCAAGGCTTCCACCACCATCCACCAGCATGGTCCGCGGACCGGGCAGTTCGAGAAAAATAGCGTCTCCCTGTCCCACATCGAGAAAAGTAGCCGCGATTCCCCTTCGTGCGGGAGGAAATAACTTCCACATGACCTGCCCCACCAGGAACATGCTTATGAGGACGGCAGCGAGCTTTCTGTACCGGACCGCCGGCAAGATGACAAGACCGAAAAGAGCATAGCTCGCAAGTATCATGGGTACAGTGGGGGTGTAAAGGCGAACGGAAGCAAGGGGAAGCTCGGCGAAGGCGGATGCCACATGTATCATTCCTCGCGCCAGAAAGGAGACACCTTCCCCAAGGAAGGGAATCCCTTCTCTAAAGGGCAGTAAGAGCAGGCTATAAGCCATCCCAACGGCGGTAAGGCAACCGCCAAGGGGAACGATGACGAGGTTCGCTACGATCCCCGTCAAAGATACCCGATTAAAATGCAAGGCAAGGAGTGGAGCAGTCCCCAGCGTTGCCGCCGCAGAAGCCATGAGAGAGACCAGCACCCAACGCGAGGGACGTGAAAAGCGTGAGACATTAACTCGTTGGAGGGTAATCAAGATGGCACCTGTGGCTGCGAACGTCAGCTGGAATCCTGCGTCAAAGAGATAGAGGGGGTTCCACAGAAGAAGCAGAAAAGCCGCCAAAGCAACGGTGTTGATGAGGTCTCGTTCCCTCCCGAGGATGAGAGATAATAGAAACAGGATCACCATAAGGGCTGCCCGCGTTATTGGTGGACTCCCGCCTGTGAGCAGGGTATAGAAAACCACGCCGAGGAAGGTGAGGAGAATTGCACCCCCACGTGCGAGGCGAAGGCAGCGGGCCAGGAAAAAAAGACCAGCCGCGAGGAAGCCCAGATGCAGTCCTGAGATCACCAGGATATGGTACGTGCCCGAGCTGAGAAAAACCTCTCGAGTTTCCGCCGAAAGATCAGACCGGTCTCCAAGGACGATAGACCGCAGCATCCCTCCCTCTTCGCGCGGTAAAGCGGCGTGCATTCGATCTATCATCGTCTCTCGCAGATCAAAAATGCCGCGGAGAATCCAAAATCCTCCCCTCCGGTCCAAGATTTGAATCTCTCGCCTGTCACGTCCCCATCCCTCCAAATAGAAGCCCTTCGTCAAGGCATAGCGGCGATAGTTGAAGGCCCCTGGATTCCAATATCCTCTAGGCCGATGGAGCCGGAAATGCCCCTGTATCCGATATCCGTACCGGTACTCCTGCACAGGACCGATGATGCTCAGCCGAGCCATGCCAGTCGTGGGGTACTGAAACCCCTCAAGGTTGATCGTATCGACCTGCATCAGAAAACGGATGCGTTTTTCCTTTCGCCATCCAAGGCCCGGGGCGAAACCTTCGGGTGGAGAAACAATGACTCCTTTGAGTTCCACTTTCTGCCCCAGCATCCCCCTAGGCACTTTGGTAAGGTGAAAACGTCCCGGGGGATGGACTGACTGAAGGAATTGGAATGATCCGAAAGTAAGAAATCCGAAGAGGACGAGAATCGTGGCGAGCCTCAGATGCTCGGCCCACAGGGCGAGCCCCGATGCCACCAAGAGAAGGATGAGGATGGACACCAGGAAAAGAAGCTGCAGCGGTACAAGAGAACCCGTTAGCACTCCCATCCCATACGTGAGAACCAATGGGACAAGGGGACGCTGGAAATGAGGAATCAGCTCGGCACGAAGAGAAGAT
>JBFHXD010000198.1:0-3410 GCA_041599135.1 Methylomirabilales bacterium (SeqCode) | reverse complement strand
TGGTCCGCCCCTCGGCCGTCACGTCGAAGTGCCTGGCCACGTCCTTGAGCCCGTAGCTCTCGAGGTCACGGGCGCTGACGTCGTAGTGTTGTGCCAGGACCCACGTATCCACGATATGTCGGCCAAAGAGTTCGTACTTCTGATAGGTGATGGCCCGTTCGGCGATCTGCATGCGAGAGGCATGCCCCCGGAGCAGGCTCCCGTCGCGGCCCAGGCGCAGTTCCACGCCGTGCCGTTTGGCCCGGGCCTCGATGTACTCCAGGTCAAAGCGGAAGAGATTATGCCCCTCGATCACGTCTGGATCCCGCTCGCGGATGTGGCGAACCATCTCGCGGAGCAAATCTGCTTCCGTCATCTCTCGGCCCGACAGCGCCAGCTCCCAGCCCGTCGAATCACTGAGGGCAATGACGATGATCCGGTCGTCTTCACGGGCCGGGTTCGGGAAGTCGAATCCTTCGCTGCAGTAGACCTCGATGTCCAATTGCAGACGTCTGAGGTCATGAAAGTGCATCCCGAGGAAATGGGTCTGGCCCGAGAGCAGGAGGTGCTGCTGGACCGGGTCACTGAGGTAGAAGTAGGGAGCGTCTGGCGCGGTGGGTGTCTTTCCCGAGGCCCGCTGGAGGACCTGTCTGGCCTTTTGCGCGTCCGCGAGGCGCGGGAAACGGGCCAAGTAGCAGAAAAATCCTTCCCTCTGGAGGCTCTCGATCTCGACGTCACCCGGGAAATTGGTGAGGAGGCCAGGATCAGCAACGAGCAGAAAAGGGGTAAACGGGAACACGGCGGAGGTGGTCTGACCATTGTCCTTGGCAAAGACGCGGACCTGGTCCTGCCCCTCGATCTCGAAGGCGATGAGGTGAGGCGTGGAGTCGTGGCCAAAAAGGACGGTGTTCGCGTAGAAGGTCAAAACCGGAGACTTCACCTGAAGCCACTATGACAGCACGGTTTCTCGACTCTTCGGGATTATAGCAAGGGCCCTGAAGTGCCTCCAAGGGAAAATCCCCGGGCTTTCCCTTGACAGCGACGTTCTCTTTCGCTAGCCTCACGGCTGCCCCTATTTCGTTTCCCTGTTTCGCTGTGGAATAGAACTGCCTTGGGACCGGCATTGCGCCCTGCGAGGGTCGGCAAAGCGTGGGTTTGCACAGAGGACAGCCTGAGAAGCGACGCTATCCCAGATTTCCCGTCGGGGGGAAGATCAAGGGACGGGTGAGAGCGCTCTATGACGCGTCGCTGATGGATGTCAGTTTAGGCGGTGCACTGATCGAGCATGCGCAGATCGTGCGGCCGGGGAGCACCTCGTTTCTGATTCTCTTCGTGCCCGGGCGCCCGGTGAACCTGCGGTGCTCCGTGGTGTGGTCACACGTCGACCGACCCGAGCTGCAGCCGGATGGAGAACGGGCGTTGATCTTTCGTACCGGACTCGAATTTCTCGAACCCACCGATGAGATCCGGCAGTTACTCAGCGATTACCTGGAATTGTTGCGGAGGTAGTGTGTGCGGAGTACAAATCGCACCGCCCTCAAAGAGTGGGCGTCGGTTATAGAGGCCCTGAAGACAGGGGGGCAAGTGCTGCTCCTCCGGAAGGGGGGGATTGCCGAGAAAGGGGGCGTGTTCCGTGTGGAGCAGCAAGAGTTTTCACTCTACCCCACCTTCCTGCACCAGGATAAAGAGTACATCCGCCCCGAATTTCACCCCATTTTTGACCGGGTACTCAAAGAGGCAGCGGCCATCGGCCGGGTGCGGATCGACAGCTACGCGGTCGTCGAACAGGTCATCCAAGCGACCGACCTGGCCCGGCTGCACAAGCACGAGTCCGCCCACATCTGGACTCCCGCCTATATCGATGTTCGGTATCAGTATAAACCTGAAAATCCCCTCTATGTGCTCTTCGTCCGGGTGCACCGTCTGCCGCAACCGGTGGAGTTTGAGGAGACCGACGCGTACCGCGGGTGCAAGTCGTGGGTCACGCTGGATTTCGAAATCGAGACCGCGGGGCGCACGCCGGTCCTGAGCGACGAAGCGTTCGCGGAACGGACCCGGGCCGTCCAGGAAACCCTGCAGGCGTAGAGCCCGATCGTGCTCCGTCCGGAGATCGAAGCCTACCTCCAGCGTTGGGTCCCCGACCGGGATGCCATCCTCCAGGAGATGGAACGGCGCGCCGCCATCCGGCACTTCCCCATCGTGGGGCCGCTCGTCGGCCGCCTCCTCGCCCAACTCACCCTGCTCGTGGGCGCGCAACAGATCCTGGAGCTGGGGGCGGGCTTTGGCTATTCCGCCTATTGGTTCGCGCGGGCCCTCCCGAAAAACGGCCGGGTCCTCGCCGTCGAGCGGTCTGGCGAGAATGCCCGGTTGGGGCAGGAGTATCTCGAGCGGGGAGGACTGGCTTCGAAAGTCGATTTCGTGGTGGGTGACGGTCTCGAGGTGATCCAGGGGCTTGACGGTCCCTTCGATATCATCTTTGTGGATATCGAAAAGGAGCAATACCCTGCTTCCTTCCCCCTGACCCTTCCTCGGCTCAGGCCGGGTGGGCTGCTCATCACGGACAATATGCTCTGGAGTGGAAAGGTGGTGGACCCTGATCCCCCTGAGGCCAGCACCGCTGCTATCCAGGAATACACCCGGCTGCTCTACGAAGACCCCAACCTCCATACGACCTTGATCCCGCTTCGGGACGGTGTCGCCGTCAGCCTCAAACTCAGCTAGGCCCGATGACCGATGACCGACGACCGATGACAGGGGTATTTCGAATTTGTCCTTAACCCTCAACTCTCGACTCTCAACTATGAACTGAACTCTCAGCTCTCGACTGAACTATGGAACTTCCTATTTTTCCGCTGCCCAACGTGGTCTTCTTCCCGCACACCCTGTTGCCGCTGCATATCTTTGAGCCCCGCTACCGGCAGATGCTCGCCGATTGCCTTGACGCGGAGCGGCGGCTGGCGGTGGTGCTCTTGAGGCCGGGGTGGGAGGCGGATTACTATGGCCGTCCTCCGGTCCATTCCGTGGCCGGGGCCGGAGAAATTATCCAGGCAGAGATGCTACATGATGGTCGTTTCAATATCGTGCTCCAGGGACTCGGGAGGATTATGATCGAAGGCGAGGTGCCCTCGCCCAAACCGTACCGCATCGCCCGGGCCTCGTGGCTCGACGATGTCTATCCCTCCGGAGGGGAAGGGGAACTTGCGCCCCATACCGAGCGCCTCCGCCAGATGTGCGGGCAACTGCTGTCCACCTTGCCCCAACCCGTTCCGGGGCTTTTCGAGCTGCTCACCGACCGTGATCCCCCCGGGGCGTTCGTCGATCGCGTCAGCAGCCTCGTCATGCACGAGATGCACGCACGGCAACGGCTGCTGGAGCTCAATGACGTCGAGCGGCGCATGACGGAAGTCATCGGTCATGTCGACGGATTGTTG
>JBFHXD010000197.1:0-3433 GCA_041599135.1 Methylomirabilales bacterium (SeqCode) | reverse complement strand
GTACATCGAGGCGAGGTAGTCGAGCCGGTCGGTGTACGGGATGATTTGGACATAGGCGCGGTTTTCCCCGATCTTCTCATGGCAGCGGTGCATGTAGCCCAGGTAGGGAATACACTCTTTGACCACTTCCCCGTCCAGCTTGAGCAGTAGGCGAAGGACCCCATGAGTCGATGGGTGCTGCGGGCCCATGTTGACCCACATCTCTTCCATGGACTCGGTGGCGACCGGATGCATTGACACCTTCCTGTTTGAGACCAACACATTGGCAGTCTAAGCGGCCGTGGCGCAATGACCTCGATCATATTTGCACCTGACCAATGTCACTGTCAGGAGGAATGCACTCGCGGCAATTCATTTCTGTGGGGCCGAGAACAGGTCGTGGGTGTCTTATATAGAATAGAAACTGATATCTAGGGGAAATTGCTTTTATGGGGGGGATGACGAAGGCGGGGATAAGCCTTAGGCATCCCGATCTGGTTGCGAAAAAGGGGAGATTATCTATTGAGGAAAGGAAGTAGCTAGGGGGATGCAGAAGGAGCGGCGTGAAGAACCTCATCCGCCAATCCTTCGAGGAACTCGGGGTCCACGTTCAAAGACTCAGTGCGGCGGAGGGTGATCCCAAGTTCCTGGGCTTTCTCTTGGGCTTCGTGGTCACTATCGTAAAAGACTTCGAGGTGGTCGGCCACAAAGCCGATAGGGACCACCAGCACCTGGGAGTGCCCCTCTGCTTTGAGTTCCTCGAGGACCTCAAGAATATCGGGGCCCAGCCAGGGAAACGGCGTCTTCCCCGCACTCTGATACGCGCGGCGCCAGTGAGGGAGAGCGAGCTGCTCCGCTAGGGCGCGGGCATTCTCCTCGAGACGCGTGGGATACGGATCTTTGGTGTCCACAATCTTCTCGGGCAGGCTGTGGGCGGTAAAGAGCACCATGGTATGCTCTGTTCCCGGTTGGGGGAACGCCGCCAGTTCCCTCTGAATTCGCTTTCGTAGAGCCGACAGGTATTTGTCATTCAGGTGCCAGGTCCGGATGACGTGTACTTTGATTTCGGGGTGAGCCATCAGGATGTCCCTCGCGTACCGCATATAATCGTCGATGATCATTTTGGACTCGTGCGGTGCCAGCACCAAGGCCACCATCTCCCGGATTCCATCCTGGATCATCTGATCGACCACCTCGGGGATGAAGGGAGGGGAGTGTTTCATCGCGAGGTAAACGCGGAAGCGCTCGGGTGCTTTCCGATTCAGAATGTCCTCTAGCCCCTTGGCCTGGGACTCCGTGATCTCGGTTAAAGGTGACACCCCGCCGATCAATTCGTACCGTTCCTTGAGTTCCTCAACCTCTTCATCCGACGGCTTTCGTCCGCGGCGGATGTGCGTGAAGTACGCCTCCACTTCGTCAAGGCTTCTCGGTGTTCCATAGGCCATGAGAAGCACACCAATCATCGTCGTGCTCCCTTTGTGTGCACGAAATCCACGAGACGCTTCACCCGCTCGGGCGGGGTCGAGGGAAGTATGCCGTGTCCGAGGTTAAAGATGTGTCCGGCGAGCGCCTGTCCTTCCGCTATAATCTTGGCCGTCTTCGAGAAGAGGTCATCAGTGCCGAGGAGCAGGCTGGGGTCGAGATTTCCTTGCAGAGTGAAGGTATCATCAAAAATTTCCCTCGCCTGGGTCAAGGAAACTCGCCAATCTACTCCCATCACCTCCGCAGGCAAGTCGATAAACTCCGGGAAGAGGTGAGCGCTCGCCGTGCTGAAATAAATCCGGGGTACGACATTGCCCACCTGCTCGAGCTGTGCTTGCACGTAGGGTTTTACGCACTCTCGGAAATCCTCGGGCGACAACACACCCACCCAGGAATCAAAGACCTGGACCATCTCCACCCCCGCTTCGATTTTCGCCTGTAAGAAGAGGGACAGGTTGTCGGCCAGTCGCTGCATCAGCGCTTTCCACTCCCGTGGGTGTGCGTGCAGAAAAACGCGAGTCTGCGGATAGTCCCGCGAGGGTTTGCCCTCGATCAAATACGAGGCAAAGGTGAAGGGCCCACCGGTAAAACCGATCAGGGGGCGATCCAATTCTTGTCGCAGCATCCGTATGGCTTCGTACGTAAATTCCAGGGCGGTCAAGTCCAGCGGAGGCAGGGTTGCCAATTCAGAGGGCGTAGGGACCTTCTGCAACACGGGGCCCTTCCCCTCTACCAGGTCGAAGGCAATACCCATGCCCCAGAGGGGGACCAAGAGATCCGAGAAAAGAATGGCGGCGTCCAGATCGAAGCGCCGGAGCGGCTGGAGTGTGACCTCCACTGCGAGTTCAGGTGTCCGGCAGATCTCCTCGATCGAGTATTTGGTCCGAAGCTCTCGGTACTCGGGGAGGTAACGCCCCGCCTGTCGCATGATCCAGATGGGCGTCGTGTCAACCGGCTCGCCTCGGGCCGCCTTCAGCACCCGGTCACGCATGTCCGTCCACCTTATGCTTCACCGAATCCACACCGACAAGTACACAATCATGATCATGAGAAAGAGGTTCGTCCGCCCGATCCAGAGCGCGGCGCTGAAAAAACCTCCCCGTTTATGGGCCGCAGCCGGGGCGATCCAGAAATCGTGCAGGACCTTGAACAGGACAACGATGCCGACCAGAACTAGTTTGAGGGATAGGGGCCACGATCGGTAGTCCCAACCCTGGCTGAGAAAATAAGTCCCGGTTGCCAGGAGGAGGAGCAGCGCTATCCAGGAGAGCACCCGAAAGGATCTGCCGAGAACCCGGAGGGCCATGGGACCGATTTCGGGATGCGCCCGGAGTTGTGGAGCGACGGCAAAAAAGAGGATGTTTCCCCCCACCCACGTGATGGCTGACAGCAGGTGCAGAAACAGGATGCCGGTATAGGTCATGCCTTACTCCAGAGATCCTGACTTTCGCGAGCATATTACTCCCATCCCGTCGCCTGGGAGACTGCACCAGTGGGAAGTTCAAGAAGGTAGCGGTTTCCCCACCCGAAGTCTTCCTCCGAAAGAATAAAGATCCGCTCTGGCAAGAATCGAAAGAACCGGAGGTCGAGGCTTTCCTCCAAGACTGCGCGAATGGAAAAGCGCCTCTTCGCTAGGGGGAACCGACGGAGGTAAAACCTGATGACACGCAGGGCCTCTTTCCCCCGAAGCATTTCCACCCTGCCTTCTGCCTGAAGACCTCGAAGAGGTCGGGTTTCATTCGGATGAATGGCGGCAGCCACCTGGGGTGTTTCTAAGAGATTCTTGACATGGCGGGTGGAGAGTCGGGACATAAAATAAAGGGAAATCGATCTGGAACGCGTTTCCCAGGCGTAAATGACGGGTGTAGCCCATGCACCCTCCTCTCCGACTGTGGCCAGGGTCATGATCCGGTTCTCCTCGAGGAGGGAGAGACAGATCTCACGGAGGCGGGAAGGATCCTGGGACATCCGC
>JBFHXD010000196.1:0-3451 GCA_041599135.1 Methylomirabilales bacterium (SeqCode) | reverse complement strand
CATGCCGATTACGTCGTGCGGAAGTTCCAGAAGCTCGCCTGCCATCGCCCTTTCCAGTGCGTAGATTCGGGCAATCCCATCTCCCACCTCGGTGACGGTTCCGACCTCGGCCACCTCCACGGCGGCCTCGTAGCCCTTGAGCTGTTCTTTAATCAGCTGACTGATTTCGTCGGCGCGAATCTGTGCCATCGCTTCTCACTCCCTCAACAGATGTTCCCGTAGTTGCCTGAGTTGCGTCTTGAGGCTGCCGTCATACACGGTACTATCCACCTGGACCACGATCCCCCCCAGGATTGCCGGATCGACCTGCGTCTGCAGAAGCACGGTCTTCTCCAGCACCTCGCCCATCCGGCGGCGCAGGGTCTCCGTCAGGTCTGGCGGGAGGGGAGCTGCCATCCTGACCGCCGCCCGGACCCGTCCCAAACGCTTGTCCATCAGGTCCAAGTAGATGTGGGCGATGGAAGGGAGGGCTTGCAGCCGGTCCCGGGCAAGGAGCAGGTCTAAAAACCTGGTGAGGAGGGGAGAGAGCTGCATCTGTTGAGCGAGGCGCGTGAGGGTCTGGGTCTTGTCCTTCAGGAGAACACCGGGATTGCTGAAGAGCCCGGCCATCGCCGGTTCTGCATCCCAGACTGTCGCCGCACGCTCAAGCTCCGTGCCGACCGACTCCAGGGCATCGGCTTCCTCAGCCACCTCCGCCAGCGCCCTGGCATAGCGTTTGGCCAGCGAACCCGCAATCACGGAGTCCTCCCCAGCTCTTCAATGTACTGCTCCACAAGCCGCCGCTGATCCTCATCCGTAATGCTCCGCTGCAAAAGCCGCTCTGTCGCTGTCAGTGAAAGGGCGACCGTCTCGTTGCGGAGTTCGGCCTTGGCCCGTCTCACTTCTTGTTCGATCTCTGTCCGGGCCTGCGTGATCATACGGTGGGCTTCCTCTCGTGACTGCTGGATCAATCGCTCCCGCTCCTCGGTCATCTCCCGATCCATCCGTTGCCGGAGGGCCGCTGCCTCCTGGCGAGTTGTTCGCAGCGACTCCTCGTACTCGGCACGTGCCCGCGCCACCTCATCCCGGGCCTGCTTGGCCTCCTCCAAGGAATGGCGGATCCCTTCCGCCCGCTTCTCCATGAAACTCGCGAGGGGTTTGAAGAGGAACTTGTAGAGCACGATGGCAAGGATGATGAAGTTAATCGTTTGGAGCAGCAGCGTAAGATTCAGATTGATGATGCCGGGGTGATGCTCTACCTCTGCGGCCAAGCTCACCAGGGGAAGGGCAGTGAGTACAAGACAGACGATCCCAGCGACAATCCGAGAAGATCCGGTCCGGTTCACCTTCTCCCTCCTTGCATCAAGACGGCCTCACATGGCTAATCCGCGCCTGTCGTCCCCTGTCCGAGGTCATCGCTCCTGGGGTAGCCTCCCGCCAGGATGGCAATCGGTCCCACGAGCAATCCACAGGCGAGGGCGATAACCTGAACGTGGAGATACTTGAGTACCAGGAAGAGAAGAATCCCGATCCCGAGTAACCGGAGAAGCGAGCCGGTGATCAGGCGGGGAAGAGCCTTCCGCTGATCTGAGGCGAGGGTCCCAGTAATCCCCTGGCGCAACAACTCCAGGTGGCTCGCCCCGATCCCACCGCCGATCGTGAAGCCAAGTGCCCAGCTCCACCCACCGAGCAACAGGCAAAAAACGAAACCGCCCCCAATGAGGATAAGGGCGGTTCGGCGGGCTCTGCGACCGAGCGTCTCAGGACCACCCTCCCCACCCGTCCCCCCGCTGGGGGCTTCCCTCGACCAAAAGCGGCATAGGCTATCACGGCGTCTCATTTGGTGTCAAGCCTCTCCCCCCCGCGATTCTCGGGAAGTCAGGCAACGAAAAGATCATCCCGCGATTAGGGAACGGCCTTCAGGTCCATCGTCTCTCGCACCCTTCGGAGGACTTCGTCTACCATATCGTCCGGGGTCACGCCCTCCGCTTCACCCTCAAAGCTCAGGACGATCCGGTGCCGAAGCGCTGGGAGGGCGACCCGCCTGATGTCCTCCCAGCTCACGTTAAAACGCCCTTCGAGGAGTGCCCTGGCTTTGCCGGCCAGCACGAGCGCCTGAGCACCCCGCGGGCTGGCCCCATAGCGAACATAACGCTTGATGGAATCGGGCGCCTCTGGGCAATCGGGGTGTGTGTTCATGATGATTCGAGCCACGACCTCCTTGAGATGGGTCGCGATGGGGACCTCACGAATCCATCCCTTCATTGCCTCGACCTCCGTCCCGTCGATGACCTGACCGACTGGCTCCTCTGTCTCCCCCGTCGTCCGATCAATGATCTCGATGAGGTCTTGTTGATCAGGATAGGCCACCCTGATCTTGAAGAAAAAGCGATCCATTTGGGCCTCGGGCAGCGGGTAGGTCCCTTCCATCTCGATGGGGTTCTGGGTGGCCAGGACAAAGAACGGACGCTCGAGAGTGTGCTGGGTTTTTCCGGCGGTCACCGACAGCTCCTGCATCGCTTCCAAGAGGGCCGATTGCGTCTTGGGGGTGGCTCGATTCACCTCGTCGGCCAGGACGATCTGTCCGAACAGCGGCCCCTGCTGGAACTGGAAGTGCTTTCGACCCTGGGTATCTTCCATCACCACCGTGGTGCCGATGATGTCGGCCGGCATCAAATCGGGGGTAAATTGAATGCGTGAAAATCGGAGATCGAGGCACCGACTCAAGGTCTTGACCAGCAAGGTCTTTCCCAGACCTGGAACTCCCTCCAGGAGCGCATGTCCCCCACAGAATAGGCAGCGAAGGACATCGTGAATGACCTCTCGGTGCCCCACAATGACCTTGCCGATCTCTTCCCCGATTCGGTGAAAGCGTTCCTGAAAGAGGGCTGCCCGCACCTCGCCGCTTGTGTGCTCCATCCTGTCCCCTATGGTACTCGTGGGTGAATTCGCTGTCGCCGGTTCATTGGCCCGTTATCTCCGCCTTCTCCCTTTGATCAAGCGCGAAGCGAGACCGGCGCCACCTCGTTCCGTCGGGAGGCGCTCAGCAACCTTTGGCCGCTGAAAGCGCCGGCTCGTGTACTCAATGAAAAAGAGGACCAGGCTCACCACGACCAGCAGGGGCCAGATGGGTATAGCATTCACGGAAGGACGACGCCCAAGACGAAAAACCTCCTCCGGTTTGGAGAGGAGCCGGCCGCCGCTTAACCCGACCACCGCTGTGAGGAGCGAGAGGTTCCGGCCAAGTGTTCGGTGTTCAGCCCGATATGGAAGAATCAGGCTTCCCAGCTCCGAATGGAGCGTCTGTTTTCCCCGCCGCTGTTGCACGCCCACCAAATAGGCCCCTTCCCCCTTGAGCGGAAAAGCCCCTTGGTATCGCCCCGGGGCAACCTGCGCCAGATCCACGGCCATCCGGCTTTGATCCGGCGCGATCACCCCCGCTCCTGCCTCCAGGAAGTTGAGAAAGTCTCCT
>JBFHXD010000195.1:0-3490 GCA_041599135.1 Methylomirabilales bacterium (SeqCode) | reverse complement strand
CTTTGCAAAGCCGATCTCGGCTGAGCGGGTCTCCGAGGTAATCCCGGCACGGACACCCGGCCGAGTGTGGCGAGTCAGTCCTTCCCTGCGCCTGCGGATTCTCTCTAGTACATGTCTCTCCAGCTCTGCAGGCCCGAGAAATTCCCGCACGGTGTATCCACAGACCTGGCAGCGCTTATAAAAGTAGGGCCATCCCCACTCCCCACGCTCCATTCCTCCTGTCCTTTTCATCTGCTGGAGACAACACACGCTCGGAGACGGGGGGGAGATAATCTCCCGTGGATACCGATTTCTCGGCTTCGCTTCTGGATCATAACGGACAATCGTCATTAAAATACACCCCTCTTCGGTCACCGTAAAGCTCCCCGCCTGAAGAGATCGCACACCGCGTTCTGAATTAGGTCAAAATCCCTCAGGGGCACGGCTGGCACACAAGCCCCCCGCCCTCTACCAAGGCAACAGGCGTGCCACGAGTTTACCGACATGCGCGGTGATCCAGCTCTGCGCCTAAGTCCTCGCCATTTCTGAGATCACCCGGCCGTGGGGAGATTAAGCAGGCCCTCCGTCTGCGTATCAAAGGCAGGGAATTTCTGGAGGGCAGGGAGTTTCTCCCTGGTCAGATGTGGATGTTGCAGCTCATCCAGTCGCTTCTTGATTTAACCGTGCATCCCCCCTTCGGCTTCCCGGGGCCTTATAGGTCGTTTTCATCAATTCCGCTGTCCCCGGGTTTTCTTTTAGGTACTTGATGATCAGCTCCGTGCCGATCCGACGATGAAAATATCCCATCCCTTCTCCGGGCAACGTATTTGCCGTATAGAATTCGAAGAGCGCATCGGTCACCGTGAGCACCCCTTCTCGGGGGACGCTCCGCAGATACATTTCGCCCGTCTCTCGATCAATCAGCGGCTCTCCTTGATGTCTCCCATCCTCAGTTCCACCCAATTTCAGCTGGTAACGGTTTAGCCCCATGCCAACCCAGCCAATGGTCTTTGTTGCGGGACGAAAACATTGCCGTTCACACCCTGTGATGCCAATGGACTCGGCCATCTCCCCCCATTTCTGCTCTAGGTCGTCAATCAGATACGGCTCGAATTTCTCCGAATCGGTATACGTCAGCTGGCAGGTGTCCCTTCCGACACAGGCGCCAGACAGCAGTCGGAGTCGCGAGTAGGGCCGTCCGTGTCGCATGCTGTACCCGAAACTCTTCAAGTAGGGTTCAAATTCCGCCTTGGCGTCTGGGGGGATATTCGTAAACAAGATATCTTGATTGGGGGTCGTCATCAGCTGAACCGGATATTTGAGCATGACGTAGCGAACCATCGCTTTCAGCCTGCCATTCGGGCCGTCGATGATGCGTCCGTTCTCAATGAAGGCCCCGTAGCATAGCTGCTCATTCGAGGGCTGCACCATCCACCCATGATGCAGATCTCTGTTCCCGTAATCATGATCCGGGGCGGGCATTTCAAAATCGCATCTACTGACACGACGAACTTGGTCTCGAAACCAATCGATGCCCTGCGTTCTCAGAACATATTTCATGCGAGCCCAGTGTCGGTTCTGACGGTCGCCCCACTCCTGATGGACCTGCACGATGCCATCCAGGATCTTCACTAATTCGCTGTCGTTTACGATGCCAAAGGGTTCCCCCAACGCAGCAAATGTGGGCTTGCCGTTCCTTTCTCCTTGACCGCCGCCAATGTACACCTGGAAACGCGTGACCTTACCATTTTCCACAATTGGCGCGATTCCGATGTCATTGGTCCGAAGTTCCACACAATTATCTGAGACAAGCGTCCCTGTTTCCTCATCGAAGTGAACCGCCGAAAAGGCGATCTTGAATTTTCGGTTCAACAAATTGGCACCGTACCGGAATCGCTCATTCGGATCGCGTAGGTAGTTCGGGTCTATGGCGAAGACCTCGATAAACGCTGCGGTGGGGAGTCTGAAGTATTTTCCCGCCTTCTGCGCATAGGCATTGGCATCATAGATTTTTGAGAAGTGGGAAACCGGGCATCCCATGACGTTCCTGACATTGTCTCCACATCCGTTCAGACTATAAAATCCGGACTCGGCGACCCCGCGTACCACCTCAATCACGTGCTCCTTTTTCACCCAATGGAATTGGATGTTTTGCCTTGTCGTAATCCGCAAGGAGGGGCTGGCGTCGGGGCTGACCGTGAACCGTTCGGATAGTTCGTCAAAGACCATCCACTGTTCTCGGGTGATGGGACCTCCACCTGGAATAGTGATCCTGATCATGTACATCCACTCTTTTTCCTTGCCTGTTTTGGCCCGGTTCCACTCGAGATAAATGCCGTGGGATTTGGCGAGCTGTTCAGACTCCCACGCAAGATCGGCCGCAGAGGTATCCCGGAGATCGTGATAGAGGTTTCCGCGGATCCCATTCGAGGCAAGCTTGGTGTGTTCGTGTTTGGAAAGTTCCTGGAAAGGCGTTCTGAGATTTGGATTGATCTCTTCCATAATCTAACCTTGACCTGCATGAATTTCTTGACCTGGGCGGTTCCCTGTCGGCCAGCACACTCTTCTTGACTTCCGCGACAGCATCTTCGCTCGCCGCTAGTGCACATGTGATTTCGAGGCGCCGGGAAAGGAAGAATTTTGGAGGGCCCATACTTCTTCTATCGGAAGGGCAATCAAGGAGATCTTCTAGCTAGCCGCGCGCTGCATCTCGCTCAAAAGCGAACGGACCGCTTCAAAAGCCTCCCCTAGAGAACTAAAGCTCCGTCCGGTGAGCTGGGTCCGGACCGCCCGGTAGAGCCAAATTGATTCTTCCTTTCCACCTGGACACTCGATCTCCGTAGTACCTTCCGAAACCCCCTGCTCCGGCCGGGCCACCCCGACACCGACCACCTCAAACCGGTCCCGGGTCTCCTTCACCTGGTAGTAAAGACGCCAACGCTCCATTCTATCTACGTGTCTCTCCCTCTTCCGCACGTAGCTCAGTCCTTGCGTCCCTGGGTTCCAGCACCAGCAGCAGCCGGTGTCTTCACTCCCGCGCCCGCGGGGGGGCGGGGAGACATAATCGTGGGATAAAAGCCATCGGCATGCAACGTCTCCATATCGTAGACCAGATTGGTCCGACTGAATCCGCCCAGTTCATATTTGCCGGTCCACATGGAGATGGCGTCAAAGGGGCACACCTCGACACAGAGGTTGCAGTACATGCAAAGGTTGTGGTCGATGATGAACCACGTGGGCCGACGGGCCTTCCCCTTGCCCTCTCCCTCCAGGTGGATGCAGTTGGCAGGACAGATCCGGGCACACATGTCGCAGGCGGTGCACTTGAGGTCCTTCGAGGCCAAATCGATGGTCAGGACGTGTTGGGTCAAGGCCCGGGTAGGAAGCTGCCGCTTCTCCTCAGGGTACTGGACCGTCACCGCCCGGGTAAACAGATACCGGAGCGTGATCTTCATTGAGAGGAGGATGCTCCAGAAGCCCAGCACGATATCTCGGAGATATTGCCGCATCT
>JBFHXD010000194.1:0-3494 GCA_041599135.1 Methylomirabilales bacterium (SeqCode) | reverse complement strand
AGGAGAGTCGCCCTTCAGCCCGCCGCCGAGAGCCCCAAGCGGGTGCCGGACAGGCAAATGGGCCAGCCCTCCTTCGTTTAGCCGTGGACAATAACCGATAACCGGCTATTATGTCAACCTGAAGTTGGTTTTCAGGCAGGGCTGGACGTTGCCTCGGTCTGGGAGAGGGTTATTACATTAACTGGCTGTAGAACAGCTGGTCTGCTTATGCGGCTCGAATAGCGGAGTTTAACGATAAGGGTTCCTCCAGGGGTAGGCTCGATTGCTTGTTTCCATAATGTTTCATTCCTATTCAAACTGCACCATAGGAACCTGGTTGACGGGTAGAGCAATGCACTTGATTTTCTTAGGCTAGACCAAGTTAGGTGAGGTTAAGAAGGCGAAAATTATTTTTCGTAATCAGCAGGTCAGGAGTTCAACCCTCCTCGCCGGCTCCAGGCATTTCCCGTGGGTATGTCCTTTCAGAGAGCCCTCTATTCCCCAACTATCTGATTAGCCATAAGTAGGTCATTATTCGCCGTGATGGAGCCGGAGTAGTTCTACGGAGGCGACCGACGTGGCGTGGATCAAGTTTCTCATGCATAGTTGCCCCTAATCATCAATCAATAGATTCCCTATCAGTGAGTTGGGGGAGACCGAGCGCTTTTGAGGCTTCTGCCCACACTTGAGAAGCAACTCCCTTCGGGTGATCAAGACGACGGCCTTTGGTCCAATATACCAGGACGGTCTTCTTGCGATCAGGATGCACCAACAAGACCTCATGGTTTTCATGTTTAACCAAATCACCTGGTTCCTTTCTTGTGTGAACTAAAACGCCCCTATAGGCAGATACCGGCTCTACCAGTGTCTCGGTGACACCACGGCGCATCGTGGTTATGTGCATCTCGTTTTGGTCGATTCGGACCGTCCGGCGAGTTGTCAATACCCGAAATATCAAATAAGCCATCGCAAGAATAAGGACTCCACCCAATATATTTACCCACGTGTTTGCTGCACCGAGCAAAGCAATCCCCAAAAGAATCCCGAAGGGAGACCCCATAATAACGTGGCGCACACGCGTATCTTTGATTCCTCCAGTCTGAATCGTAACCGGAAGAGCAGAGAAACTGGGTGCGCTTGGGTCGTGAAGCGTCCACACCATCCCCTTCTGGACCCCGCAGGCGCTACACACGGTCGTCGAATCCTTGTTAACTATTCCACATCTACATTCCCAAGACATTGCCACTTCCCATTAGGGTGTTGAGACCCAGAATCTCACCTCCACATCCCTCTTCTCGCCCCCCCTGAAAATGAAAACGCCCTCCGGGCCATGCTTCGCCCGAGAAGGCGTCTGGATGTTTGGTGCGCCGTCGATTTTGTCTGAGGGTGGCCGGGGACTATGCTCACCCCGGTTTCATTTTACTGCTACCTCGGGAGTTTCCTTCTCCCCATCAACTGCTATTTACGCGACAACTCCAGGGTCGCCCCGAGGTGTTTCTTTTGTACCCCAAGGGGGGGTCCCCCTGTCAAGTCCAAACTGCGGTTGGTTTAATAGGCGAGACAATCGGGTGGAAGGGGACCCCTGTGGTGGACAGCGGGGGCTACATGGCGTGCGTGGGTAGACGCTTCAGGGTGGTGAATCTGGTTGCGAATTGGTTGCGTTTTTGGGGCACGAAATGTCACGTTTTGCCGCGTCCTGCACACCCAAGTGCTTGAAGTTATTGATTCTGCTTGGTCTTACGCATAATTCGTAATCAGCGGGTCAGGAGTTCAACTTTCCTCGCCGGCTCCACGATCTCCACTCTTCGGATGTCCTAGAAACCGAGTCCCAAACCACGTCCAAATCCTACTGATCGACATATTCCTGATAGGTGGACCACCCTCGGGCGCGCGTGTACTCCCGGAGGGGACCAAGCTGTAGCTCCGGACTTTGGCCCCCTGTCCACGGTCGAAACGCTGGCATAGAGCGCCGGGACATCTCAAGCCGCTTGCTGCGGCTTCCCCATGCGTACGAGGATCCGGTGCTTGACCAGATGCCGATGTAACGGGATCACGCCATCGCGCATGTGCTGGCCATCCATCTGCACCCAGGACACGCCTCGCTCGCAGCCTTCCGGGTTCTCGACCTGAATCTCGTATATCGCTTCACCATGACGGTAGCGCAGGCGGAAGCCCTCCCACCATCCGGGGATGACCGGATTCAACTGCATGTGATCCCCTCGCACCTTCAAGCCTAGGACCTCCTCAACCCAGGCTCTGTACATCCACGCCGCCGAACCCGTATACCAAGACCAACCACCGTGACCGATCCGCCCGGGCAATTGGTACACATCGGCTGCGATCACGTAGGGCTCAGCCCCGTAGCGCCATACCGTTTCCGGTTCGCGCGCGCGCTCGATCGGGTTGAGCATGCGCAGCATTTTCGCCGCCCGTGCACCGTCCCCTCGACGCGCCATAGCCATAGCGAACCACACGGCGGCGTGAGTGTACTGGCCTCCGTTCTCCCGCACCCCCGGAGGGTACCCCTTGATGTATCCAGGTGACGGCTCCGATCTGTTAAAGGGAGGTGCGAAGAGCAGCACCAGACCCTCATCCTCGCGAACGAGATGTCTCCAGGCTGATTCCAAAGCCCTCCCTGCGCGATCCGTGTCGCCACCGCCGCTCAGGCAAGCCCAAGATTGGGGCAGGGAAGTAATCCTCGCCTCCTCATTCGTCGAGGAACCAAGGGGCGTGCCATCGTCGAAGATCGCCCGAAGATACCACTCCCCATCCCATGCTGCTCGCTCGACACGCTGAATCAGCGCATTCCTGTCTTGATGATAGGTCTGGCTCAGATCTGGCCGACCCAGTAGCCCAGACAACTCGGCCATACCCTGAAGCACATCCACCATGAACCACGCCAGCCAAACGCTCTCCCCCCTGCCTCCAGCCCCCACGAGGTTCATTCCATCGTTCCAGTCTCCTGTCCTCATCAGGGGCAATCCATGGGGCCCAAAAGTCAGACTACGCGCGACAGCGCGCTGGCAGTGCTCAAACAGCGTGGCGCGTTCTAACGCGACCTTCGGTGTGAGGAAGTTCTCGTGCTGATCGTCTTCGAGCGTGGGTGCGTCGAGGAAGGGAACCGCCGTCTGCAGGATGTCCACATCGCCGGTGGTCCTGATGTAGTGAGCGACGACGTAGGGAAGCCACAGGAGGTCATCGGAGATCCGCGAGCGGATTCCCGCGCCGCTCGGTGGATGCCACCAGTGCTGGACATCGCCTTCCTTGAACTGACGGCTCGCCGCGAGCAGGATGTGCTGGCGCGCCAGCTCGGGATGCGCGTATAGGAAAGCCATGACGTCCTGCAACTGATCGCGGAAGCCAAATGCACCCCCGGACTGGTAGAAGGCGGAACGTCCCCAGATCCGACAGCTGAGGCTTTGGTACAGCAGCCAACGGTTGATCAGGAAGTCCGCTGCGAGCTCGGGGGTGTGTACTTCGATCGTGCCCAACAGATCATCCCACCACGCTTTTGT
>JBFHXD010000193.1:0-3553 GCA_041599135.1 Methylomirabilales bacterium (SeqCode) | reverse complement strand
GATCCTCGCTCGTGTCGCAGGAGAACATGCACAATTCGGACTCCTTGGTATTCTGCTGATGGTGATGGCGGGGATTGGCATGATCACTGGGGGATGGGGCCGGATCGGCCACGTCGGGGTCGAGACCATCATGATCTCTGCGGTCTACCTGGTAGGGATGAGGATCTTTTACTATTCGGCCGACATGAAACCTCATCTATCGGGAGCCACCGAGGCGGGCAGTCCCAGCCGTGCCCGCCTCCGAGAGGCAGGGGCGGGTTTCGCTTTCGGGACATTTGGCCTGTTCGTCCTAACTCCCCTGCTTGTCCTCTCGGCCGAAGCTGTCTCTCTTGAAGCTGGGATAAGCGCCACGTTTGTCGGAACGCTCTTGGTCGGCCTGACCACGACGTTGCCCGAATTGAGCACGACGTTCTCGGCAATTCGTTTGGGGGCGTTCGACCTCGCGGTCGGAAACCTCTTCGGCAGCGTCATGTTCAATATGGTGCTGCTGCTGCTCATGGACGTCGCCTATCGTCGCGGGCCCCTCCTTGGCTTCGTTGCTCGGGACCACCTGCTTACGATCCTGCTCGGGGTCGCGTTGCTCACATTGGGCATCGTAGCCATCCTCTCGCGCCGGCGGGGAGCTCGTCCCCTGTTCATCGAGAATGCCCTGATCATCGGGACCTACGTCCTGGGATTGTGGTTGCTGTATAGCCTGGGTCGGCCATGAGATGAGGAAATGGCCATGCAGAGCCAACACTCACGCTTCCATGCCCTCTTTACCCCACGATCAGTAGCCGTCGTCGGGGCATCCACCCGCCCCGACAGCGTGGGGAGGGCCGTCTTCTCCAACATCTTGCTCCACGGCTATACCGGAGTCGTCTACCCGGTCAATCCCAAGGCCACGAGCATCCTGGCCGTGAGGGCGTATCCCTCTGTCGTTGAGATTCCCGAGGAAGTGGACTTGGCCGTGATCGTCGTCCCGAGCGGAGCTGTCCCCACGGTCCTGGAGGAGTGTGGCCAGCGCGGGATCAAAGGGGGGGTGGTTATCTCCGCCGGCTTCAAAGAACTGGGACCGGAGGGGGCAGAGCGAGAGCGAGCCGTCGGCCAAGTCGCACACCGATTCAACATCCCGCTGATTGGCCCGAACTGCCTTGGGATCATCAACACCGATCCCCAGGTCTCGTTAAACGCCAGCTTCGCGCGAACCATGCCACGGCCGGGAAACATCGCCCTCATCTCCCAGAGCGGCGCCATCGGCGTCGCGGCCTTGGAGTACGCGCAGGCCGAGCGGATTGGCCTGTCCAAGTTCGTCTCTGTCGGAAATAAGGCCGACGTCAATGAGAATGACCTCCTCGCCTACCTGAAGGACGACCCCCACACCGATGTCATCCTCCTCTACCTCGAAGACTTGACCGACCCGAAGGGGTTCATCCAGCTGGCCCAGGAGGTCTCGAGGAATAAGCCGATCCTGGCGATCAAGTCGGGACGGACGGTGGAGGGGGCCAAGGCTGCTTCGTCCCACACCGGGGCCCTGGCGGGCTCCGACGAGGCCTACGACTCACTCTTCGCCCAGTGCGGAGTCCTCCGGGTGGAGTCCTTAGAGGAGTTGTTCGATTACGCCGTGGCCTTTGCCACCCAGCCGTTACCGAAAGGGAACCGTGTCGCCATCGTGACTAACGCGGGCGGTCCCGGCATCATGGCCACCGACGCCTGCGTCCGGTATGGGCTGACCGTTACTCCTCTCCAGGAAATGACGAGAACAAAACTTCGCAAGGGCCTCCCTTCCACCGCCCCTGTTGAAAACCCTGTGGACGTGTTGGGGGATGCCGGCGAAGACCGCTATACGTTAGCCATTGAAGGTGTTCTCGCGGATGAGGGCATCGATGGCCTCATCGTGATCTCCACTCCCCAGCTTATGACCGATCTCCCGTCCGTCGCCGCGGCGGTTGCCCGGATCGCCCCCAACCACGGAAAACCCACGCTGGTCTGTTTGATGGCGACCGGTGAGGTGATGGAGCAGGTCCTGACCGCGCTAACCGCAGCCCGCCTGCCGCACTACCAGTTCCCGGAGGATGCTGCGAGAGCGCTGGCTGCCATGGCTCGTTATGCCTCGTGGATCCACCGCCCGCAGACGGCGGTGAAGGCCTTCACCGACGTGGACCGTATGGCTGTGAAAAGCATACTCGACCGCGCGCAGCAGGAGGGCCGACACTTCCTCCCCGAGCCCGAGGCATACGAAGTCCTCCAAGCCTACCGCTTGCCGGTCCTTCCCTTCCGATGGACCCAGGACGAGGACGAAACGGTCCAGGCGGCGGAGGCGATTGGCTATCCCGTGGTCGTCAAGATCGTCTCGCCAGATATTCACCACAAGGTCGATGTCGGAGGTATCCGACTACACCTCGCCAATGAAGGGGACGTCCGCCGAGCGTACCAGGAGGTGCTGGCCACTGTCCGGGCTTCCCGTCCCGATGCCCGGCAGCACGGCGTCGTGGTGCAGAAGATGATCACAGGAGGGAAGGAGACGATTCTCGGAATGAAGCGCGACCCCCACTTCGGTCCGCTCCTGCTGTTCGGTCTGGGGGGGACGTACGTGGAAATCTTCAAGGACGTCACCGTCAGGATCGCGCCGATTACTGAGCTGGATGCGCGTCAGATGTTTGAGCAGCTCAAAAGCTTCCAGATTCTCTCAGGCTACCGAGGGGAGGCTCCATCGGATCTCGAGGCGATATCGAACTGTCTAGAGCGGCTCTCGCAACTCGCTCTGGACTTCCCAATCCTCCACGAGCTGGATATCAATCCCCTGGTCGTCTTCGAAAAAGGGGAGGGGGCCGTCGCCATCGACGCGCGTATCTTCATCAGTTAGCCTGTTATACTCCCTGTTCAGCCACTGAGGCGACGACCGGAGAGAGAAGTAATGGAGCCAAGCTGGATCGAGACAACCATGGTAGCGCTGGCCGGAGCGAGTCCAATCTGGCAAGGGCTGGTTGGTGGCATCGTGATCACCCTGATGAACACGATGGGTGCGCTCCTTGTGCTCGTGTGGCGCCGCCCCTCTGAAAGGTTTCTCGATGCGGCGCTCGGCTTTGCCGCCGGGGTCATGCTCACGGCAAGCTTTACCAGCCTCATTCTGCCAGGAATAGAGTATGGGGGAATCTGGCCGGTGCTCGTCGGGATTGCGGCAGGCGCGCTCGTCCTCGACCTCGTTGATCACCTCTTGCCCCATCTGCACGCAATTATGGGACTGGAAGGCCGGTCCAAGCCGCGCCTCAAGGCCGTCTGGCTCTTCATCCTGGCCATCACCCTACATAATATGCCCGAGGGACTGGCCGTCGGAGTGGGCTTCGGTTCGGGGAATCTCACGAACGCGGTAAAGCTCATGTTGGCGATCGGCATCCAGAACATTCCAGAGGGACTTGCCGTCTCCATCTCCGCCCTGAACATCGGACTGGGGGCGTACTTCTATGCGAGCTTGGTGGGCGTGCGCGCCGGACTCGTTGAGATTCCCCTTGCCCTCTTCGGGGCGTGGGCGGTCCAAGCGGCGGCGCCGCTTCTTCCCTATGCGATGGGATTT
>JBFHXD010000192.1:0-3577 GCA_041599135.1 Methylomirabilales bacterium (SeqCode) | reverse complement strand
GCCTCGAGAGAGGGACGTCACCTGAACCTCTCCACCGGCATGGTCATACTCCCACCGCGACTCCAGCAAATTGCTGGCATACTGGCTGCCACCGCCTCAACCGCCGTCGCAACCGGTCTTTGTTGGGCCTCCCTGCAGTTCGTTCGTGCCGAAATGGAGTCCCCGGCCAACATCGCGGGCTGGTTGCCGATCTGGGTCGTCGAAGCGATCCTCCCGGTTTCCTTCGCGATCATCACCCTACGGTTCGTGCTCCAAGCCGGAGGATGGAAAGCCCGCGCCTTCGCCTTCCTCGGTATCCCCGCCGCGGTGATCATCGGATTTCTTCTGGAATCATACGCGCCCCAGCTCGTCTGGCCGGCGATCGCCGGCCTCGTTGGAGCAGCGGTCATCGGGGCCCCTATTTTCGTGGTCCTGGGCGGGGCGGCCCTTCTCCTCTTCTTCGCCGAGGGCGTCCCCGTAGCTGCCATTCCGGTCGAAACCTACCGGATCGTCGTTTCTCCGGCGATTCCGACCATCCCTCTCTTCACCTTGACAGGCTACCTCTTGGCGGAGGGCCGGGCCAACCAGCGACTGGTGCGCCTGTTTCGTGCGCTGTTTGGTTGGATGCCGGGGGGTCTGGCGATCGTCACGACACTGGTCTGTGCTTTTTTCACCACCTTTACCGGGGCCTCCGGCGTCACCATCCTCGCCTTGGGTGGGTTGCTCCTACCCGTACTGCTCAAGGATAATTACCCGGAACGATTCTCGATCGGGCTCCTCACTGCCACAGGTTCCATCGGCCTCCTGTTCCCGCCAAGTCTCGCCGTCATCCTTTATGGCGTTATAGCCCACGTGCCGATCCCAGACCTCTTTAAGGCAGGGATCCTGCCGGGGATGATTATGGTGACTGCCGTGTGTCTCTTCGGGATCCGCGAGGGGATTCGAGCCAAGACGCCGCGGCCATCCTTTGATGTCCGAGAGGCGGTGGCGGCCGTGTGGGAGTCAAAGTGGGAGGTCCTACTTCCGGTCGTTGCGTTGGTGGGGATTTTCGGAGGCTACACTACGCTGATCGAGGCAGCCGCAATAACCGTTGTCTACGCCCTGGTCGCCGAGACTCTTGTCCACCGCGAGCTCCACGTTACGCGGGATTTACCTCAGGTTCTCATCAAATGCGTGACGCTGATCGGCGGCGTCTTCGTCATCCTCGGCGTCGCCATGGGGCTGAC
Organism: Methylomirabilales bacterium (SeqCode); assembly: GCA_041599135.1. GTDB lineage: Bacteria > Methylomirabilota > Methylomirabilia > Methylomirabilales > CSP1-5 > CSP1-5. Next base: position 2,372 of record JBFHXD010000192.1, on the reverse strand, counting down.
GAACTATCTGGTCGATGCCCAGGTACCCATGCAGGCGGCCGCGTGGGTGCGCACACACATCCATTCGCGGATCGTATTTCTGATGTTCCTGAACATCTTCCTCTTGATTGTCGGCTGCCTCATGGATATCTTCTCGGCAATCGTCGTGGTGGTTCCACTGATTCTCCCCATCAGCCAGGTATTCAACATCCACCCGCTGCATCTAGGGATGATTTTCCTCGTAAACCTGCAACTCGGGTATCTCACCCCGCCGGTCGGCATGAACCTGTTTCTCGCATCCTATCGCTTTGAGAAGCCCCTGGTGCATATCTATCGAGATACAATCCCGTTCCTCCTGGTACTACTTGTCGTAGTACTGCTCATCACCTACATCCCCGCCCTCACCATTGGCGCCGGACGTGCCCCCAGCGTCCCGTAATTCCTCGAAGATTTTTGTCACGACGCCTCTATTTAGGGGTACGGAGTTGGGCGAGAAGTTTTGGGTCGATCTTGCTCTTCACCGTACGACGATCGAGCTGTAAGCGTCGCGCCGTTTCCTCGTAACTCCCCGTCTGCGCGTAGACCAGAGTACAGTACCTGCGCAACAATTCATCGGCCGTAAGCGCGCCGCTGGTGAACGCGTTTGCAACGTCCTCCAGGGTGGAGAGTGCACGCGGGCGCGGTGGGTGGTACTCCTTGCGAATGAGCACACTGCGCACGCATTGCTCGAGCTCACGGATATTGCCCGGCCAAGGGTAGTCACGCCCCAGCTGTCTGTTGATCCAGGCCTCGACCTCATCGGCCAGGGCGTCGGCCTGAGCGCCGGCCACGCGCCGCGCAATAAACAGGATAAGCTCTCGTAGCACGGCCGGAGACTCGTGCACTTGCTCGTACAGGGAAGGGGTCATGATCACATCTGAACACAGACGGTAGTAGAAGTCTTCGCGGAAGTGTCCCCTTTGCATTGCCTCGGCAAGATTTCGATTGGTCGCAGCGATCATCTTGCCGGGGAAATACCGGTCCGTCGTATCACCCAGTCGCTGAAACGTGCGTGTCTGAGTGACGCGCAACAGCTTGACCTGAATTGATGCATCGAGCTCGCCGATCTCGTCCAGGAAGACGGTTCCTCCCGGTGGGCAGATCTCGAGCCATCCGCGGCGGTCCTGTAGGGCGCCAGTAAACGCACCACGTCGGTGACCGAACAGCTCGGACTCGATCAGGGTTGGCGGCAGAGCAGAGAGGTTCAATGCGTGGAAGGAGTCCTCTGCGAAGGTCGCCGTCTTCGGGTCGAAGGGGATATACCGCGAAAGGCCGATCGCTCTGGCGACCAGCTCTTTACCTGTCCCCGTCGGGCCGGTGACGAGAGTGGTCACATCGCCCATCCGCTCGTAGAGCGCATCACGATACCGCTGCATGTCGTGCGTGAAGATAGACTGCCACACCGCAGCGCGAAGTCGCGCCGCCGCCATCGAGCTGCCGATGATGTAGCTAAAGATGTGGTGGAACGCGCGACGCACTTGAAAGAAGCAGGCAAACAGATGCGGTGCTTGATCTTTCCTGGGCAGCGTCACGCCACCGATATGGAGATAATACTCCCAGTCGCGGAGAAAGTTTCCATAGAACTGAAATCGGCCGGGCCTCGATTTCTCATTGAGGGCCCGGAGAATTGGTTCGTAAAGATCGTCGCGGTAACGGTGGTAGAGCAGGAAGAGTGTGCCGTCTTGATAGAGTTCCAGGTCCTGATCCGGGGCACCGGCGCCGTGCGCAAGGCTCTCCCGCAGCCGCCCTACCGTCGTCTCAACCCGCTCCGTGATTTTCAAGACGTTGTTATGAGGGCTGTCGGGGTCGTCGACCCGCATACTCCATACCGGTTCTGCCTCGCGGAAGTCCGGTCCGAGCACCTCACGTTCGTACTCGATGCGCTCGGGGAAAAAGGGATTGCAGTAGCCCAACTTGGACACCGCCCGCAAAAATCCCCGCTCGCCTGCACTCAGGAATGCCATGACTCCTCATCCAGAACGTGTACAACCAATGTACATATCCTATCACTGAATGTCAAACCGATATCCCTCCTGGATGCTTCCAGTAAGGCGTAACTTTCTGATTTTACAGCAATGATTGAGAAGACACTTCATGGCACACCCTTTGCCCCTTATCGGACTCGTTGCAGCAGGAAAGTCCGAAGAAGGAACAATACGAAACAGAGGAGGAAATGCCATGAGGAGAAGAATCACGGTTTCCATAGTCACCGCGGCGATGCTGACGGTCGGGATGGTTTCGCCTGGATGGACCGCTGGAACGCTGACCCCGAAGGGAGCCGACTACCAACCGATCCAAATCCGGGACCACCACGTCAACATCGTCATCAACAACGGTTTCGCCATGACCGAGGT
>JBFHXD010000191.1:0-3579 GCA_041599135.1 Methylomirabilales bacterium (SeqCode) | reverse complement strand
TCCTCGCCATGGTGGGGGCCTCGGCGGCCCTGACCATCTCATCCATTCCTTTCCTCGGGCCGATCGGGACCGTCCGGGTCGGCCGCGTGGGAGAGCGGCTCGTACCGAATCCGACCTACAAGCAGATGGAGGAGTCGGACTTGGACCTGGTGATCGCCGGGACGAAGGATACGGTCATCATGGTCGAGGTGGGGGCCAAGGAAGTGCCGGAGAAAGTCATCCTCGAAGCGATTGCCTTTGGCCAAGAGATGATTGCCGAGATCGTCCGGATACAAGAGGCGCTGGCCGCGTTGGTCGGTCAACCCAAGATGCCCTTCATCCCGCCCACGGTCGATCCCGCCTTAGAGGAGCGCCTCTCAGGCCTTGCCCGGGAACCCATTCGGGCGCTGGCCACGCTCTATGAAAAGGACGCCCAACAGGCGCGACGGGAGCAGATGGTCGAAGAGATCCTGCAGGCCTTCGCCGAGGAACCGACCGATGTGCAGCTTCAGGCGAGGCAGATTTTGGAGAAGATCGAAAAGGAAGAGATGCGGCGGCTGATCCTCGAAGAGGGGCGCCGGGCCGACGGTCGGCGACCGAATGAAGTCCGGCCGATCACTTGCGAGGTGGGGCTCCTCCCCCGGACGCATGGTTCGGCCCTTTTTACGCGAGGTCAGACCCAGGCACTTGTCACCACCACACTGGGGACATCCGAGGATGTGCAACGTCTGGACAGCATCGAAGGGGAAGGATTCAAGCGGTTCATGCTCCATTACAACTTTCCCCCGTTTAGCGTCGGGGAGGTCCGGTTCCTCCGCGGCCCCGGCCGCCGAGAGATCGGCCACGGGGCCCTGGCGGAACGAGCCCTCCTTGTCGTTCTCCCGAGCCCAGAAGAGTTCCCGTACACCATCCGGATCGTCTCGGACATTCTGGAGAGCAATGGCTCTTCCTCCATGGCCTCGGTGTGTGGAGCGACCTTAGCCCTCATGGACGCTGGAGTTCCCATCAAGTCGGCCATGGGCGGCGTGGCAATGGGACTCGTGATGGAAGGAGAGAAGTCGGCGGTCCTCACCGACATCATGGGACTTGAGGATCATCTTGGGGACATGGACTTCAAGGTGGCCGGCACGCGAAAGGGTGTGACAGCCCTCCAGATGGATATGAAAGTCCAGGGAGTGACGCCGGTCTTGATGGCCGAGGCGTTAGAGCGGGCCCGAGAGGCGCGAATGCACGTTCTGGATGCGATGGATAAGACGCTAGCCCAACCGCGTCCCAGCCTCTCCATCTACGCCCCTCGTCTGCTCACCGTGAAGATCCCGGTGGACAAAATCCGAGAGGTGATCGGCCCCGGCGGCAAGGTCATCCGAGGGATCATCGACGAGACCGGGTGCAAGATCAACGTGTCCGACGACGGAACAGTGGAGATCGCGTCCACGGACGAGGCGGCGGCGGAGAAGGCCCTGGCCATTATTAACCGGATCATCGAGGTCCCGGAGGTTGGGAAGATCTACACGGGGAAGGTGAAGCGGATTGTCGACTTTGGCGCCTTTGTGGAAATCCTGCCCGGGACGGACGGCCTCCTCCATATCTCCCAGATCGCCGAGGAGCGGATCAAGCAGGTGCAGGATGTTCTCTCCGAGGGGGAAGAGGTGACCGTGAAGGTGATCGAGATCGATCCATCGGGAAAGATCCGCCTCAGTCGAAAGGAGATCCTGAGGGCTCAGGCAGGGGCGGCGGCGGATGAAAAAGGAGAAGGGTCGCCGCGGCGTATGGAATGGGGGTCCGGCGGCCCGCGGGAAATGCCCCGAGAGCGGGAGGGCAGACGGTAGCGATGGGATCCCGTGGCGTCTATCGGAAGGAGGTCTTCGACAACGGCCTCGTCGTCCTGACCGAAAAGATGCCGGCCGTGCGCTCTGTCTCGATCGGGGTGTGGATCCCCGTCGGTTCCCGGCAGGAGGAGGAACGGCAGGCGGGGATCTCCCATTTCATTGAGCACATGCTCTTCCAGGGAACAGAGAAACGGAGCGCGGAAGAGATCGCGGCCGCGATTGATTCCGTCGGCGGCACCCTCGACGCCTTCACCAGTCGCGAGTACACCTGCTACTATGCCAAGGTCCTGGGAGAGCACCTCCCTCTGGCCGTCGACATCTTGGCAGATCTTGTCCTCCACTCCCGCCTCGACCCAAAAGACGTAGAGAAAGAACGGGAAGTGATCCTGCAAGAGATCAAGATGGTGGAGGATAATCCCGACGATCAGATCCATGATCTGTTTGCCAGGACCATCTGGGGAAATCATCCCCTGGGGCGTCCCATCCTCGGACGGCGTGAGACCCTTACCCAGATCGGGCGCGATGAGATGGCAGAGTTCATGAACAACTCGTACCGACCCGACCATGCGATCGTGTCGGCCGCCGGCGATCTGGACCATCACAGTCTGGTGGATCTTGTGACGGCCGTTTTTGGAAACTGGAAGGGCCGCTCGCATGCGGCATCGAGCTCCCCCCCGGTCTCGCAGATGAACGCGGTGAATGAGGATCGTGACCTCAGCCAAATCCACCTCTGCCTGGGCGTCAGAGGCCTCGCCTATGGTCACGAGGACCGGTATACCCTGTCCATCCTGAATACGATCCTGGGGGGTGGGATGAGCTCTCGCCTTTTTCAGGAGATCCGGGAGAAACGAGGACTCGTCTATTCCATTTACTCCTATACCGCCTCCTATCGCGACGGAGGTCTGCTTGTGGTTTATGCGGGAACGAGCAACGACCACTATCAGAAGGTGGTGGACCTCGTCCAGGCCGGGTTCCGGCAGATCCGGGATGAGCCTGTAGACCCCAAGGAGTTCAGACGGGCGAAGGAGCAGCTCAAGGGTAATCTCCTCCTCGGCCTCGAAAGCACCAATAGCCGGATGACACGGCTCGGGAAGATGTACATGTATTACAACCGCTGCTTCGGGTTGGAGGAAATCATTAAGGGTATCGAGGAGGTGACCCCGGAGCGGCTGCAGCAACTCACTCACTCCCTCCTTAATGGGGGGGAGTGCACCTTGGCTTCCATCGGCCGCATTCTGCAACCCTCTCATCGATCCTGACGCCCTGAGGGGTCACAGTCCTGCGGGTGTCCCCCGCATTCCGTTCTGCCCCGGATGGAAAGGATCCAACGATGATTCGCCGCTACAGTCTCCCCCGAATGGCCGCAATCTGGGAGCTCGAGCACCGATTTCAGGTATGGCTCCGCATCGAGGTCCTGGCCTGTGAGGCATGGGCGCAACTGGGGAGGATTCCCGCCAAGGCCCTTGACGAGATTAAGGCCCGTGCTGCCTTTGATCTCAAACGGATCGAGGAAATCGAACAGACCGTTCGCCACGAGGTCATTGCGTTTCTCACTGCCGTGGGCGAGCGGGTCGGCGAGCCAAGCCGGTACATCCATCTCGGGCTGACCTCTTCCGACATCATGGATACGGCCTTGGCCTTCCAGCTTGGCAAGGCGGCAGACATCCTTGTGGAGGACCTGGATGCCCTGGTGGGAACCCTCAAGACCATGGCCAGGACCCACAAGCCAACCGTAATGATCGGCCGGACCCATGGGGTCCATGCCGAGCCG
>JBFHXD010000190.1:0-3580 GCA_041599135.1 Methylomirabilales bacterium (SeqCode) | reverse complement strand
CTCGCGGTTAGGCAGCGACAGCGGGGGCCTGAACTTGTCTGCCAGCCGTACCTGGCGCGGATCGAAGACTGGATGATCCCCGCTGGTCAGGAGTAGGCCGAGGACGGCAACGTTGGAGAAGAGGACGCAAGCCAGCATGCCCACTACGGCTGTCCGGTTCCTGAGAAAGGATCGCCATGCCAGCCGGGAAGGGGAGGCCCTCATCTCCGGCCGTCGTGTTTCGGATGTTGCGGCCGTCGCCATCGCTATTCGACCCCTTCCAACCTGATCCTCGGATCCACGAACATGTACAGGACATCCGATAGGAGGGTACCCAGCAACGTCAACACCGCTGCAATGAAGTTGAGGCTAATAACGATTGGGTAGTCACGGCTCAGGATTGCCTCGTAGCCTAATCGCCCGATCCCTGGCCAAGCGAAGATCGTCTCGATGATAACGCTCCCGCCGATCAGTCCCGGAACGAGGAGGCCGAGCATCGTCACGAAGGGAAGCAAGGCATTGCGCAGGGCATGCTTATAGAGGACGGTGTCCTCGTCCACCCCCTTTGCCCGGGCGGTCCGCACATAGTCCGAGTTGATGACCTCGAGCATCTGTGAGCGCACATACCGGGACAGAACCGCGATCCCTGCCGTCGCCCCGAGCACCGACGGCAGGACCAAGTGCCACGTCCGATCCATTAACCTCACAATGGCTGGAACCTCCTCGCGTCCAAACGTTCTCAGCCCGATCACATCCACATGAAATGTCTGGACGACGAAGATAATGAGGAGATATGCAAGGTAAAACCCCGGGATAGAGATCAGCGCAAAGACGACGACGGTCGTGACCTTGTCAAAGAGCGAGTTACGACGGATAGCGCTGGCAATCCCCAAGGGAAAGGCGTAGCACCAAACGAGGATTGTCCCCACCAGAAACAGAGGAAGACTGTTCCAGATCCGTTCGACCATTTTGGGCAAGACCGGCTGGTTGTCCTTGAAGGAGCGGAGCTCTAAGGTGAAGAGCCTGCTATAGAAAAGCACGTACTGTTCATGCAGGGGCTTGTCGAGGTCAAACGCCTTCCGATAGCGCTCGAGTTGTTCAGGGGTAAACCGCGGGTTCAGGGGATCGATCTGGCTCGGTTGCCCCGGGGCCAGATGGATGACGGCGAACGAGATCACCGAGATAAAGAAGAGGGTCCAAAGCTTCTTCCATCCAATGCGGAGTAAAACAGAAAGCATTTCGCCTCAATAAGCCGTAAGCACGGGTTTTGAGGTCTTCACCCACTGGTTGAAATGGAACGTGATTCCACCGAGCTTGTCGGGCTCAATCGGCCGATACCGCGGTGTGCCGTCGGGATCCCGGATCATGCGAACGAGCTTCCGATCCAGGAGGGTAAGGCCCTTTCCGACGAAGAGGAACGTGTAGGGTTGGTCCTGGGCGATCAGCTGGTGCAGACGTCTCGCCATTTCGACCTGCCGCCCACGGTTATACTCCTGGCGGATGCGGATCATCAACGCATCCGCCTCCGGATTGGAGTACCCGACAAAATTGAGCTGGAAGTGGCCCGTCTGGCTCGAGTGAAAGATCTGGTACAGGTCGGCATCCAACCCCATGCGCCACCCGAGAATGAGTGAGTCGAAGTCCCCCTTGTCCACTCGCTCGTTGATGAAGACCGCCCACTCCATGGTAAGGGTCTCCACCTTGATTCCCAGGCGGCGCCACGCGTTCTGGGCAACCACCATCACGGCTTTCCGGATCTCATTGCCCGAATTCGTGATGAGGGTAAAGGCCAAAGGCTTTCCATCTTTTTCGAGCAATCCCTTGGCGTTCGGGGTCCAACCGGCCTCGGCGAGAAGCCGGAGCGCCCCGGCAGGGTCGTAGGGGAGTGGCTTCACTGCTGGGTTGTAGAACTCGGTCTGCTTCGGATAGGGACCAGTGGTCCGCTCCGCCTCGCCGTAGAGGACGTAGTCGATGATCTCTTGGACGTTAATCGCCATGCCGAGCGCCTTTCGCACCCGGACATCCTGAAAGATCGGGCGCCGCATGTTGTAGCCGATATACGTGTAGCCTAATCCCAACCGAGAGAAGTTCTGAAAGCGGGGATCGTGTTTCAAGCGCTCTACCTGATGCGGCTGCGCGCCGTAGGCGTCGCTCGTCCCTGCATAGAAGGTAAGCTCGGCCGTGAGCAGGTCGGGAATGATCCGGTATAAATATTGATGGAGGTTCGGTGCCCCCTCCCAGTAATCTTCAAAACGTGTCAGTCGGATAAACTGGTCGGTCTTCCATTCGGCAAACCGAAAGGGGCCGGTGCCGATCGGCGCTCGGTTGAACGCGGAATCGCGGACGGAAAAGGTCTTGGGATCTCTGCCAACGCGGTTCGCCTCTGCCTTGAGATGTTCCCGGTTGAGGAGATGCTCGGGCAGGATCCCCATACTCCAGCTCTGGAAACCCGGTTCAAAGAGTCTCTTGTAGATGATCTTGACGGCATACGGGCCGAGGAGTTCGACCGACTTGATTGGTTCGAAGTCCGGAACCCGGGGCGACAGGTTGTCTGGGGCCATGATCGTCTCATAGGTGAACTTCACGTCACCGGAGTCAAACTTGTGCCCGTCCTGAAAGAGTACCCCCTTTCGCAACCGAAACAGGACGATGGGGTTGTGTTCGGTTGGTGGGACGAGCGTCGCGGCCTGTTGCCGAGTGACGGCCGGCTCAGCCACTTCGATAAAGCGGGAAGGATCGATCCGGTCTCCGTAGCCACCTAACAAGCGGTTGAGCGTGACAAAGAAGTCCTGGTCCACCTCGCTCAGGGTGAACTTGAGTCGGGGAGGCTGATGCACTGTTACCTCCACCCTCCGTTTCTTCGGTTTGCCAGACTCCGGTTCCGGTGCTGCTATTTCGATCTGTTCGACCTTCGATCGGCTGGGTAGCAGCTCGATCTTCTGTACGAGTCGAAGGGCCGAATCGTCCGCTGCCTGCGCCCTTTCGAGGTACCGGAGAAGCGTGCCGCCACTCACCGGGGTGGCGTCGGGTAGCTCTTGGGTCTCATCCACGACCAGGTAGGCCTCTTCAAAAATTTCCCACGACTCGGCGAGCCGGCCGCGGAAGGAGAGGTTGAGGTCCCGATCGATCAATCCTTCGAAGACCAGGCTGTTAATATCGGCGCTGGCCGAATCAGCAGCGAGGGTGGGATTCAGGATGGAAGCATCACCGATGGAGGTCTGAATATACCGGGTGAGACGTCCGGGGTCCCCCTTCACCTGGTCCTCAAAGGTGGGTTGCCAGAAGTAGGACTGTAGCAGGAAAACGCTGACTACGGTGGGGGCAAGGATCAGGATTTGCTTCACCCGCATGCGTAACCTCGCGGCACGGACATCCTTGTGCCTCTCCCCCCACAAATGTGGAAACGAACCATTAGAACAAGATTAACGGAGGATCAGAAATTGCGCATGGGAGTCGACCGAGGCCGCTCTCAGGCGGTGGACAACAGAGGGAAGAGGCCGAAAGGCACATCGGATTTGGCACGCTACTGTTCCGAGGCGGGCTTTGGTGCCTCTGCCGGCGCCGGCGCTGTCTCGGTCTGCGCCGGAGCTGTTTCTGCCGG
>JBFHXD010000189.1:0-4005 GCA_041599135.1 Methylomirabilales bacterium (SeqCode) | reverse complement strand
GCACGAGGTGGCGTGCCACCGAAAAATCATAATTCTCGACGAACACGATGCGTGACTGGAACCGCGGCTCCTTCATCACCTCGAAGATCCGCTGAATGAGAAGCTTGGCTTCATGGTCCCGTGGATGCGCCTTGCCGGCAAAGACGATCTGGGCCGGCCTCTCCGCGTGGTTGAGAATGGCGTCAAGGCGGACAAGGTCTGTCAGGATCAAGGTTGCACGCTTGTAGGTGGCGAAACGGCGACTGAAACCGATGGTGAGGACTCCGTCATCCAGGGCGTCGATCGTGGCGTTCGCTGGATCGGTCCCGTGCAAGCGCGCGAGGCGAAGAGCAAGGCGCCGACGGATGAAGCTGATCAGGCGATGCCGCAATACCTGGTGCTCTTCCCACAGTTCAGTATCGGTGACCTTGTCGATATCTTGCCAAAACTCGTAGAAGCTCATACGGGTCTCCCACCCCTTGCCGAGGTGTCTGACGTAGAGGCGAGACATGCTGGGTGCGAGCCAGGATTTCATGTGGGCCCCGTTCGTGATGTGGCCGATGGGAACTTCGCTCTCCTCCCTCCCGGGCCAGAGGGCCTTCCACATGCGGCGGGAGGTCTCACCGTGCAGCGCACTTACTGCATTACGCAGCCGAGAGATCTTCAGGGCAAGCACCGTCATGCAAAACGGCTCCGAGGGGTCGCTGGGATGAACGCGGCCGAGCGTCATCAGCTCATCGAAGCCGATACCCAGCTCCGCCCTGAGCCAGCCGAGATTTTCCCGGATCAGCTCCGGGGTGAAGCGATCATGGCCCGCAGCCACCGGTGTGTGCGTGGTGAACACGGTGCGTAACTTGACGTTCTCAAGCGCCGTCCGGTAGTCCTCGCCTTGTTCCTTCATCCGCAGCCGGAGGGCCTCCAGAGGCGCAAATGCGGAGTGTCCCTCGTTCAGGTGAAGAACCGCGGGCGTAACCCCCATTGCCCTGAGCGCGCGATGGCCCCCGATGCCCAGGACAATCTCCTGGCGAATACGCATGTCCTCGCCACCACCGTAAAGGTGACGCGTCATCTCCCGGTCTCTCTGGTTGTTGTCCTCGATGTCAGAATCGAGCAGGAACAATCGCACCCGACCCACCACGAGCTGCCAGACGCGTAGCTTGATGTCATCGTCGCCAGCCTGGACCGACACGATCAGGGGTCGCCCCCGCTCATCGCGCACCTGCGTTATCGGCATCGTTTCGACCCGGGAGTTTCCGTAGCTTTCCTGCTGCCACCCGCTTTCATCGACCAACTGCGTAAAGTAGCCGTGGCTGTAAAAGAGCCCGATGCCGACCATCGGGATGTTCAGGTCAGAGGCGCTCTTGAGATGGTCTCCCGCCAGGATCCCGAGTCCGCCGCTATAGACAGGCAGAGACTCGTGCAGGCCGAACTCGGCGCTGAAGTACGCGACAGGCTGCCGCCACAGAGGACCGGCGTACTTATGGCCGAAACTATAGGCCGGATTGAGGTACTCCTCGAGGCGCCGAAATTGGAAGTTGATGCGGCTCTCTATGGCCTTTCCCTCGACCTGCCCGGCGAGCTCCACATCGCTGAGATTGGCAAGAAAAACGATCGGGTTATGGTTCGAGCGGCGCCACAGGTCGGGGTCGATATCGCGGAAAATCTCAACCGCTTCAGGGTTCCACGTCCACCAGAGGTTCTGCGCCATGTCCGTCAGTCGTCGCCGAAGCATGGCCACTTCGTCTTTACCCATTCGGGCACTCCGCGCTCAGCCCAACGGCTGCGCCCTCCTTACGTATCAGGCCGGCTGACCTGAGGGCGAAAGGTCAGAAGTAATCAGGTAACTACAGAGTATACGGCATCTCTGGGTCTCGGCGCTCACAAAGATATAATACCAACGTTGGGGGGCGCCGTACTCTAAGTGGGCGAGGGCCTGGGCTTCGTTTCGCGTCATCAGGTATTTCACGACCGGATTCCCAGGGGCGAGCCCTGCGCCGGCCACGGCGAGCTCGACCGGGAGCGGGAAGACGACCAGCTTCTTGTTGTCAGGCAGGATCACCGGCCTTAGTGTACGCACGGCACGCCCTCTCAAAGCATGCGTATGCTGACCTCAAGAGGAATTCTCTGGTGAAGCCTGCTTAATCGCGACTTCCAGGATCTGAATGGCCTGGTCCACGTCGTGGGGCTGAATAGTGAGGGGAGGCATGAACCGGATCGTGTGCGGCGGAAGGGGGTTTGTCAAGAGCCCGAGCTTTCTACAGGCCCCAGCGAACGAGAGCGCCATGGGAGCATGGAACTCCAACGCCACAAGAAGTCCCCGACCTCGAATCACCTTGATCGCCTCGTATTTTTCCTGGAGGTCCGAGAGCCGGTCGCGGAAGTAGATCCCCACGCGCGCTGCATTGCCTGGAAGATCCTCGTCTAGGATATATCGAAAGACGGCGGCGGCCACCGCAGCACAAAGAGGATTCCCGCCAAAGGTCGAACCGTGATCTCCCGGCCCAAAGCAGGCAGCCCGATCGTTTACCAGGATCGCCCCAATGGGCACGCCGCCACCCAGCCCCTTCCCCAGAGTCATGATGTCCGGCTTGACGCCGAACTGCTCGTGGCCCCAGAGAGTTCCGGCTCGCCCGCACCCGGTTTGGACCTCGTCCAGGATAAGCAGCAGTCCCCGCTCGTCGCAGAGACGTCGGACTTCCCTCAAGTACTCGTCGTCGGGAATATGTACCCCGCCCTCCCCCTGAATCGGCTCTAACAGGATGGCACAGGTTGTCTTTTTCACGGCGGCCCGAAGGGCCTGGATATCATTGAAGGGAACATGGCTGAATCCCGCGGGCAGCGGGGTAAAGGGGGCCTGGTATTCAGGCTTGCCCGTTGCTGCCACCATGGCCAATGTGCGCCCATGAAATCCCCGGAGGGCCGAGATGACCTCATAGGCGTCGCGTAAGTGCAGCTTCCCGTATTTCCGGGCCAGCTTCACCGCCCCTTCGTTGGCCTCGGCCCCACTGTTACAGAAGAAAACCTTGTTGAGTCCGCTCGCCGACGTGAGGAGCTCTGCCAGTTCGATCTGCGGAATGGTGTAGATGTCGTAGCCAGCCAGGATGAGGCGTCCCCCTTGCTCCTCGAGGGCATGCTGGATGACCGGGTGGCAATGCCCAATGCTGCACGCGGCCCAGCCGGCGATGAAATCGAGATACTCGCGCCCCCCCTCGTCCCAGACCTTGGCCCCTTCGCCTCGCACAATGGTGATCCCGAGGCGCCGGTGACCGGTGTCCATAAAATATTGCTGCTCCAGCTTGACCCAATCCCGCATGATCTGCCTTACACCTCGGCGCTCATCCCTTGCGCCATCTTGATCTCGCGGTCGTGATTTACGGTCCAGGCCACCTTGTGCGTCAGCAGATCCAGCAGGGGCCAGGACGCCGGCGTCCCGGTCCCGCTCTTCCTGACCCCCCCGAAGGGAAGATGAACCTCAGCCCCGATGGTGGGGAGATTCCAGTAGCCGATCCCGAACTCGCAAGCCTCCCGCAGGAAGCGCGCGGTTCGGTAATCTTCGGTGATCACCGAGAAGCTCAGGCCGTACTCGACATCGTTATGGATCGCCACGGCCTCGTCCAGTGTCCGGAAGGGGATGAGGGCTACGTGAGGGCCAAAGACTTCCTCGTGCAGCACGCGGGCATCTTGGCGATGAGCCATCCGGTAGATGAACGGGCTAACGAAGTGTCCGTTCCGGTGCTTGCTTCCCTCCAGGCGTCCTCCGTCGACCAGGATCTCCGCCCCCTCCTTTTTGGCCAGGTCGTTGTAGAAGCTGACTTTCTTCGCTGCGATTTCATTGATCAGGGGTCCCATGAAGACCTGATCATCCAGTGGGTCGCCAATGACGATCCGCTGGGCCATGGCCGCGAAGGCCTTGGCGAACTCGTCCATGCGGCTCTCGTGAATGATGAGGCGCGAGGCGGAGGTGCAGCGTTGCCCCGTGGTCTTGAAGGCGCTCAGCACCGCTGCGCGGACCGCGATCTCGAGGTC
>JBFHXD010000188.1:0-4034 GCA_041599135.1 Methylomirabilales bacterium (SeqCode) | reverse complement strand
TCTTTCTTTCCCCGACCGACCCGAGAATGCTCAAGACCCTTGCTGCTACGAACCGCTCTCCAGAGCATGGGGGGCTGGTCTCCAACAGCTTGGTCTACCGGTACAACGTAGAAGAGACCGCCGACGGCCTGAGGGGCGAAGAGGGAACATTTAATATTTGTACCTTCTGGCTCGTCGAAGCCCTGACCCGCGCAGGGCGGGACGATCGCACTCGGCTGGAGGAAGCCAGGCTCATGTTTGAACAGATGCTCGGCTATGCCAACCACCTAGGGCTCTATGCCGAGGAAACGGGTCCCAGCGGCGAGGCATTAGGCAATTTCCCCCAGGCTTTTACCCACCTGGCCTTGATTAGTGCCGCCTTCAATCTCGACAGAACCCTCGGGACCAGGGGTTAGGGGTGGGACCCTCGAAGATCACGCTCAAAGAGGGAACATATAAAGGGTGGAATACTTGGTGTCTACAAAACGGGCCTCTTGAACTCATCCTCGTCCCGCAGGTGGGTGGACGAATCATGGGCATAAAATGGCGGGGCCAGGATCTCTCCTTTACGCAGCCAGAGCGCGAGGGTCAGGTCGAAGATGTTCCGACAGTTCAAGACGTCCGTGCCAAGAAGCAACAGATGGGATTTTCACTCTGGGGTGGTGATAAGACGTGGTTGGCACCGCAGACGCAGTGGACCGATGGGGTTCCGTTTCTCGATCTGGACAGCGGTCCTTATGACCTCAGTGTCGAGCACGCGGGACCCGAGGCTGCAGTCGTTCGAATGACGAGCCGCGTTTGCCGGGAAACCGGCGTCCAAATCACGCGGACGGTGACGATGCCATCGGGGACGCAAGAATGGGTCGTCACACATCAACTACTTAACCGGTCATTGCACGAGATCCAATGGGGTGTATGGGATGTCAATATGGTGCTCAAACCTGGAAAGGTCTATCTGCCGAGAAACGGGGCGTCCCGGTATCCTCAAGGCGTAAAAACGTTCGTTGAGGAAGGCGAGTCGGTCCAAGTCCGCGACGCCGTCGTGGGTGAGCTAGGAAACCTGGGGGTCATTCGATGTGATGACCCAAAAGCTTTCAAATTCGGTGTGGACGCACAGGAAGGATGGATGCTCGGGGTCCTCGATGTAGCCGGGCTGGGCTTGGTTGGTTACCGGAAACAGGTACCGGTCTATGCCGATAAGGCTTACGGCCATGGCTGCATTGCCGAGGTGTACAACTCGGATCGGTATCCCTATTTCGAGATGGAGATACATGGCCCGGTCGTCTCTCTGAAACCGGGCGAGATCTTTGAACTCGAAGAGCGGCAGGCTCTCTTTGACCTGCCGCGATGGCCACAGAGCCAGGAAGAAATTCGAAAGCTACTTGGCTCTTAAGGGTCCAGTTCCGCCGATCCGTCAATCCCCGCCCGTCCTTCCTCGCCTGTAGACTTCACCGCCTGCAACGAGTCTCCTTGCAATGGGAGGCGTTGAGGAACGAACGGCATGCTCGATGCGTTACAACGCCATTGGCCCGAATATCTGATGGAGGCCGCCGGATTGGGTCTTTTTATGATTTCGGCAGGTATCTATGGCACCATCCTAGAATACCCGGATTCGCCCGTTCGGCATGCCATCGCCGACCCTGTCCTGCGGCGGATTCTGATGGGCATAGCCATGGGGCTAACCGCCATCGGGATCATCTACTCACCTTGGGGCAAGCAATCAGGGGCACATCTCAATCCCTCAGTCACATTGACCTTCTATCGGCTAGGAAAGATCGAACGATGGGATGCCCTCTTCTACATTGCGGCGCAATTTGCGGGAGGGGTGGCGGGTGTTGTGCTCATCGCTCTGGCGGTCGGAAATCCCTTTGCCGATCCGCCGGTCAATTATGTCGCCACGCTTCCTGGTTCAGCCGGCGCAGGAGTTGCATTCCTGGTCGAACTCGTGATCTCCCTCGTCCTCATGTCAGTCGTCTTGGTTACGATTAACATTGAGAGGGGTCGATTCACTGGCATCTTCGCCGGATGTCTTGTTGCAACGTATATTACCGTGGCAGCGCCGCTTTCCGGAATGAGTATGAACCCGGCCCGCACTTTCGCTTCCGCCCTGCCGGCTCAGCTTTGGCGGACCCTGTGGATCTACTTCACGGCTCCGCCGCTTGGCATGCTGTTGGGGGCGGAGATTTACCTACGACTGGTGGGGGGCCGTAAAGTCATCTGCGCAAAACTCAACCACGATAATCAGAAACGCTGCATCTTCCGCTGCGGCTACATGATGCAGAAGCAGGCATAGTACGAGCGAAATGCACGTGCACCTTTTTGGCTTCTCCAGCGTCTAACGTATACAGAACAAGGTACTCAACCCTCCTCTCGCCGGCCACTGGCTGGAGTGCGGAAGTAGAGGGGGCAATTTATCGCATTACCCTGACAACAAAGGGAATGGGATTTTAGGGTAGCTCGAATTCCGGGGGGAGAGGTGAACAGGAGATGGGGAGGGAAGACCGATGCCAAGTGCAAATCATTTTGACGTGATCATCATCGGGACGGGGGCCGGAGGCGGGACTCTCGCCTACAAGCTGGCCCCCTCAGGCAAGCGTATTCTCATCCTCGAACGCGGCGACTACGTGCCACGCGAGAAGGACAACTGGAGTACGAAGGCCGTAAACTTGGAAGGCAAGTACCAGACCAAGGAAGTATGGCGGGATAAAGACGGCAACCCGCTCCATCCACACACCAACTACTATGTCGGTGGTAACACCAAGTTCTACGGCGCCGCGCTGTTTCGTCTGCGGAAAGAAGACTTCGGCGAGATCAAACACTCGGATGGTATGTCCCCGGCCTGGCCCGTCTCGTACGAGGATATGGAACCCTACTACACTCAGGCCGAGCAGCTTTACCACGTGCACGGCCACCGAGGTGAAGATCCCACTGAACCGCCCACTTCTGCGCCCTATCCATACCCGCCCGTAAGCCATGAACCGCGCATCCAGCACCTCAGCGACGACTTCGCGCGCCTGGGCTTGCGGCCGTTCCACACGCCGCTCGGCCTATTGCTGAACGAACAGGACCGGCACAAGAGCCGGTGCATCCGTTGCGAGACCTGCGACGGGCATCCCTGCCTGGTCGACGCCAAGTCGGATGCACAGGTGTTGTGCGTGGACCCGGCGCTAAAACACCCCAACGTGATGATGCTGACCAACGCGTACGTCTCGCGCCTGGACACGAACCCATCCGGTCGGGAAGTCAGCAAGGTGATCGTACAACGCAACGGCACGACCGAGGAGTATTCAGCGAACATCGTGATGGTCTCCTGCGGCGCGATCAACTCCGCCGCGTTGCTGCTCCGCTCGGCCAACGACAAGCATCCGCGCGGTCTGGCGAATGGTTCTGACGTCGTCGGCCGCCACTACATGGGGCACGTCAATTCGGTCATGATGGCCATCTCCAAATGTCCCAATCCCACGATCTTTCAAAAGACCCTCTCGGTCAACGACTTCTATTTTGGCTCAAACGAGTGGAACTATCCAATGGGCCACATCTCGTTTGTCGGAAAACTGGATCGGGACACGTTGAGAGCAGGTGCCCCAGCCATTGCGCCAGGTTTTACGCTGGAACTGATGGCGCAGCACTCGCTGGACTTCTGGCTCACCTCGGAGGACCTCCCCGACCCGAACAACCGCGTCACGCTTGACCGCGAGGGCAACATCACACTCGCGTACTCGCCGAACAATGAAGAAGCCCACGAGCGGCTCACCGCAAAGCTCAAGGACTTGATGAAGCAACAAACCAAATGTCAGGTCCATGGGCACGAGTGCCACACGGGGTTGTTCGCCCGGAACCTGTTCGTCGGGCAGCGCATCCCGTTGGCTGGCGTGGCGCACCAGAACGGGACTATCCGTTTCGGGCATGATCCGAAGACGTCAGCGCTCGACGTCAATTGTAAGGCGCACGAGTTGGATAACCTGTATGTGGTAGACGCCAGCTTCTTTCCTTCGAGCGCTGCGGTGAATCCCGCCCTCACAATCATCGCCAACGCGTTACGTGTGGGAGACCAC
>JBFHXD010000187.1:0-4048 GCA_041599135.1 Methylomirabilales bacterium (SeqCode) | reverse complement strand
GCAATTCATGGCGGGCTGCTTGGCGGGGTCTTTGCGGGGGGAGTCTGGGCCTGGCGAAGAAACCTTCCATCGTTGGTGTACTTGGATATCGTGGCGGCCAGCATCGTGCTTGGTCAGGCTATCGGGCGGTGGGGGAACTTCTTCAACCAGGAGGCCTTTGGCACGCCCACGGATCTTCCGTGGAAACTTTTTATTGATCCGGGTCACCGTCCGCCTCATCTGGCGGAGTATGAGTATTTCCATCCTACCTTCCTGTACGAATCGATGTGGGATCTGGCTGTCTATGCGCTGCTCTTTTTGCTGCTCCGGAAACGGCTTGAACCGTACCCAGGGGCCCTTTTCCTGAGTTACCTCGCGCTCTACTCTTTCGGCCGATTTTTCATAGAAGGACTGAGGATCGACAGCCTGATGCTGGGGCCCTTTCGGGCTGCTCAGGTCATGAGTGTCTTTTTGATCCTGTGTTCTTTAGGTGGGCTCTGGTGGATGCTCTCCGACCGGCGTCGTGGCAACATGTAGCCTCCTTCTTCTGCGGTCGGTATTCGGTTTCTAGTTGACGGCCGAGGGGTTAGCCGGTATTGTTAAGAATCTTGTTCAGGGAGGAGGGATGGAAACCATCCTGGTGACTGGCAGGTCGGTGTTGCTTTGTCGCCAGGCGGTTGGGCGATGTTTCCTACACCGGGGCGAATTGCTCCACGGTCAGGCACCTGCTCGAATGTGAAACCCAAAGATCCCTAACGATTAGCGAACTCCCAGATTGTCGTGCCGTTTACTTGCGGTCTTTCAGAGACTGACGATCCGCGGATTGGTTTGCGAGCATCTTGAGTAAAGAGGAAGCCTGTGCACGATGTGGTTGTGGTTGGGGCAGGGCCAGCAGGGAGTCAGGCAGCGGCAAGCCTGGCTGAGCGCGGATACGGTGTCCTTGTCCTAGAGGAGCATTTGCAGATCGGTGTACCGACCAATTGTTCTGGTCTTATTGGTGCAGAAGCTTTTGAACGATTCGAACTTCCGCG
Organism: Methylomirabilales bacterium (SeqCode); assembly: GCA_041599135.1. Classification (GTDB taxonomy): domain Bacteria; phylum Methylomirabilota; class Methylomirabilia; order Methylomirabilales; family CSP1-5; genus CSP1-5. Next base: position 3,038 of record JBFHXD010000187.1, on the reverse strand, counting down.
GGCTTCGGTCATCCGAGGGTTTGATTCGGCCACCTTCTGCTCGCCAAAGGGGAATACCGCTACGGTGGGGGCGGGTCGGATCATGGCCTACGTGGTCAGGAGGTGTGAGTTCGACCAGACCATGGCGCAGCGCGCGGTCAGTCGCGGCGCTGAGTATCTCTTGGGAGCGCGGTGTGTGGGCCTGGAACATCACGGCGATCGTGTTAAGCTGTCGGTGGTCAAGAGGGAGCCGGGCGGTGGTGAGGCTCCAATGGGCTATAACGCCCGGGCCGTCGTCCTGGCCACAGGTGTACGCTACGGCCTGATTCAGGACCTCGGACTTCAGCGGCCGTCCAGATTTCTCCAGGCAGCTCAGGTCGAGGTCGAAATGGATGGACTGGATGGGGTGGAGGTCTATCTCGGTCGAGAAGTGGCGCCCGGTAGTTTCGCATGGGCTATTCCGGCCGGGGAGTTGGCCCGCATCGGGGTTTGTAACGGTGCCCAGGCTATCCCCTATCTCCGGCACTTCCTTCGACATCCCTCGATTGCTCCGCGACTTCGGCACGACAAGCTGCACATCAAAAGCAAGGCAATTCCCGTTTCCAATGTGTCTCGTAGCTTTTTGGACAGAATCCTTCTGGTGGGCGATAGCGCCGGGCAAGTAAAGGTGACAACCGGGGGAGGGATTTCTTACGGGATCCTGTGCGGTGATCTGGCAGCGGCAACATTGGATCGGGCCCTCCGCCGCGGGGACCTCAGTGAACAGAGCCTGGCAGAGTACGAGCGGCGGTGGCGTCAGGAGATCGGTGTCGAACTCAGGGTGGGTGCCTTCTTCCGCCGGTTAGGAGGGATGCTTTCCGACGAACAGATTGATCGGTTGATCTGCGCCTACCATGATTCGGATCTTCCCGATCTGGTGAAGCAACGGGCGGATTTTGAGCGGCATCGAAAGTTCATTCTAGCGCTCTGCCGCTCCCATATCTTTTACCATTTTGTTTGGGACGTCCTTCGTCGGAGGACAATCGGTTAAGGAAAGGATTTGTTCGGCAATGATGGAGACATGATGCGCGAGACAAGGCAAGGACGGTCTCCCAGCCGTTTTCGCGAGCTCGTAAACCAATTTCCTCGAAGGAAGGTCATGGTTCTCGGGGATATCATGGTGGATGAGTACATTTGGGGGACTGTTTCGCGAATCTCTCCCGAGGCCCCGGTACCTGTCGTGGAGGTCGAGGAAGAAAACATTCGCCTCGGGGGAGCAGGGAATGTGGTGGCAAACATCCGAGCCCTCCGTGGGCAGGCGGATCTGGTGGGGGTGGCGGGTGGTGATTCCATGGCGGAGCGGTTGGTAAGCGAGATCGAGCGAATTGGAGTAAAGCCGGATGGCATCGTGATAGATCGCTCCCGGAAAACCACCGTGAAGAGCCGGGTTGTCGCTGGCGGTCAGCATGTGGTAAGGTTTGATCGAGAGTGTATTGAGGACCTGGACCACGAGGTTCAGGAAAGGGTCCAGGAACTGATCCGGGATCGGTTGGATCGGGTGGATGCGCTGATCATCTCCGACTACGGCAAGGGCGTGATCAATGCCCGGCTGCTTGAAGAAGTCATTCCTCTGGCCCGAGCACGCGGTGTCGTGACGGTGGTAGATCCGAAGATCAATCACTTCGATCTGTACCGCGAGGTGAGCGTCCTGACACCCAACCACCGAGAAGCCGTGGCAGCCTGGGGACGTCCTGTAAGGAGCGAATCGGACGTCGCCGCGGCCGGCCGTCATCTCCTCGATCGCCTCAAGGTGCAGGCAGTGCTCGTGACCCGAGGCGAGAAGGGGATGTCTTTGTTTGAGGGGAACGGGCGTGTGAGCCACATCCCGGCCGTGGCGCAAGAGGTGTTTGATGTGACCGGGGCAGGCGATACGGTGGTAGGGACCATGGCGCTTGCCCTTGCTTCTAAAGCCAGTATGGTAGAGGCGGCTCAGCTTGCGAACCATGCTGCCGGGGTGGTCGTAGGAAAGCGAGGAACTGCAACGGTGAGCTTGACAGAACTCAAGCATTCCTTGGGGCTCGAGGAGGGATAGGTATTGTGACGGCAGTAGGGGTCATTCCGGCCCGCTACGCCTCCACTCGATTCCCCGGCAAGCCGCTTGCCGATCTTTGCGGACGACCCTTAATCCAGCATGTATATGAAAGGGCGCGGCGGAGCAAAACACTAGCAAGGGTGGTGGTTGCAACCGATGACCTTCGGATTCGTGATGCGGTAGCAGTATTTGGTGGCGACGTCCAACTGACGGAGGTACATCATCCTTCGGGGACGGACCGGGTCGCAGAAGTTGCGGCCTCCCTTTCGAGCGAGATCGTCGTGAACATCCAGGGGGACGAACCCCTCATCGAGCCGGCCATGATCGATGAGGCGGTGTCCCCCTTCTTTACTGAACCGGACCTGGTCATGGGGACGGTGTGTCACCGCCTTGAAAGGGAAGAAGAATGGCTGAATCCGCATGTCGTCAAGGTGGTTCGGGACCGCCGGGGATTTGCGCTATACTTTTCCCGTGCACCCATACCGTATGTTAGAGTTAAGAGTCAGCCACTCTGTTACAAGCACATCGGTCTGTATGTGTACCGGCGGGATTTTCTCCTCAGGTTAGCGAGTCTGCCTCCGACCCCCTTGGAGGAGAGCGAGCAACTGGAACAATTACGGGCGTTGGAACATGGGTTCCCGATCAAAGTTGTGGAGACGAAATATGACAGTATCGGCGTCGATACGCTGGAAGACCTGAAGCGGATCGAGCGGATTGTCGCGGCAATGGAGGACAAGACCGTAACGAGTTAAGTAATGAATAGTGTTGGGGGAGCGATGACACCGAAGTTTATTTTTGTGACTGGTGGAGTGCTGTCGTCCCTAGGAAAAGGGCTCGCAGCCGCCTCCATTGGATGCCTCCTGGAAAGCCGGGGACTCAAGGTAACCCTCCTCAAGTTTGACCCCTACATCAACGTGGATCCTGGAACCATGAGTCCCTTCCAGCACGGAGAGGTGTTTGTGACCGATGACGGCTCTGAGACCGATTT
>JBFHXD010000186.1:0-4058 GCA_041599135.1 Methylomirabilales bacterium (SeqCode) | reverse complement strand
CGCCGGTAGCGAATCCGCATGGGAGTGGCGAAAGACGGCTGGGGTCGACTCGCTTTTGCCGGCCACGAGCCTCAGGACAACGCTGAACTAAATGCGCCACGGGCGGTATGCCGCACCTTCGCCGCCGACTCTCCTTTGAAGCATTACGATCCCCTCAACTCGGCTATTTTAGCCACCCACCCGGTCCCCTGTCTGCCCGCAATGTCAAACACGGCACGCGGGGGGTAGTGTGTACCCTACTTTCCCTTTGACAGGTCAAGAAAGGTTGTGTTACGACGACATCATCCCACCCCCTCAGGAGGCTTTCACCAATGCATCACTTTCACTATCGGGGTGAGGACCTCCACTGTGAAGAGGTCCCCATCTCGGCCCTTGCGGAGGAGGTCGGGACCCCCTTCTATTTGTACAGCCACGCCACGCTCACGCGCCACTTCCGGGTCTTCGATGAGGCGTTTCAGGAAATTCCCCACCTGATCTGTTTTGCCACCAAGGCCAACGCCAATCTGGCGATCTTGAAGCTCTTTGCGACCATGGGAGGAGGAGCCGATGTCGTCTCTGGTGGAGAACTTTTCCGGGCCCTGTGCGCTGGTATTCCACCGGAGCGCATCGTCTTCGCCGGGGTGGGAAAGCTTCGAGAGGAGATCCGTGAAGCCCTCAAGGCGGACATCCTCATGTTCAATGTCGAGTCCTCCCAGGAGGTGCGCCTGCTCAACCAGATCGCGGGAGAGATGGGGACGGTGGCGCGGGTGGCGCTGCGCGTGAATCCTGATGTAGATCCCAAGACGCATCCGTACATCTCGACCGGGCTCAAGAAGAGTAAGTTCGGGATTGACATCTCTTTGGCCCTCGAAGAATACCAGCTGGCGCGGACGCTTCCCCACATCGAGATCGTCGGGATTCATCAACATATCGGCTCGCAGATCACCGAACTGAGCCCTTTTGTAGATAGCCTGCGCCGCACTGCCGAGTTGATCGAGGCGCTGCGAAAGCTTGGTATTGACATTCGGTATCTCGATATGGGCGGAGGTCTCGGGATTCCGTACGGAGACGAGATCCCACCGCATCCAACCGAGATGGCCCAGGCTGTCACCCCGATACTGAAGACGCTTGACTGTACCGTTATCTTTGAGCCGGGACGCGTCATTGTGGGGAATGCCGGCATCCTGGTGACCCGAGTGCTCTATACGAAGCAGACCCCGACGAAGAATTTTGTCATCGTCGACGCGGGTATGAACGATCTGATCCGACCGAGTTTGTATGACTCCTACCACGCGATCCAGCCGGTCCAACGACACGGGGAGCGGGAACGGGTCACGGCAGATGTTGTTGGACCGATTTGTGAGTCAGGCGATTTCTTAGCTAAAGATCGGGAAGTCACGCGGGTAGAACCCGGAGAACTCCTGGCCGTGATGAGTGCCGGGGCCTACGGGTTTGCCATGGCCTCAAACTATAACGCACGACCACGGGCGGCCGAGGTCTTGGTCAAAAATGACCGCCACTTCGTCATTCGGGCACGAGAAAGCTACGAGGATCTCATCCGGGGAGAGGCTATTCCCGACGATCTATAGAACGATTGTCGATGACCGTGAACCAAGAGCTCGGAGGGACCTTCCTCGCTCTTGGCGACCTCGGGCATTGGACATCGGATGTTGGACGCTGGACTCTAGACTCTCAACTCTAGACTCTGAACCATGAACGATAAATGGAGGAGGGAAGGGCAATGAAGAAGAGTTTTCAAGGATCCATGGTCGCGATGGTCACCCCATTTCGGGATGGAGCCGTGGATGAAGCCAAGATCCGCGAGCTGGTCGAGTTCCACGTAAAGAACGGGACGGATGCCATCATCCCGTGCGGCACCACCGGCGAGTCACCCACGCTGAGCCATGAAGAGCACAAGCGGGTCGTTGAGGCCACGATTAAGGCAGCAGCGGGCCGGGTTCCGGTCGTGGCGGGAACCGGGTCGAACTCCACCGCCGAGGCCATCGATCTCACCCGCCATGCGAAAGCAGCAGGGGCCGACGGCGTCCTGATGGTCTGCCCCTATTACAACAAGCCGACTCAGAATGGTCTCATCGCGCACTACAAAGCGGTGGCAAAGGCAGTGGACATCCCGATCATCCTGTACAACATCCCGGGACGGACCGGGGTCAATATGCTTCCTGAAACCGTAGCCACCCTGGCAGAAGTCCCAAACATTGTGGCCATGAAGGAGGCGAGTGGATCGTTAGAACAGATGACTGAGCTGATCACCCTCTGCGGCGATCGGATGACGGTCGTCTCGGGGGATGATACGTTGACCCTCCCCCTCATGGCCGTGGGCGGCAAGGGCGTCATCTCGGTCATTGCCAACATCCTGCCGAAAGAAACGGCAGAGATGACACGTGCCGCGTTAAACGGTGACTGGAAGCGGGCGAAGGAAATTCATCTCCGTATCTTCCCGCTCTGCAAGGCCATGTTCTACGAGACCAATCCGATCCCGGTGAAAACGGCCATGCAGCTTTTAGGGAGGCTAAATGGGGAGCTCAGACTGCCGCTTGCTCCGATGGCGGAAGCAAACCGCGACAAGTTGGCGAAGGCGCTGAAGGCCTACGGACTGCTCTCATAATCCTGGGGGCGAAGAGCTGAGAGCTAAGGGCTAAGGGCTAAGGGCGCAGAGCGAGGGTATGTGACCATGATTCGGGCGATTGTGACAGGGGCTAGTGGGAGAATGGGGGGGCGCATTCTTGCCCTGGCCAAGGACGCGGACGATTTTCAAGTCGTCGGGGCGACGGAACGTTCTGGTCATCCCGCCATCGGTCGGGATGCGGGAGACGTCGCCGGAGTAGGACCCATGGGTGTGAAGATTGGCAATAGCCTGTCGGAAGTCATCATGGGAGCTAATGTCATCATTGATTTCACGGCCCCGGAGGCCTCCATCGCTCACCTCCGCGCGGCGAGCGACGCCGGCGTCTCCATCGTGGTCGGCACAACGGGCCTGAGCAAGGAGCACGTGGAGGAGGCTCGGCGTCTCGCCGCCAAAATGCCCTGCGTCATCTCTCCCAACATGAGCGTCGGTGTTAACGTTCTCTTTCGCATCCTCAAGGAGGTGGCCCGTTATCTCGGGGAAGATTACGAGGTCGAGATTACCGAGGCCCACCACCACTTCAAAAAGGATGCCCCGTCGGGCACCGCCATCAAGATGGCCCAGGTGATAGCCGAGGCGTTGAATTGGGACCTGGAACAGGTCGGCATTTACGGCCGAAAGGGTATCGTGGGGGAGAGGCCGAAACAGCAGATCGGTGTTCACACCGTCCGGGCAGGCGATATCGTGGGAGAGCACACCGTCCTCTTCGGGGGAATGGGGGAGCGGATCGAAATCACCCACCGGGCCCACAGCCGGGATAACTTTGCCAGGGGGGCGCTGCGTGCCGCTCGGTTTGTGGTCCAAGCCCCGAAGGGGCTCTATGACATGGCTGATGTCCTGAGCCTGAAATAGTTGTCCTCAACAAAAAGCTATCTCGACAAAGCTACCGCTCTGGAACGACTCCTCGTGAAGAAAGGAGCGGGGAAAGGAATTTCGTGCGGATCGTCCGGTTCCAAGTTGCGAGCAAACCCAGGTATGGCGTGGTCGAGGATCACGTGGTTCGGGAGATCGCGGGAGATGTCTATGGTCGGTTTCGCGTGACGCGTAAGACGCATCCGCTGAAACGTATTCGGTTCCTCCCGCCCACCGTGCCCAGCAAGATCGTCGGAGTCGGGCTTAACTATCGGGATCATGCGGCTGAAATGGGGGTTGAACCTCCTGATGAGCCGGTGATCTTTATCAAGCCACACACGGCCCTGCTTCCCCATGGGGGAAAGATTCTCTATCCCAAGGTGTCCCATCGACTGGACTACGAGGCCGAACTGGCCATCGTCATTGGCCGGTATGCAAAGGCAGTCCCTCGGAAGAAAGTGGCCAGGTACATCCTGGGTTACACCTGCTTTAATGACGTGACCGCGCGCGACCTCCAACGTAAGGATGGACAGTGGACGCGGGGGAAGTCCTTCGACACCTTTGCCCCCGTGGGTCCCTGGGT
>JBFHXD010000185.1:0-4069 GCA_041599135.1 Methylomirabilales bacterium (SeqCode) | reverse complement strand
CCCTCGAAAGACTGTCATAACCTCCTGGACGCCTATGGGTGACAGTTTGCTAGCCTTGAGTCCCGCCGCAGCGGCGGGATCGAAACCTGCCGGTGCGGCCAAGTCCGCACCTGCAGGCGGATTGTTCACGAAAAACCTCCGTTCGTGAATAATGCGGGATGGGCTGGCTTCAAAATGCCAGACAGCTCGGGGATCATTCTGTTGCTGGGGGATGGCCGTAATAGAACCGGTGGAGTCGGGAAGGGCTCATGCCAAAAAAGTACAGGAGGCGGACTGTCCACATCAGGACGACAGTCCTTACGACACCCTCCTGCTCCCACTTCCGCACCGAGGCGGTCACGGGGAGAGGAAGGCAAGCGATACGTCCCCGCCGCTTCAGACGCTTGGTAAACTCCACATCCTCCATCAGGGGAATGTTTGGGTAGCCACCCATCTCTGCAAAGATTTTTTGCCTCACAAAGATGGCTTGGTCGCCGGTCGAGATCCTAGTCAGCCGGGAACGGAGATTCATAAAAAAGGCGATGACCTGGAGGGCGAGCCTGGGGCTCTCCAAATTAATGTCGAACCGCCCACCAACGGTCCGAGGATCGGCCATTGCGTCGCGGATGGCCTCCGAGGCGCCATACGGTAAGACCGTATCGGCATGAACGAAGAGGAGAATTTCTGCCTGAGCCTCTTGGGCCCCCGTGTTCATCTGTCGGGCCCTTCCCCGCTGACTCACGACGGGCCGAGCAAACGGGAACCGTTCAACCACCTGCAGGGTCCCGTCTGTCGATCCCCCATCCACCACGATCACCTCTGCCCTGGGACACTTTTCCGGCAGGTCCCGCAGCAGACGCTCGACGTGGGCCCCCTCATTCAGGACAGGAATGATAACACTCAAGCGCATGTGAGCCATCCTCGTGCCGCATGTGATCTATTGCGGCAAAGCAGTTCATGGGCGTCAAACTCCCTCGCGGAGAAGGCCCGGTGAGAATGTCAACGCGGAGTCGTCACGACACCTTGGTGTAAGGACGTCCGAGCAATGACCTTTCAGGTACCGTTTCGGGCAGTCAGGGGGGGAAGCTTGACAAGGTGCAACAGTGTGATTAAACTCCAGTCTCCATATTAAACTTCCGTCAGTGACTTTTCCCAGGAAAAACTGACCCTTCACCCGATTGCGGAGGTTGGAATGAAATGCTTCGTGTGGATCGCAGTGGCCACTGCGGTCACGCTCACAGGTTGTATCGGTCCGGTGGCGCTGCACGAGGCGGTGCTCGGATACGACCAGACGATCAGCCGCCTTGAAACGGAGATGCTCCTGCTCAACATCGCGCGCGCCCATCACAACCTCCCGGACCACTTTACCGTCACCTCGGCCATCGCCGCCACCTTCGATTATCGGACGAACGTAGGTTTTACCGGAGAGTTTCCAGAGGGCGCGGACAACGTCTTCAGCTTTAATGTCGGCGCGAGTGCCGCCGAGAATCCCACACTCAGCATCATCCCCGTCCAGGGAGAGGAGTTCACTAAGCGAATACTCAGCCCGATAGATGAAGGAAAATTCGAGTTCCTCGTTTTTCAAGGCGCCCCTATCGATATGGTCCTGCGCCTCATGGCGGATGGGATCGTGGTTGACGATCCGACGGGTAAATTCGAACGGTTCATTCTGAATTGGCCGACCCGTCCAGAGGAATATGAGGAGTTCCGCCAACGGGTGATGCATCTCGGCTGGCTCAATCGCAACCGACACCTCTTTGTCGGAACGCTCGTCTTCGATGAAGCGGTGCGGGCAAAGCTGCCGGGGCCGCCTGCGGCCGGTGAGGTGATTCAGGCCCTCGAAAAGGGCTATACGTGGCAAAGTGTCGGAGCAGACAATGAGTATGAACTGACTCGGACCGTGAAGGGGCGCGTCACCATCACCAATTATGACCCCGGCGCGCTCAGCAATGCCGAGCGACAGCGCCTGAACGCTCTGGCGGCTGCGGATCCACTGAACTACGTCCTGGTGGACATCCGGCCGGGTTATCCCGGCGGGGACTTTCCTCTCTTCGGCGCGTTTAAGCTCCGGAGCCTCAACGTAATTCTCGGTTTTTTGGCGGCCGGGATCAGCCGGGTGCCGGAGTTGGACGTCGCGCCAGACCCGCGGACGGCCGAAGTCGTGCGGAACCCAAGGCGGACGCTGGCGATCCACGAAACGGCCACCGCGCCGTCGGATGCGGTCCTGCGCGTGAATTTCGCGGGCAAGGTCTACTGGGTCGCGAATACGGCGTGGGACCGCGAAACTTTTGTCCTCCTGTCCAAGCTCTTCCAGATGACGGTGACAGAGGTCTCCGGCGTTGGGGTTCCCATCACGATCAGCAAGTAGGTGCTCACATCCATTTCTTGCGCCGGAATACCCACACTACCGTGCCGGCTAATACCAGCAAGAGCCCGGAGAAGATCGTAAATGCCCACGGGTTTTCCGTGCCTGGGATCCCACCCACGTTGATTCCGAGCAGTCCCGTCAGGAGTCCGAGCGGCAGGAATATCCCGGCCACGACGGCCAGCACGTACATTCTATTGTTCATCTGCTCAGACAAGCGGCTGTTCAATTCTTCCTGCGTGACCGCGGCGCGGTCACGCGCTGCGTCCAAGTCCTCGATGTAGCGCGTGGTCCGATCCGCAACTTCCCTCAGGCGAACCCTATCGAGCTCACTGAGCCAGCTGGCCCGCTCTGTCTGAAGGCGCGCGAGCACCTCGCGCTGCGGGGCGAGGTAGCGTCTCAGGCCAATCGCCTGTCGCCGGAGGGAAGCGAGCTTTGGTCGGATTTGGTAGCTTTCGGCTGTAAGCACCTCATCTTCAAGGCTGTCCACACTGTCGTCCAGATCGGCCAGCACGTCACCCATGCGTTCGACCAGTCGCTTCGCGATCTCCACGAGAAAGCTGCCTGTTCCCGTTGGCCCGGTACCTGAAACAATGGTCGCACGGAGGTCCTCAATCGCCATGAGGTGCTGGTACCGCATGGTCACAATACGGTGTCCATCGATCCACATGCGAAGCGAGACCATGTCTTCGGGATCCGCGCCGGGGTTAAGATTTACCCCCCGCAGGATCACTAATAGTCCGTTACCGGCAGCCGCGACACGCGGGCGGGTCTCTGTAGCCAACAAGGCTTCACAGATCAAGGGATCGATTCCGCTTTCCTCCATGAGCCAACGACGGACCTCGGCGCCTCTGTAATTCAGGTGAATCCAGAGCAAGTCGTCCGGCGACGCTTTTCCGATCTCACTCCAGCTGATATCCTGGCCCCCGCCCTGGTCATTCAAGCGGTAGGCGAAGATTAATCCATCCTCAGTGTCCATCTGTTCCTCTCCTCTACCGTAATGGAGATCTGTGCCGTGTTTTGAATGCCTCGCTGACATGATTGTACAAGGGAAGGACAGCAAAGACCCATTTCAGTCGCCCGGTGCTCTCATGTCAACCCGTCGTAACCGCCACATATCGGTCTTGGAAGCGTACTAGAATGCAGCATCGCTTCGCTCGATACAGTATTCCCTTGTACCAAGCTTGTCAACGTTCACCCGGAAGGTATCAAAGCTTAGAAGTGTGGGGCCGCGGGCCTGCCGGAGCTGATGGACAGGGTGTTTTCCTTATGGTACCTTCCGTTCGATCTTTTTTGAGCCAAGCGCGTCTTGGGCGATATTCTCGGATGGTGATGTAGACCCTGAAGTAGAGGGAGCTTTTTCTTGGGTCAAGATCTTTTGGTCGGTTTAGCCAGCATTATCGTTCTTGGTATCGGAGCCCAGTGGCTCGCCTGGCGACTTCGTCTGCCGGCAATCCTCCTGCTGTTGATCTTCGGCTTTGCGGCCGGGCCGGGAACAGGCTTCCTCGACCCAGACCGGCTGCTCGGCGATCTCCTCCTTCCCTTCGTGTCACTCTCAGCGGCGGTCATCCTGTTCGAGGGCGGTCTCAGCTTGCGGGTCGCCACCCTACGCGAGATTGGCGTCGTGCGCAATCTCATCACCATCGGCTTGCTCGTCACCTGGCTGATCAGCGCTGGCGCGGCCCGTCTGTTCCTGGGTCTCGATATCGGGTTGGCGGTCCTCTT
>JBFHXD010000184.1:0-4072 GCA_041599135.1 Methylomirabilales bacterium (SeqCode) | reverse complement strand
ACAGGGGGGGATGATATTACCAGGGCAAAATGAAGTCTAGGCTGATCGAGCACCCGAGGGCAAAAGAAATCGGGCCGGCAACGACCCTCGCTCCTGCGTGCAGTTGCTGAAACCGCCCCGCCGTCCAAAGGCGGTGGGGTGAGTTTTCGGTCTGTGGAGTCTGACCCTTTACGCTGCAGAGAAAACCTTCTCCCTTTCGACGAGAGAGCCGGTGTTTCCTTTAAACGCATCCCTCAGCGCCACGAAACGCTCGGCAGCAGCACGGGGGATAAGGTCACGGCAGAACGCAACGATAGCTATCATCTGGCCGCCGGCGTACCCCCCTCCCACCCCGAAGACACTTTTTACTTTATAGCCAGAAACGAAATCTTGCGCCGGGATGATCTTCCTCCCTTGGTGATCCGTGGCCTCCGCGGCATTCTCGACGAAGAACAAACCGGCTGCGCGGTCCATCTTTTTAATGATTTCCGCATCCTGGGTGTCGACCCAGTCCAAGGGGACGCCCAGCTCTTTGAGCAGACGGGAGATCATGGGAATGGCGTCAACGAATGCCGAAGAGGTCAGGGGTATTCCGACATGGCCTTTGGACTTGCGGCGGTCGTTCCAGTCGGCCTCTTGGCCGTGGGTTCCGATGAGCGAGAGAACTGGCGTCGTAGGCTTCAAATCGGAGGCGGCCCCGGCTGACTCGGCGAGGTTTTGCACAAATGCCTTGTTCGGCCCCGGTAACGCGCCGAACGGAACCGTAAAGTAGACCCGGGCCAACACCACCGACTCCTGGAATTGGGTATGCAGTGCATTGACCAGCGCCTGTGCGGCTTGCTCCAGCGCCTTCGATTTTTGAACTTGTGGTTCTACCTTACGCCAGAGTTCTGTAATCGTGGACGCGGTTGCCTGTTCGATTTTCATGGCTCCCCCTCCTTCCCCTCACCATTGCCACGCAAGTACAACACATTGAATTTTCCGCCCGCGCCGCGGGCGGCTTCGTTCACGGAACCCGTTCTGTAGCCTTGCAGATCGACCGCGACATGAACGAATCCTGCTTCCCGAAAGCGTCGGACAATCTCACCACGCACCTCGGGAGCGAACAGTCGCTGCAGCTCCTCTTGCGCAACCTCAATCCGCGCGACCGTGTCGTGATAGCGAACCCGATAGACCCGGAAATCCAATTCGCGCAGCACGCGCTCGCACTGCGCCACTTGGGTCAGGCGGTCTGGGGTGATTTCGATCCCGTACGGAAACCGGCTCGATAGACAGGCGAGGGCGGGCTTGTCCCAGACCGGGAGATCGATCCGGCGAGCCGCTTCGCGGATGTCGGCCTTGGTGAACCCAAGCTCGTCAAGGGGCGAGCGCACGCCGTGTTCGCGCGCGGCCTTGCGCCCGGGGCGGTAGTCGCCCCGATCGTCGACGTTGAAGCCGTCTAGGACGTATGGAATATGCAACCGGCGGGCCTGTTCAATGGCCGTGCTGTACAGTTCAGTCTTGCAGAAGTAGCAGCGGTTCACCGGATTCCCGGCGTAGCGGGGATCATCGATCTCATGCGTCTCGACAAGGAGGTGGCGCGCCCCGAGCTGTTCGGCCAGACGCTGCGCAGCGATCTTTTCATCTGGCGCAAGGCTCGCGGAAACTGCTGTTAGCGCGACTGCATCCTCTCGCAGGATGCGGACCGATTCGGCGAGCAGGAAGCTCGAGTCCACTCCTCCCGAGAAACAGACCACGACCCGTCCCATTTCCCGAAGAAGGTCCCGTAGCCCTGCGACCTTGGCATCCAGGACAGGCATAATGACGTCTCGCTCGATCGGTGTTGTGTCAAAAATTCCCTCGGGGCTTTCTGGGAAGCGTGCAGACCTGTTTAGTACACTAAAACCACCCCCCTGTCCACTCTATTTCATCAGCAGATCACATTTCTCATGTGCCCCCCATTGAGGTGCTTGACACCCTCTCCACTGTGGCGGATACTTTTCTCCACGTGTCCATAGCTCAAGACGCTTTAGCCAGCCGAAGCGAGTAGTTACGATCCAGTGCACTGATAAGCGAGTGTCAACATGCGAGAGAATGAATTATCTCCCGAGGCGATATTCGAAACGCTCGTTGCCTATCAGAAAGCCGCGGCACTCCACGCCGCAATCCAGTTGGACCTCTTTACGGCCATCGCCGAAGGTGCGACGACCGTGCCGGCGCTGGCGAAACGCTGCGAGTCGAGCGAGCGTGGGATCAGAACCCTCTGTGACTATCTCGTGGTCGAGCGGTTTCTCGCAAAGAGAGAAGAGGAGTACGCCCTTGCGGATCATGCCGCAGTGTTCCTCGACCGCCGATCGCCCGCCTACCTCGGATCCATCTCGACCTTTCTGCATTCGCCGCACATCCGGCATGCCTTCGAGGATGTGGCGGGCGCCGTACGGAAGGGGGGCACGGTGCTGGACGAACAGGGAATGCTTGCTGCCGAGAACCCCGGTTGGGTCGAGTTTGCGCGGTCCATGGCGCCCTTGGCCGCAGCACAAGCGGAATCCGTCGCGAAGCTCCTCGCGTCGCTCGGCCTCGCGCCCGGACGGATTCTCGACATCGCGACGGGCCATGGAAGGTACGGGATTAGTTTGGCTAGCCGGTGGCCCGAGGCAGAGGTGGTATTTCAGGACTGGCCCAATGTCCTCGCGGTGGCTGAGAAGAATGCGCGGGAGGCCGGCCTTGCGGGACGGTACCACACGCTGGCGGGCGACGCGTTCGAGGTGGAGCTCGGCGGCCCATACGATACTATCCTCGTCACCAACTTCCTCCATCATTTTGATCCACCCGCGTGCGTGCGTTTCTTGACGCGCGTACGCGCAGCGTTGAACGAGAAGGGGCGCGTCGTCACCGTCGAGTCAGTCGTGAACGCAGACCGTGTCTCGCCTCCCTCCGCGGCCAAGTTCAGTCTTGTTATGCTGGCCTCGACACCTCAGGGCGACGCATACACGCAAGCAGAGCTCGAGCAAATGTTCGCCGAGGCTGGATTCGGGCGTACCGACCTTCATGAACTGGAGAACTCCCTCCAGGGCGTGCTCTTGTCCTATAGATAGCCCGCAGGACGCGGTCAAACATCCCCTGTCGTGCTCCGAAAACGCGCCCTATCCGTCAATGGCCCGCATCCATTCTGAGGTTAGGCCATTGATAATTGCTAGCAAGTCCCTATTATTTCAAGTGGAGTGGCATCTCAAGGAGGAGGAAATCGCGATGTTTCGACTACTGTTCGGGTTTTTCGCCGGCCTGCCCTTGGGGCGCAATTGCTCGCGGATCGCCCTGAGGGGGAGCCAGGCCCTTCGCCAACTGGCCGACCGGCTGGACCGCCTGGCCGTGGGGCCTGAGCGCGTGCACACAGAAACCGGGCAGCATGAGAAAGCGTTGGGCTTTCGACCGGCCGCGTGAATTGTGCTCCCCGGGCCCACCCCGAGTAGGGGCCGCAGGAAAAATACAGACGCCCTCCCGGGCTTAGCCTCGGAGGGTGCTTTGCGTATTCGGTGTGCAGTAAGATTTTAGCACTCAGGCCGGAGAGATGATGGATTACGCGTACGCAACGGAGCCTGAATAGACGGCCTCAAGCTTCAGGGTGTGGATTCGCACGAAAGACGGGGGTTGCCTTCGCCTCCCCTATCATATTAGATGCCTGATCAGGGGCAGAGTTTCAAGGGGCCCCCCAAAAAATTCTCGCAACCCAGAGATAAAGAAAGGGGGAGCACATGAAGGACACGTTGAAAGAAGGGTTAGAGTACACCCATAGATATCGGATCCCGGAAAACAAGACGGTACCATACATTTATCCTGAGGCGAAAGTGTACCAGGAAATGCCCAAAGTGTTCGCTACTGGCTTTATGGTCGCTTTGATAGAGTGGGCGTGCATCGAGGCGATGGCGCCACACATGGAGCCGGGGCACGGCAGTGTGGGGACGCTCTTAAACCTGACGCATTCGGCAGCGACGCCTCCCGGGATGGAGGTGACGGTCCACGTGCGGTGCACGAAGGTGGACGGGCAGCGCACCACGTGGCAGATCGAGGCACGGGATGAAGTCGACCTGATCAGTAAAGGCACGCATGAGCGGTT
>JBFHXD010000183.1:0-4131 GCA_041599135.1 Methylomirabilales bacterium (SeqCode) | reverse complement strand
GGTGGCCACCACATAATCACCGGGTTTCAATTCGGTGACCCTGGCCCCCACGGCCTCGACCTGACCGAAGCTTTCATGGCCGATGATCAAGAAATCAGAGCCCGGCGGGGCCTGGCCGTATTCTGCCGCATTGATTTCCTTGTCTGTGCCGTCCACACCCACCCGCAACACCTTCACGAGGACGCCCCGCCCGTTGGATATGTCCTGAACCAAGGGTTTCGGCAGTTCTGCCAGATGGATGCTTCCGGCCTTGCCGGGGAAGACAGCAATGGCTTTCATGGTGAGTCTCCTTTTTTCATGCCCTCGCGGGAACCTGTCGTCTGGACTTTAACGAATGCTCGACCTGCTGCTTGGCGGCGGTCGATACAGGTCTAATATCGGACACCTGAGATGGCTGCGCTCTATATGAAATAGTGATAACGGACGCTCGCGATCTTCTTTAAGCTGAGGTTTCCAACACGAGTAGGGTGATATCGTTGATTATCTCTCCCGTAAGACGGTCGAGAAGGGAGGCACCCATGTGATAATCTCCACTGAGCCGGCAAACCAAGAGAACACAATTTCTTGGTAACATATTTCCTAATACTTAGGAAACGGTGTTTTACTACACAAGAATCCCCCCAGTCAACGGAAATCGACGTACGAACAAGTCTATTAGCAAGAAAACCCTTCGCGTGTAAATCGGGGACGCCTCTGTTTTTCTTATGGGCAAGAGTGCTGTGGCTTGCCTAGGCAAATCCCCTATACCCGTATCAGGGAACAGCAGATGTGGAACTAAACTTGTGCTGAACGGCTACCCGAAGCGGAAGCGGCCGGGAAAGCCCAGGGTGGGGCTACTATATATATGTTGCTCGGACGCGGGGGGATTATCGTGTCCAGGCGAGCCATCGCGTGAACAAGTTCTTCACCTGGGGCGTCAAGCGGGTGCGGTTATACATATCTGCGACCTGCTTGATGGCCTCGGCCTGGGTGGGGTAGGGGTGGATGACATTCGCGAACGTTTTGAGGCCGATCTTTCCGACCATGGCCAGGGTAATTTCACTGATCATCTCTCCCGCATGGCGGGCGACGATGGTAGCTCCCAGGATTTTGTCCGTCCCCTTTTTGACATGGATCTTGACAAATCCTTCTTCCTCGCCGTCGGCAATGGCGCGGTCTACGTCTCGGAGGTGTCTAATGAAGGTGTCGAGGCGGATTCCTCTTTTCGCCGCGTCTCGTTCGTACATCCCGACATGGGCAATTTCGGGATCGGTGTACGTGCACCAGGGAATGGTGAGGGCACTCAGCTTCTTCCGTCCAGGGAAGAGCGTGTTCTGGATGACGAGGCGAGCAGTTGCATCCGCGGTGTGCGTGAACTTGTATGGCAGGCAAATGTCGCCGACGGCATAGATGCGGGAATTGGTCGTCTGGAGGTGGTCGTTTATCTGCACCCCATGCTTCTCATACATGACCCCCGCCACCTCCAGGTTTAATCCCTCGATGTTGGGGGCGCGTCCGGTTCCCACGAGGATTTCATCGACCGGAAGATCGTTACAGGCTCCGTTCCCCTCAAATTGGATGACCTTCTCCGCTCCCCGCGTTTCGACCTTGAGGACCTTGCAGCCCAGCACGAGGTGTATCCCGTCGCGCGCAAACGCATTCTGTATGATCTCGGCCGCGTCTCGATCCTCACGCGTGAGAATCTGGGACTGGGCTTCGAGGATGGAGACCTCTGATCCGAGTCGACGAAAGGCCTGCGACATCTCGCAGCCGATCGGGCCAGCTCCAATCACAGCTAGGCGTCTCGGAAGCTCTGTCAGGGAGAAGACGGTCTCGTTCGTGAGATAACGGGCCTCGGCCAGGCCTGGAATTGGTGGGGCGGCGGGGCGAGCACCCGTGGCAATGACGGCCTTGCTGAAGCGGAGCGTCGTGCCGTCCACCTCGATGGTGTCCCGGCCGGTGAACTGACCATTCCCGAGAAACACGTCCACGCCCAACTCCTTGAATCGGTGGACCGAATCGTGATGGCTGATCCGGGCGCGGAGGCGTCTCATTCGTTGCATTACCGCGGGAAAATCCGCCTTTGTTCCCTCTGGAACGTGGACACCCAGCTGGGAGGCCATGCGAATCTCTTCGATCACTCGCGAAGAGCGGATGACGCATTTGGAGGGGACGCAACCCACGGTGAGGCAGTCACCGCCTAAAAGGTGTTTTTCAACCAAAGCGACCTTCGCGCCAAGACCTGCTGCACCTGCCGCTGTCACGAGGCCTGCAGTACCGGCGCCGATCACGACGAGGTTGTATCGAGGTGCCGGTTTCGGGTTTGTCCAATCCGGGGGATGGACATTGGAGACCAGCCTCGTGTTGTGTTCGTCCATGGGTAGTACTTGTACCTGGCTCACGGAAAAACTCCTTTGCTCATCGTACACCTATTCTGTCTTTGTCTTCGCTTCCCTCTGTTTAAGTGTTCGGCGTGCTTGCCGGACGAGAAACGTGAGGATCAGCCCCACCACACCCAAGGTGCCCAGCAGGACCCAGGGGACCTGGCCTTGGGTCAGACCCTGGGTGAAGGCGTCCGCGCCCACAACGAAAATAATGGTAGCGGGCAGCATGCAGAACCAGGACCAGACCACGTACGTCCAGAATGGGACTCGGGTGAGGCCAAAGCCATAATTGAGCAGATTGAAAGGGAAGAGCGGTACGAGACGCGTGAGGGCGACGATGGTCGCTCCGTGTTCTTCGGTCAGTCGATCCAGTTTTTGGAATTTCTCGTTGCTGGAGAGCCAACGGGCGACCGCGTCGCGGGCGAAGTATCGCGAAATTAAAAAGGCAAGGCTCGCGCCCAGCGTGGCCGCATTGATCACCAGGACCACCCCGAGAACGGAACCGAAGAGCGCGCCTGCTGCGACGGACAAGGCAGAGCCTGGAACGGCCGCCACTACTGCCGCGGCGTAAAGAAACAGGAAGACCACAGGCCCCCATGGCCCTAGACCTTGAATCCATTCCCTGAGATCACCCATCCGCTCCCCGAGTCCAAGGACCCTCGCCATTATAAGGATGGCCACGATCGCGGCGAGAAGCACAAGAGGTCGCCACCAGTCATGCTGTTTGGCCTTGTCGTAAGCCGGGGCGCCGTGTGGCGAAGTGGCTACAGTCTCAGGAGGATCGTGCTTTTCGGTTGGTGTCACAAATCCTCAGTTGTTTTCGGCTTCAGGGAGGATCGGTTGACCAAGTAGGTGATGACATTTTGCGTGAATTGGAGCCCGTCGGACCAGCCAGTTCGAATTTCGCGGCCGAGGTCAAAGGCGATACCCAGTACGGTCCCTTCTCCCATCTGGCGCTCTGCGATGAGTGGGGAAGGGTACTTGGCGCCGATTCTTTCACCAAACGGGCCAACGGGTCGGCCGCCCCCGCCACCGTATTGCGCAATTTCCACCACGTGGGAGGATCTGGGATTGAGGTCATTAAAAGTCCCCACGGTTCGAAAAGTCACTCCCTCAAGAATCGGATGGTTCGGCTGGACGGGGATAATCGGTCTAAAAGGAGCAGATACCCAGTCCGTCTCTGTCCGGATTTCGAAGGGGATGAGCGCGCTTACGGCCTTGTATCCCCCGTTCCCGTATGAGTTCGTTCCGCCAGTGATCAGGAGGGACCCTCCCTTATCTATGTACTCGGGCAGGAGCTCCTGAACTGGGTCCGGAAGTACGCCGTAGGGAATATTCGACAGAATCACCAGCGAGAATTCCAGGAGGTCATGGCGCCCGAGTTCTTTTTTGATCTCGGCCCCTGTCCAGTTCTTCACCGCTTCGGCAGGGATGTAGGAATCATCCCCCAGAGCGAGGATCAGCTTGGGGGGCGCTGCCGCTCCCGGTTGGATGAAAATCACGAGAAGCCAGAGGAAGCTCGTCGCCAGGACACCAGGCCATATGTGCTTGATTTTTTGTTCCACTCGCCCCATCAGAAAACCAAACGCCCTCTCGAGCCGTTTTACCCGAGAAGGCGCCTCGCTTGCTCGTGTCCCGAGGATCATTCCGAAGGTGGTGAGCTATTGTGCCTGTCTCGGCTCCATCTCTGTCTCTCCCGCAGGATTATTTCAGTATCCCTTGCCGTCTAACATGTGTCAAGGGGGAGCCGTCTCATTCCCCATCCCCC
>JBFHXD010000182.1:0-4188 GCA_041599135.1 Methylomirabilales bacterium (SeqCode) | reverse complement strand
TGTCTAAAAAGGTCCCCGTCCGACCGTCATAGGCATAGATCTCCACTTCGACATGCCCCCGGTTCCGCACCGATTTGAAGAGGGCAATCTCGGGAAATGGAACCCCGAACACGGGAATCGGAAAGGCGGGGATACCGAACAGCGTCTGGGATTGGTCAACGGCAAGAACATATGCAAAGATCTTGAGCTTCAGGTCGGCCTTGTCCTGGTCGAGGACAACCTGGACTCCATGTCGTTCAAGCCAGGCTGTGACGAATTCCTTGGCAAAACGCCTATCGTCGGTGAGAGCGAACAGTTCGAGCGCCACCCGGTGTGCGGTGAATCGCTGGACATCGAGCTGAGCCACGGCTCGCTCCAACGATCGGACGAACAATTGCTGTTCCAGGCTGGACCGTGGGGTCATGGTCATCCGTGTTGAGACACCGCACCCCGCTCCCAAGAGAGAAAAAACGAAGGATATCATAATGACAAGACCTGTTTGCCTGATACTGGTTTGAGTTCGTTTGTGGATTCTCAGTATCATGTTTATTGAGGCCTTACTCATTACCCACGTGGTGTCTGGGGCCACGAACCAAAGAGACATCGGTTTGTCGATACGCCCTTCCTGCCTGCATTCGGCAAACGTTTCATCTGGCGACCTTCACCGCATTTTGATCCATCAGAGGGAGTGGTAGGGGAGAACGCAGGTGTAAATCCCGCTGGGGGAATGGGATCTCCACGCCATTCTCCCTAAACTTGTTGACGATGGCGCAATTGATGTCTGACCGTATCTTTCGGTGCTGCTTGGGATTGTCAATCCATACCCAGAGGCGCATGTTCCACGCCGAATCGCCAAATCCCATATGATACACGATTGGCTCGGGTTCCTTCAAAATCTGCGGGTGTTCGGCTGCCACTGCTCGAAGGCATCCAAGCACCGTAGGGAGGTCGGAGCCGTAGGAGACGCCGACGTCGATGTCCAGGCGTATTTTCGGATCGCCGTGAGACCAATTGATGACCGTGGAGGAAATAAACTCCGAGTTGGGAACAATGATAGAGATGTTGTTGAGCGAGCGGATTGTGGTAGATCGAATGTTGATCTCCGCTACATCCCCTTCCGTATCAGCCACTGAGACGCGGTCGCCGACTTTAATGGGACGCTCAAAGAGCAGGATGAGACCGGCGACGAAGTTCGAAGTCAGGTTCTGCAACCCGAAACCGATTCCTACGGACAGAAGACCGAAGATCACGGCAAGCCCACTCAAGTCAATCCCAACGAACTGAAAGGCCACGATGCCGCCGAGGACGACGACGGTATACTGGGTGAGTCGGCTCAACGTATAGCGTGTCTCCTCCCGCAGATCAAAGCGGACAAACAGCCGCCCGATCAAGATTCGACGGATCGAACGGGACAGGAAAATAAACAGCCCCATGACGATACAGAACATGACGATGGAGGAGAAGGTCACGGGGGTCTGATTGATGGTAAATAGGGTATAGCGTGCTACCTTGTCCACTGCCGAGCCGATATCCGAAAGGGTCATCGCAAGTCCTCCCATTGTCTGAACTGTTGAATGTTTGTGCTAGCGTAAGCGAACTCTCTAATGAATCCCGGGGGCCAACCAAAAACAATATACTCTGAAAGTTCACCTCGCCGGTACCGCCCTCGGACACCTGAGCGATCTGCCTCAGTACAAAAGCTTAAATTCGACGCGGCCGGGTGGCGAATCTGTCACGGCTTGCTCATCCTTGCTGACGACGAACAGCCGTTCCTGCTTGATCCCATCACGGACGAGGAGTTGTTCGATGACCCGGGCGCGGTCTTCCGCGAGCTTGCGTAAATCCTGGGTGGTGACCCCCATGCGTTTCAGGAGGTACTGTTCCTTCGCTTTGGCCGAGACCGGAACCGCGGGGCTTTCGTATCCGCCCGCCGCATGGAATAGTTGTGTGAGGGCTTGTTCGTACGTCTTGTCCTTCTGCGCGTCGATTTCCTCTTTGAGGCGTCGCTGCTTAACTGCCTCACCCTCTAGGGTGACTGCGCGCCCCCGCAATTCGAGCTTGACCTTCGGCTTGTTCCTGAGAAATTCGACTAGCTTGGCGAGCCGATCCCTAGCCTCAGGATCGGGTTCAGGCGAGCCCGGTAAGAACGCGATCGGATCAATCCGCACTTCACCGATCTTTCCCCCCAACGTCAGGATTGTACCGATGAGCCGGAATGGTGCGGTCAGGGCCTTAATGAGAGTGTTACCGACAGCCTTCCAGACAACTGATTCGACGCTGAATTCCGGACTGTTTACATTACCACTTATTGGGACGCTGAGGCGGACCTCGCCCTCTGCGTTCTCGAGGAGGGCGAGGGCCTGCTTAAGCGGCATGCCGACCTGCTTTTCGAACTCATCGCCGAGCTGTTCACCGAGCGCTATGTGCTGGAGGGTGATTTCAGTCTCAGTCGCAAGATTGCCAGCGTCGTAGTTGTAGCTGCCCTCTGTGGTCACGCGGCCGCGGCGAATCTGATATCTGATGTACTTCTCTGCGTACGGATTAAGGCGCGAGACGTCATAGTGCCAAAGCTTCCCTTGAAGCTCGAACTGCAACGGACGCTTAAACGGCGTGAACCACCCACTGAGTTCAAGTGGCACCCCATCGCCCAAGGTGCCGCTGAGCTTCAGACTCACCCGATCTGCTGACTCGGTCGGATGGCGTACCTCGGCCGTCACGTCGGATAGGGCGGCGGTAAACACAGGAGTCACGGTTGCATCCGCGAACTCGATGCGGCCCTGGGCCACATCTAGGCGACGGATCGCGATGCGCGATGGCTTTCCCTGCAGGGTTCCAGGCGACGCCTCAGGTGGCTTTGCGGACACCTGTTCCTTGGAGGGTGTCCCCAGGCGTCGAAGGTTGAGGTTCCCCTCGCGGTCCCGTTCAATCCGGACCTTAGGCCTGACGACTTGGATCCTGGCGATTTGGGCCTGAAGGACCGGAAGGATGTCCATTCGGGCAATGTCGATGGTGAACTGCTGTGCGGTCAGGAACGGATCTTGCCTGTCAAGCAACCGCAGACCAACATCGCGCCCCTCAACAGTACCGGTAAGCTCCCACGTGAGACCGCCGTCCTTCTGGGTCGCAAGAGCGATTTCGAGCTCCCCGCCCAGGAAACCCTCACGACTGTACTCCGCAGTCCCAAATATGACGGCAAGGTAGCCTTTGAAGGTCTCGAGCGGGACGTTTCTTGCCGTGAGTTTGTACCGAGTGGCGAACGGGCGCGCCCGCAGCGTGCCAGTGACGCGCACGGGAGCACCCTCCAGGCGAGCTTCACCCTCCAACCGCGCGGGTTCTGCGTTCGGTGCAAAATTTAGGTCTTGCAGGGTCAGCTGAACATCGCGGAACACGTTCATTACCGCTGGGCTTGTTGTGCGGTCCGCGAGCTCGACCGTACCCGCCTCGAATCGAGCGCGCGCGACATCAACCGAGAGGTCAGTCCCGATCCCTGCCGCCTGGGGCGCGCCGTCCGTTGGGAAGAGCCGTGCTATGTTAAAAATGCCTTTCTCATCGCGGTGAAGCCGGAGGTGCGGCTCTCGGAGGACTAGTTCCCCGACACGACCGCGGTTCGCGAGGAAGTCGAGCTGGACATCCCGCGCAGCCAAACCCTCAACGCTGAGGAGCGGCGTGGAACTGTCTGGCGCGAGCACGCGGGTCACGCCGATGTCGACGCTACCGGTCAACGTGTGTACGGTTGTTTGTCCGTCGCGGTGACTGAGCACATAACGCGCTTGCCCGTTCACACGGCTCGCGGTGAACTGGGTCAGGGAGGCTTGGGTCCGGTCAACGAACCTGAGCTCGCCATCCTCGATTTTGAGGCGCTCAATCGTTACCGCGCCGGCTACTCCCTCGCCGTCCGGTGAAGGTTTTATCACATCGAGGATGTTAAGGCGGTCTTTCCCAGTCCGTTCGATCAAAAGCTGCGGTCGCTCAAACCGGAGATCGTTCAGTAGCACTTCTCCGCGAAGCAGTGCAAGGCGGGAAACGCGGAGATCGAGTCTCGGCCGTCGAAGGATCGGGGGGCCGGCCTCGCGGCCGCCGATGACGAGGTTCGTGACCTGCCCACGGCCCGTAAAGAGATTGAGATCGACATCCTCGATATGCACTGGGGCTGCGATGCGGGCCTGCAAATGCTCTACAGCAGCGCGCCGTGCCAGCTCCGGCAAGAGC
>JBFHXD010000181.1:0-4219 GCA_041599135.1 Methylomirabilales bacterium (SeqCode) | reverse complement strand
TACAGCTATGGGTATATTCTGTTTGGGGGCAATGACCGGGCGATGGAGCTTTGGCGGAGCATCAATCAAGACGATATCGTGATCACCCTCGGATTCTGCCCCGGGGAGTATTCGATCAATCTCGAAAAGATTCGCGCGAAGTGCACCTGGCACTTTGGCGGGTACCCGTATGGCTACGGCCAGGTGAACGGTGGTTTTGGACACCGCTGTCTGGGAGACTACAAGCAAGTCCGTGGCGATATCGGGCTCGCGCTTGAAGCCGTCATCCCTCGACTGAAGGACATGGGGGTGGAAAAGGACAGACCGAAGGTCGAACGGCCGGAGAATCTGAACTTCCGGGAGGTCTGGCGGGATGTCCGCAAGGACTGTGTGGACTTCATGGGCTTTTACGAGGAGTTACCCAAGCACTGGCAGCCACACAGTATCGGGTTCGATGATGTGTGTGTCTCGTATAAGGATCGGCAATATGTCACCCAGCGGCCTGACCCGAATATCAAATTCTGGACCATGCACCATGGCTCGGCCATGGGCGGTGCATTCGGATTGGGCGTTGGCGCCAAGCTCGCCGACCCCTCCCTCCATACGTTTATGTTCTGTGGGGATGGCTGCTGGCGACTCTTTGGGGGTTGTTTGGCCGATGCCGCCAACCTGGACCTCCGCTTGTTCATCATCAACAACGGGACGTACGGGATCGTCGACAAGGGACTGGAGATCATCATCCCGACGGTCGAAAAACCTCGCTACCATTCAAAACTCCCGAGTATCGATTTTGTGGCAGCGGCAAAGGCGCACGGGTGGGAGGGCTTTTACCTAAAGCCCGACCTCAGCAACCTCAAAGAGATCATGGATGCCTGCCACACAACGGCGGGCAAGTCAATCCTGGTCGATGTCCCCGTGGATACCGAGCAAGTGGTCGGCTTGAACGCCCGGCTGCTGAACCTGACGACCCAAGCCTATCTGTAA
This sequence comes from Methylomirabilales bacterium (SeqCode), assembly GCA_041599135.1. Classification (GTDB taxonomy): domain Bacteria; phylum Methylomirabilota; class Methylomirabilia; order Methylomirabilales; family CSP1-5; genus CSP1-5. Next base: position 3,256 of record JBFHXD010000181.1, on the reverse strand, counting down.
CCTTGCAAGGGTGGCACCGAGTCAGCCGCGGGATTTTGCACGAACCTTTGGGGTACAGGGGGTCGTGTAATTGCGGACTCCCGGTGGGGTCTGCCTCTGGCCTGACACCAGGAAGGTGGAGACGGGATCTTGAAGATTGCCGGATCAGAGATTCTGATGAAGTCCCTCCATGAGGAGGGAGTGACCACCATCTTCGGCCATCCAAGTGGATTAATGTTCTACCCGTCTGATGCCCAGAGTGATCATCCCTTTAATTACATCCTCTGTCGCCACGAGCAGGTGGCCGCCCATGCCGCTGAGGGGTATTACAAAACCACCGGAAGAGCCGGGACGGTTATGGTTATTTCGGGTCCGGGGGCGACGAATTGCGTGACCGCGATCACCGACGCCCTGGTGGACTCGATGGCCATAGTGGTGCTCAGCGGACAGGTGCCGGCAGGCGTCATGGGGAGCGATCTTGACCAGGAGGCAGATGTCGTAGGGACGACCAGGGCCTGTACGAAGCATAATTTCTTAGCGCTAAGGCCCGAGGATATTCCTCGCATCATTAAGGAGGCGTATCATATTGCCCGGTCCGGTCGTCCCGGCCCGGTCCTCGTAGAGTTTCCGAAGGACGTCATCGTGGGGGAGAGTGAGTTCAAAGGGTACCCCAAATCCGTCTCTATCCGAGGATATAATCCTCAGCTCTCTGGTCACCCCGGCCAGATCAAAAAAGCGGCGGATTTGATTGCACGGGCGAAGCGGCCCGTGATCTATGGAGGCGGAGGCATTATCCACGCGGACGCCTCTGAGGAATTTCAGGAGCTGGTAGACCTTACCCAGATTCCCACCACCCTGAGCCTGATGGGACTTGGGGCACTCCGCACCGACCACCCCCTTTGGCTGGGCATGCTTGGGATGTACGGCACCCAGTGGGCGAACTTGTGCATGACCCATTGTGACGTGATGATCGCCATTGGGTGTCGCTTTGATGAGCGGGTCACCGGCAAGTTTTCCGACTTCGGAAAGCAGAGCCGTATCATCCATGTGAATATCGATCCGACATCTATCCAGCAGAACGTGAGGGTGGATGTTCCCATCGTCGGCGATGTGAAATACGTGCTTCGGGAGCTTAACAAGGAGCTTCGCAAGGTGGGCCGGCCCTGGGCGAAGGACTTTGAGGAATGGCACACACAGATCGAGGCGTGGCGGAAGCAATATCCCATCCGATACGAGCAGCGGGGGAACAGCATCAAACCCCAGTACGCCATCGACATGATCCTGCGATTAACCGAGGAGCATGATCCAATCGTCTCGACCGGGGTAGGACAGCATCAGATGTGGGCGGCTCAGGTCTACCGGGGCCGCCATCCCCGCCGCTGGCTCACCTCGGGAGGCCTGGGAACCATGGGGTATGGATTTCCTGCGGCTCTGGGTGCCCAGGTGGCTTTCCCTGATACCCTCGTCGTCAACATCGACGGGGACGGCAGCTTTCAGATGACGATGCAAGATCTCTGTACGCTCGTTCACTATAGGCTTCCGGTCAAGACGTTCGTGATCAACAACAAGGGCTTAGGTATGCTGCGACAGTGGCAGCAGCGCTATCCCACCCTTGCACAGGCAGAGCTGACCCACCAGCCCGACTTCGTGAAACTTGCAGAGGCCTGCGGTGTCGCTGGAATCAGGATCGAGCGGCCCGAGGAGGTCAAGGCAGGCATTGAGAAAGTCATTAACACGCCGGGTCCGGTGGTGGCGGATTTGGTAGTGGATCGTGCAGAGACATACTTTCCCATGATACCGGTGGGAGCGACCTTCGGAACCGTCAGTGACGTCGCAGAAACGGCCCCTGATACCTCGTTCCCGGGTTGGCGATGAGAAAAGAAGGGATGAAGGAACAGGCCATACCCCGGCGACGCATTTTGACCCTGTTGGTAGAGAACCGCATCGGCGTCCTGGCGAGGATCGCTGGCCTGATCGCGGCCAAGGGCTATAACATCGACAGTGTTTCAGTCGGTGAGACGATGGACAGCTCGATCTCCCGGGTTACGCTTGTGGTTCACGGGGATGACTGGATCATGGAGCAGGTGGTGAAACAGCTCAACCGACTTGTGGACGTGGTAAAGGTTGTGGATCTGACGGAGGAGGACTGTATTGAGCGTGAGCTGGTTCTGCTTCGAGTCACCGCGGCCGAATCCTCAAATCGTGCCGAGATTGTCCGGATCGCCGATATCTTCCGGGCCAGGATTGTGGATGTCACCCACCGGACCTATACCTTAGAGGTGACCGGAGATGAGCATAAGATCCAGGCCTTGCTCGACCTCCTCCGCCCCTTTGGAATTAAAGAACTGGTCAGGACGGGGCAAATCGCCATCACGCGCGCGAGCAAGGACTCCCCCCGGACGCTCGAGCGGGTGGAGGAGGGCGAGGAGCAGGTTGAACGGAAGTCAACCGCAGCTGCACCATAGGGGAAAGCGAGGGGACGGAGATGGCCAGACTTCACTACGATAAGGATGCGGATCTTGGGCTCTTAAAAGGGAAGACCATTGCCGTTATTGGCTACGGGAGTCAGGGACACGCCCATGCCCTGAACCTGAAAGATACCGGTTTAGATGTGATCGTCGGGCTCTATAAGGGCTCAAAATCGTGGGATAAGGCGATAGCGGACGGGTTGAAGGTCGCGCCGGTCGACGAGGCAGCCTCGGCGGCTCAGCTCGTCATGATCCTCATTCCAGATCAACATCAGCATCACGTGTATTCGGAATCGATCCAGCACGGACTTGCCCCGGGGAAGACGCTGATGTTTGCCCACGGGTTCAATATCCATTTCCATCAGGTTGTACCCCCAAAGGACGTGGATGTCTCAATGGTGGCCCCCAAGGCACCGGGTCACATCATGCGGCAGCTCTTTACGGAAGGATCCGGAGTGCCAGCGCTTTTGGCCATCCACCAGGATACATCGGGCAAGGCACAGCAGACGGCTTTAGCCTACGCCAAGGGGGTTGGATGTACACGGGCCGGAGTCTTGGAGACCACGTTTCGAGAGGAGACTGAAACAGACCTCTTCGGGGAACAGACCGTCCTGTGCGGTGGACTTTCAGCCTTGATCAAAGCCGCATATGAGACGCTGATAGAGGCGGGGTACCAGCCGGAGGTGGCCTATTTCGAATGCCTCCACGAGGTTAAGCTCATCGTCGATCTCTTTTACCAGGGCGGTCTCGCCTACATGCGCTACTCCGTGAGTGATACTGCCGAGTATGGAGATTACACTCGGGGTCCG
>JBFHXD010000180.1:0-4235 GCA_041599135.1 Methylomirabilales bacterium (SeqCode) | reverse complement strand
GTGGTCCAGATGACAAAAGAGGTTCCCTCGACGGCGTTGATTGGAAATCTCCCCTTGGCATCTTTGACTGGAAACTTGACATAGATCGAGGGAGAGCGGTGGTCGTCATACTCCACCTCTGCCTCGGCCAGGGCGGTCTGGTCGGTGGCACACCAGTGGACCGGTTTCAGGCCCCGGTACACGCTGCCTGCCCCCACGAATTTGGCCAACTCTCTAAGAATGACCGCCTCGTAGAGATAGTCCATGGTGGTATAGGGATGTTCCCAATCCCCCAACACCCCGAGGCGCTTGAACTCGTCCCGCTGCACATCAATAAAGCGATCGGCATACGCTCGGCAGAGCCGTCGCTTCTCCACCACGCCGACCGCCTTCGCCCGGTCCCCCAACTCCTTGTCGACCTGCAGCTCAATAGGGAGCCCATGGCAGTCCCAGCCCGGAACATAGACGGCGTTATAGCCCATCATGGATCGGGACTTGACCACGAAGTCCTTCAAGATCTTGTTCAGCGCGTGGCCCATGTGGATGTGACCGTTGGCGTACGGCGGGCCATCGTGGAGGATCCACATTTGGCGATCAGTCCGCAGCTCCCGGAGCTTGTGATAGATCCCACGCTCCTCCCAGAAGCGCAGCGTTTGCGGCTCGCGCTCCGTCAGGTTGGCCTTCATGGGAAAGGTTGTCTTGGGGAGGTTGAGGGTTGCCTTGTAGTCCACTCCAGCCTCCGAAAGCAAACGCACTTTGTGACCACGGGCACAAAGAATACCTATTAGAACAAGGTCTAGCGCGGGTTGTCAAGTTACGGGGCCGAGGCGACGTGCGTCCGATGCCAGACTCGACGGTAAATCGCCTCAACCGTCGCCGTGGTCAGGCCATACTCCTGAGCGATGTGACACATCACGTCGGTCTGGGCCTTTTCCAAGGCTTGCGGTTCCTCGATAGGCGGGAGTCGGGAGAGCCCGAAAGTTACACGATCGAAGATCATAATCTCCTCGTCACCCGGCTCTGGAGTCCCCGGCAGCTTCTGGCGGCGTGCGTGTCTCTCCTGAGAGGCCATTCCGAGGCCGCAGCCGAGGCAAAAAACACAGAGCAACAGGAGAACCAGGAGAATAAGATTTATGCTGTCCATACTTCTGATCTCTGGCAAGCGGCGACTCAGGCGTCCGAGCCGGCCGCGGTCACGACCCCGACAGATCCCGCCACCACTGGAACGTGAGACCCTGCAGCAGCGAAAGCACCGGCAACGTCACGTCGGTAGCCATGTAGAGCGACACAAATCCCCGCATAGCCGCACGCGCGAGGAGAATAGCGATCACTCCCGTTGCAAGATTTATGACGAAGAAAACCAGGCTGATCCCGAAACATTCAAGCATCTTGCCAACCGCCTTTCGAATGCCCCGCCTCGACAGACCAAGCACGCTGAGGCCGAGCACATACGCGCCCGCCGAAGTGAGACCGACGAGGACCAGGATGAAGAATTGCTCCATGATTCCTCCCACGTTTATAGGTAACCGGCGACCCGGTAATAGAGTCGCGCAAGAAGCTCGTTCAGAACCCGACGCATGAGCTGGAGTCGTCCTTCGGGATCGGAGATCCGGCTGGAGAGCTCATCCGTGGGTGCCGGGAGGACCTCAAAGTCAGCATGCTGGAACAACCGTTGGGCCCGCACCATGTGGTGTGAATCCGTCACCAGCAGAATTCTCCTGATGCCCCTCGCCTGGAGGAGGGCTCCTGAGTTGACGGCCTCCTCCCGTGTGGTCCCCGCCTCGCTCTCCGTGAGAATGACTTCTGGCGAGATCCCGAGTGTTCGAGCCAGCTCAGCACGGACCTCAGCCTCTGCCGGCCCTTCGCCACGGCCTGGGCCTGAGAAGAGCAGAAGCGAGGCGAGCCCCTTCCGGTGCAGGACCATCCCATGGAGGGCCCGCCGCAGAGACGTATCGCCCAACACCCCGTCCGGCTGGACGCCGGCCCCGAGGACGACAATCGCCTCGGCCGGATTGAGGCGAGCGGGCGTGCCGAGCCAGCGGCTCAGAAGATTCGGCAGCGGGGTAAAGGCAGTCGCAAAAAAAATGACGACTGCCGCCAGCCCGAAGAGCCGACATATCCTTGTCCAGCCCATGCGATTTCTGCCCTGCATCGTGTCGAACGATGAGTCGCTCATGGCTCCCTCCGTGTGCGTAGCCAGTCCGCGTTTCGTCCGCCGTTCGGCTCTACCCCGCCGAGTGTGTATCAGCGTCTTCCCTTACTGTTGACAAAAAGCGCAACCCGAAGCCATTGGGGGCGGGCGTAATGCCCGATCGTGTCGAGACGGGCCGCGACACCCGGTCACCTTCTCGAGGGATCGGTGCGTTGAAAGCAGATAAACGACAACTCAGTAAAGGAATCGGCGCATGCGGACGCTGATGACCAATCCGACACCGATGCAGATAATAAGGAGGGAGGAGCCTCCGTAGCTCAACAGGGGGAAGGGGACACCCACCACCGGCATAATCCCGAGCACCATCCCACCGTTGACGACCAGCTGGATCGTGATCATGGCCATAATCCCAAAGGCCATCAACGCCCCGAACAGATCCTTGGCCTCACTGGCGATCTCGAGTCCCCGCGTAATGAGCAAGTAGTAGAAGAGCAGGATGACGAGGCAGCCGACGAATCCCCATTGCTCCGAGAGCACCGCGAAGATAAAGTCGGTGTGGTTCGCCGGGAGAAAGTTGAGTTGGCTTTGGCTTGCCGCCTTGAGTCCCTTTCCCCAGAGCTCCCCTGACCCCACGGCGATGTTGGATTGCATAATGTGATACCCTGCCCCGAGCGGATCATGCTGGGGGGAGAAAAAGGCCAGAATCCGTTTCTGCTGGTAGGCCTTCAGCAAGGACCAGATGAGGGGGGCCAGAGCCCCACCGGTGAAACCGAGCAGGAGGAGGTGTTTCAAACGCAGCCCTACCAAGACGAAGAATGCGAGGGTGACCAGTCCGAGCAGGGCTGCAGTGCCCAGGTCCGGCTGTCGCATGACCAAGAAGATAGGGATCAGGGCAACAATCGTCGGGGCAACCAAAAGGCGCAGGTTACCCAACTGCTCCTTGCGATCCTCGAAGTAGCGAGCCAGAAAAATGATCAGGCCGAGCTTCATGAATTCTGAGGGCTGCATCGTGAGGAAGCCGACTCGGATCCAGCGCCGGGCCCCCAATCCGACCTCCCCCGCCACCGCGACCACGAGCAGCAAGCCGAGCAGAATCCCAAAAATTGGATAGGCAAACCGCGCCACGTGTCGATAGTTGACGAATGATGCTGCCACCAAACCAAAGAGCCCCACGAAGCACCATACCGTCTGTCGTATGTACAGACTCTGCTTGTACGAAGACGCGGACCCCAAATTCCCGCTCCAGATGGTAAGAATCCCCACGGCGATGACGGTGAACGTAATACCGGCCATTCGCCAATCGAAGTTCGTCAACATCCGGCGATCGACGTACATTCCAGGACTCCCCGACTAATCCCGCGTCTTGGGCGCCGGCCCGTGAGCGACCGTGGTCTTCCCCCGGGTGGGTGAAAAGGCAGCCTCGAGAATGGCCCGCGCCACCGGTCCGGCGGCCGAGGCGCCCTTCCCGGCATTCTCGGCAAGCACCGCAATCGCAATCTCCGGATTTTCATACGGGGCAAAGGCGACGAACCACGCGTGGTCCTCAGTCAACCCGGGGCCGTGGGCTTCCTTTTTCACCACTTGTGCCGTACCTGTTTTTCCCGCCACCCGGACCCCACTAATGCGAGCCACCCGGCCAGTCCCCTCCTCGATGACTTTGAGCATTCCCTGCCGGACGAGTTCCAGAACCCGAGGGCGCAGGTTCACCTTCCGAACCGGTTCTGGCCCATAGGCGGCCACGACTTCCCCACCCCAGGATTCCACCCGCTTCACCACCCAGGGCCGGTACAGGGTGCCCCCGTTGGCAATGGCCGATACCATTCGCACCACCTGCAACGGCGTGACCAGAATCATTCCCTGGCCGATTCCAGTGATGACGGTGTCCCCAGGATACCAGGGCTCCCCCACGACTTCTTGTTTCCATGCCGGCGTGGGGATCAGCCCTTCCGCCTCATCACCCAAACCGATCCCCGTCTTCTGGCCTAGCCCAAACTCGCGGGCCACCCGCACTATGGCGTCGATCCCGGCTTTCAGTGCGGTCTGGTAGAAATAGACGTTACACGAGTTCGCAATGCCTTGCATGAGGTCTTGCTGGCCATGTCCC
>JBFHXD010000179.1:0-4245 GCA_041599135.1 Methylomirabilales bacterium (SeqCode) | reverse complement strand
TGCAGTCTTTTTCCTGTCATTGAAGAAGATGGAGGCCGCACACAGCAGGGCCAGGCCCCCGAAGAGAATAGGGAAGATGACCATCTCCGGGACATTCTCGGGGAAATGGGCTCCTATCCACTTGTTCATCAGATTCAGCTCATAAATGTCTCCGCGAATTTGCGAGAGATAGACGTAAACCTTCAGACCTTCCGGGAATTCCGGTTCGTACTGGACGGCCTGTGCCGTGAGGCACCAGACGGGATAGAAGAAGGTAGCAGCGATGAGGAGCGCCGCTCCAACGCAGGAGAGATTGGCCAGGCAAAAGCGCTTTCCCATCTTACCAGTCCCCCTGCGTCATGCCTTCTATGGTGCACGCCGCGTTCGTCCTTGCCGTGGCGGTACCGCCCTGGGTGATACACATAGTATCTGCTGCCGGGGAATCGGCGGAGAAACGCCCGTTGCCCTCAGTCGTCACCGAGAACGGGAGGGCACCGCAGCCCGGCAGCATGAAGGTGAGATTGATCGCGACCGACCCTCGGGGAAATGGGGCACCATTGGCGTAGGCCACCCGGCCACTGACGCTAACCACCCCATCTTTGGGGGCGACGGCAAACTCAGGAAACGTCGGCGGGCATTTGGGTCCGGCGGGTGCGCCGTTGCGGGAAAGAGAGACGGCTAAAAGAGCAAGGCCACCGATTGCGACAACAGCCACACCAATGATCGCCACGCGTCGCACGGTTTCCTCCCGTCAGAAAGGACGGGGAAGGGATACTCCCTCCCCCGTCCTCGATTGATCCATGGAGGCTAAGCTGGTTCCACGATCAGCTTCCCCCGCATCTCCATGTGCAGGGCGCTACAGAACCAGGTGCAGAAAAACCAGTAGACACCGGGCTTGTCGGCCACGAAAAAGAACTTCCTCGTGTCGCCGGGGTCGATGGCAAAATGAATCCCATGCTCTTGGAGGGCGAAGCCATGAGTAATGTCCCTCAAGCGCTCGATGTTCGAGAGGTAAAGGGTGACCACATCACCCTGTTTCACCCGGATCTCGTCCAGGCCGTACCGGCTCCGCACCGCCGTGAGGTAGACCTCTACCGTTTTCGGGCCGGTCCGCACCACGCGGGACTCGCCGGGGCCGACGAACTTGACATCCGGCTCGTAGGGCTTCGCGTACTTCGTCCAGACCATCGGGGCCAGTTTCTCGGCCTCGATGAAGTCGGACTCGTGAGGCTCGGGGGGGGTGGGGAACTGGTAGATCAGCCGCATCTTCCCCTGCCCGTCCGCCGTGATCTTCCGGATGTCGATTAACTCCTGCACTTCCGGCTCGATGGGACCGGTCGGGAGGAAACCGGGGAGACCTTTCGTCATTTTGTTCTGGGACACGAGCCAGTCCCCCATGGGGGTCGAGTAGTTCATGACCGTACTGAGGTGCCCCACGTTGTAATGGATCCCGATCTTGTCGATGGTATATTTCTCCGGCTCGTTCGGGAACTTCATCGCCCTCTCGATGTTGTACGCGCCGATCTGGCTGTCCACGAAGAGAGAAACGTAAAAATTTCCTCGCCCGTCGTACTGCACGTGGAGGGGGCCCAGGCCCACCCAGGGCGTGGCCACCAGTTTTGGCCGATCCCCGGAGACGTCGTACATGTACACCCGGGGGACCAACTTCCCCGCGGACAGGCACACGGTGTCCTTGCCCAGGGCCTTGTCACCATGGACCCGGGGATCTAGGCGCTGGCAATGGATCCCATGGGGGTTCCTCGGCGTGGGGAGGAGGTAAACGAGCCCTGGGATCTTCTTCGGATCGAGGACCTTCACTCCATTGACGAGCGTGTACTTCCCGGCCTGGAGCGCCTCCTCTGCCTTCCAGACGTCGAGAAATTGGGTAACGTCCTCAGGGGCCTTGATCATCTCATCGATGTTCGCCCCCCTCTCCGTATTGTACATGTTGGACAAGAGCCACCGGCCCGAGGGGGAGTTGTCCATGATGTCAAAGTTCCCCCAGCCGCTGATCACCTGGAAGACTGGGTCTAACGTGTCGGCGTCCAGGCAGGTGACAGGGCTCTTCCAGTCTTCAGGAACCGTGGCCCCGACCTTGGGGATCGGCTTCTCCGTGTACCCTCCGGGCAGGCCTGGCTTCGGCGGGATGGGGGCCTCGAACTCTCCGTTGGTGCACACATATTTCGTGTTCCCCTTCCGATCAGGCACGAGAGCGATTCCATGGACGACCTGGGTGTTCGGAACGTTCTTGATCAGGACCGTCCGGAAGGTGCGGAGGTCGATCTTTGCCACCCGGGTGTTGGCCTTGTCGTTGATGTAGAGCCGTTTCCCATCGGCCTTCCAGCCGGTATGGCTGATCCGCGGGTGGTGGGTGTCCCCCCACAGGCCGCCCGTTCGCTCAAGCCATTCCCGCTCTGGCGTTCCCACGCCGGCATAGGCGTAAGCCTGCCGGGGCTCGAAGACGGGCAGGTCCATGAACAACCTTCCCGAAGGGATACCGATGACGAAGACCCCTCCCGACTGGCCCCCGCTGGCGAACATGTAGTACTGGTCCCGCTCGAATGGGCCGACGTAGACCTCTTCGGCCGGACTCTTCTCTTTGGCGGCACCCATGAGGAGAGGTGCCGCTAGGCCTAAGATGAACCCCGCAAGTACGAACTTGACATAAGCTCTCATTTTACCGCGTTTCATGTTGTTTCCCTCCGTGACTCCAGGAAACATAAGCCCCTGACATTGTCCGCCCCGAGTAAACCGTAGTTGTTCGGTTCCAACCCTTACTCCTCGACAATGAATGACCCTCCCATATAGGAGTGGCCCCAGATACCGGTCATCTTCTTCACCTGGTCGACTTGGCCGGGGTCACACTGGATTGAGCAGTAATAAGGGAACTCCCCGGTCCGATCCGCGACGAAGCGATAGGCCAGCGGATGCTCGACGTAAGCCGCTCCCGACCCCTCCACCGGCCCCGCCGCAGAGTACAGGCCGTACAGGCGGTCGTCGTATCCCTCGATGGAGAACCCGTGGCCGTGGGGGACGCCGAGCCCGTCGTCCGTCGGCCAGAAGTTGATCTGGACTACCTGCCCCTTTTTCACCCGAATCACTTGTCCGGCTTGGGCGAGCCCATTGACCCGGGGCAAATATTTCCCGTCCTTCATGACCCACATTTCCCACCCGCTCGCGACGACGTCGAACACCACGTCGGGCGTGCCAGCTGCCGACCCGATCTTCGTTGCCTCTTCAAAGGCCTTGATCCCGAAGGTCGGGCTCTTCAACGCCTCGATCAGCACGGGCTCCGGCGGCCTGCCCTCTGTGAGGGAGAGGACGAAGTTGACCAAGTGCCAGCGATCCGATTCGTTGAGGATCTCCTCGTCATAAGAGGGCATTGGGGTCCCTTGCACGCCCGTGAGTGTCAATCGGTAGATGTCCTCAGGGCTTGAAGCCACGCGGAAGAACCAGGGTTTCGTCAGGTCGCCAGGGAGGATCTTGCTCCCCCAATCGTCCTCAAGCTCGTCAGAGCTGGGGCCGTCGCCCTTGCCTCTGTCTCCGTGGCACTTCCAGCACTCCAGCAATCGGTACAGTTCCTTCCCCCTCGCGATGCTGTCTTTGGAAGCCGCGATCCGTTTGGAAATGCTAATCGGCGTTAAGGGAAAGTCTCTGACGGTTGCTTCCCATTGTGGATACAAGGTCTTGATATAGTGGACGAGTTGCCAGCGTTCCTTCTGGCTGAGCTTACCTTTCCAGGGCGGCATCCCCGCGCCGGGCATCCCCAGGGTGATGGCCCTGTAAAGATCCTGATCGGTGGGGAGCTGGCTGCTGGGGGTCGTGCGGACCTTGTACAACTTCTGGGTAAAATCGCGGGGCTTCGGGCTCATCAGGTAGGCCAGCGGCCCGTCCCCCTTCCCCGTAAGTCCATGACAACGGGCGCAGTTAGCCATGTAAAGCGTTTTCCCCGCTTTGACAGTCTCCGCGGTCGCTGGCACCGGGGTGCCGAAGTCTACCTCCCCGACATCGTAGGGACGATAGACAAGCTTTTGGTTCTGCTCTCCACCCCCTTTCGGGGCCCCAACGGTAAGAAGAAAAACGGCGATGGCGAAGAAACCTACTACGTGCAGTGCTCTTCTCGCATTAATGCTTCTAGTCCCCCTTAACTATTAAAAGGATATTGCGGTCGAATACCTCCTCAGTGAGCTCGAGGCGATCACCGGCCAGAGGGTTTCTCAATCTGTAGGCGCTGCCAGATGGAGACCGCCTTTTGGCCATCCCTGT
>JBFHXD010000178.1:0-4325 GCA_041599135.1 Methylomirabilales bacterium (SeqCode) | reverse complement strand
CCCGTCGCCGGCGGCCAGCCTATCGATTGCTCGGCCTTGATCACCTGGCAAGGGGTCCCGCCCCAACAGCGCTGTTACGACCTCGGCGGCCCGATCCCGGCCGAGCCCGCGGTCGTCCCTCCGTACCCGGGCGACAACATCTACTTCCAGACCTTGTATACCAACGTCAACGTCGACGCCTACGGGGACGGCTCCACCTATGACCTCAAGCTCGGACTGCTCAACAGCAACAAGATGACCATCCGGGCCGAGGGGACCGGGCCGCTTCAAACCAGGAAGACGGTGGATGTCCGGGTGGAGGTGCGGGACCTGTCTGTCTGGAATAACGCGATCTTCGGGGGAGGTGGTGGGACCGGCTTGCGGATCAACGGTAACGTGGTAATCGCCGGCTCGGTTCACATCCTGGGGCAGGGCCTTGGTCCCGCCGGGACCGCCGCTGACTTTGGAGGAACTGCCGGCATCTTCAATTGGTATAACGGCCTCAACCCGGTCTTTGTGGGCAAGCTCCCGAATGCCAATCCCTCCACCCTGGATGCCGAGATCAGGGTCAAAGAAGGGCGGATCGAAATGAACAGCGGCTCGGCCCGCGCGGGGAATGGTCCGGCCGATCTCGATGTTGACCTCAATCCCATTCCCGCGGGGGTCAAGCGCCGGATCGACGGAACCTACACCGAGTACGGCTACGCTGGATCCTTTGGCGACCAATACGTCTACTCAGACAACGGCCTATACGCCAAGTACGACCTCCCGGCCGACTTTAACATCCCCTTCCCCTCCCTGACCGGCCCGCGGCCTGACGCGCTGCCGGGAACCTATGAGGACTGGCTCGATGCCAATTCCTGGGACCCCATCACGGCCGGCGCCATCGTTGATCCCTCGGCGACGAATGGCACCGATCTGACGATATACGCCAACACCCTGAGCTTCGACGTTACGGACGGAATCAACCGCCTCGCCTGGGACAGCATCTCCCAGACCTTGACTGTGCAGGGAATCATTCGGGTCGCCGGCGAGATCACCCTCGGTGGCACCACCGGACCGACCCAAATCACGACCATCAATTACACCACCCCAGGTGTAGGGGGAACCCTGTATGGCAAGGACGCGGGCGCGAATTGGAGTGCAGATACGACCGCCGGGGCTCACCAGGTGAGTATCACGGTCAATAGCGATCTTTTGCCCCTCGGGACCTATCCAACGGTCGATACGCTCGGCCTGATCGCCAAGGACCAGCTCGTCATGGCGCGATCGCAAAACAATGTCGCGGCCGCAGTGTTTGCCGAAAACCAGGTTCGACTGACAAAGCAATACCAGGTGGTCGGGGGAATCGTCACCCGATTTTTTGACATGGGGGCCCAGGTCCCTCGCGTCTACCAGATGCCCAATCTCGTGAAGTACCTTCCGCCCGGCATGCCAGGGGGACAGGCATTCAACTTCGTCAAGATCCTTTCCTGGCGCGAAATCTAGGGGTTCCTTTCCCCAAGGTCATTACCTGGCGCCTATAGAGCCACGGGCTTCCTGCGTCCTATTCGGTTGCCCCCGATATGGCCGCCGCCTCCTGTAACTGCACCTGGAACGGCTTGGTCACCTCCCCCACATAGATCGAGCGGTGCGGGAAGGGGATCTCGATCCCCTCGGCATCAAAGGCCTTCTTGAGTCGCCGCCGATACTCTCGCCCCACATTCCACTGCTGAATCGGCTGGGTCTTGAGCCGCGCCTTGACGATCACGGCGGAATCTGCGAAGTCATCCACTCCCAAAATCTCAATCGGCTCCAGAATTCGGTCTCGCCAGTCAGGATCCTCTCGCATCCCCTCCGCTACGCGCCGCATTACTTCGGCGACATGGTCCGTATCTTCTTTGTACGCGACGCCCATATCGAGGACATACCCCGACCACACCTTGGTCATGTTGGAGAGGGTATTGATCGTGCCATTGGGAAAGACGTGGACCACCCCCGCGAGGTCTCGTAGCACGATCGTCCGGAAGGTGATCGCCTCGACAAGCCCCCCCGTCCCATTCACGATCGCGACATCACCGACCCGGACCTGGTTTTCCAGCACCATGAAGAATCCGCTGATCAAGTCGCGGACGATGTTCTGCGCGCCGAAGCCCACGGCCAGACCGATAATCCCGGCACCGGCCAGGATCGGGGTTACATCCAACCCGATCTGGTCGAGCGCAATGATCAAAACGATCGCCCACAAGAGCACCAGCGCAATGGTGCGGAGCATGCCCACCAGAGTCGAGACCCGCTTTTTCGTGGCCCCCGGAACCGTCTCAGTTTTTTCTCCCGTTGTGATCAGTGTCGCCTCGAGCCGACTGAGGCCAGCCCGAAGCAGACGAGAGGCGATATAGCCGCCGATCAGGATCAAGACGATCCGGAGCACAGATACTCCGGTGCTGAGCAGCCACGGTGTAATCATCTCCATCGAAATTCCTGTCATCGCTTCCCCCTCCTTTCAACGAGATGTTCACTGTTCCGCAGGAACAGAAATACTCGCGCCACCCCAGCAGGCGCGCCCTGGCCGACACATCGTCCACCCCCGGACTCCTTCCCATTTGAGACGACGATTGGTGAGAGTTGGTGGTGGGAGTATTCAGGCAAGCTCATCCATGCGACGGATCGCCTATTCGAAGAATCAACACTGCTCTGGTGGTTTTTCGACTATGGTTAGAGGCGAGACACCAAGCAGGGACCCCTTAACCAGCACTCAAAGCGAGCAGAAAGGTAAGCAGCGAATCTCCGAAAAGGGCCAGGGTCAAAAGCGTGGCTGCTCCGAGGAGCAACCAGGGCAGCCGCCGCTTCCAACGCTCCCGCCGAATTTGTTGGTGGGCGAAAGCGCGGCGCGCCTCCTCGTCCCTCATGCGTTGAAATTCACCGGGAGCGATGGGCATGGCCGTTCTCCGCGGTCCCTTCTCTACCATAGGCCCCTGGTCCTGTCAAGGCAACCGCCCCCTGCGTCCTGACGAGCTTCGTCGCGTTTGGGGACACACCGCGCAATCGTTTTGGCAGGCCTAAGCCGGCGGCGCGGCCCCTCCCAGCATCGAGATCACGATCCTGACGAACAGGACATACACGATCCATCCGATCGCGCAAACGCCCACCGCCCGCCAGGTCCCACTATAATCGAGCGCCTGCCTCACCGCGATCACCATGGCGACCAGCATCCAGATCGCAGCCACGAAAAAAACAATCCATGTCAGGGGGGGAACGATTCCCAGTACCAGGATCAGCCCCGGCGCGCGGGAAAAGCCGATGGTGCGTAACATCTCTCCCATGTCCGCCCTGGTCTGAGGCTCGGGAAGGAGTTTCGTACCGATCAGATAGGTCAAAAACGCCCAGATGCACCATCCGATGAGGTCGAGGATCGTGCCGAAGAAAATACCGCCAACGCCCGCTTGACCCATCACGGGCACCCCGGCAGCGACACTGGAGAGCACCACAACCCCTATGGCCTGGCCCATCGCTGACTTGTCGGCTTCGACCTCTTCATAGAGGCTGACATCCAGCTTGGCAGCCCGAATCATGCGCTCGGCAAAACTCGCCATCTCTTCCTCCTTTGTGTCGTCCTTTCAGGGGTCCTTTCTGCTTGGGGCGCGGAATCGAAATCTGGCTGTGGGCGCTCTTACCCCACCGGGCTACACAATCACTCGACCGGTCTCCGAGGTATCGTATCCGCCGAGGGTCTCGACCTCCTTTTTGAAGTCCTCGCTAGTGATGAGATCGAGGAGGGGTTTCAAGAGAGGACTCCGATAAAAGGGTTCAGGAATGATGAGGTCATAGCGTTCCTTGAGGAGCGGGACAAAGTCGAGATCGAGCGCTCGAGCAGCGGCCAGGATGCCTAACCCCACGTCGGCCACTCCTCCCTTCACCGCGGCGGCCACGGCCAGATGCGTGAACTCCTCCCGTTCGTAGCCGATGATGGCCGCCGGATCGATCCCGAGCTCCTTCAGCTTATAATCCAACAGCATCCGGGTTCCTGCACCCTTCTGCCGGTTGACGAAGGTCACCTCCCCCCGAGTGAGGTCCCTGAGCGTGGTAATTCCCTTCGGATTCCCCTTGGGGAGGATCAATCCCTGGTCCCGATGCACCAGGGTGAGCACCTTCACCGGTCCATCCGGCAGCAGACGCTGCACATAGGGGAGGTTATACTCTCCCGTCTCCTCGTCCAGGAGGTGCGAGCCGGCGATGTGAGCCTCGGCCCGCTTTAGGGCTGTCAGTCCGCCCAGACTTCCCACATTGGTGGAAGAGAGATGCAGAGCGGGGTCGTGCCGCCGGAGGAGATTGGCCAGCAGATCGAGGGTGAGATCATGGCTCCCGAT
>JBFHXD010000177.1:0-4360 GCA_041599135.1 Methylomirabilales bacterium (SeqCode) | reverse complement strand
TTCTCACAGAATGACGTGGATCATCATCACAGCGAGCCGGTCCATCCCTCGCCGTTTTGCAAAGCCTTTAATTTGCCCCAGGGTGCCACGAATGTCAAGGGCCAGGCGGCCTTCGGGAGATCTCAGTGCTCGATGAGCGTGTCGTGTCATCGGGTTTCTTCCTGGACGTACAGGAAAAGCGCAACTTCTATGCCATGACAGGAGCGCGTCCGACATTCATCAACACCAGCGCTCTGATCTGTCAGGGTTTATATATGAAATCCTACCTCGAGTATCAGAAGGAGGTGAGGGTTGTGAACCCCGGGAACGTGTAAGGTTTACATGGGGAGGATGGTAAAAGGTGCGTTGAATTCTTTAGCTAATCAGAGGACGCCGTGCCAAACCCTATCGGCGTGTGGGCCGACGTTTTCTGACGACTCGGCCGTTCTGGCCATTTTTACACCAGCGTCGCTTCTTGGCGAAGTCCAACAGCCGCTCTTGATTCACATCCGCAAGCCGGCACCAATGCCGTAGCAGTGGACTTTTCCTGGAAAGAAACCGCCGGGCATCGATGGTGTAGTGGGAAGCTGGCTTGCTGTTCGCATCACTCAGGGCGACGTCTAGCACCGCCGCGGCCAGGCGCTTGTACGGTCTCAAGTCTGTCCCGTCCGGCAGTACATCAGGCACATTGGCCCGATCCTCTACCAGGATTCTCATGGAGTTCGCCCTCCAAGGTTCAGGTGGCCTAAATTCCCCGCAGGAGCAGGAGAGCAAATGGTGTACCAGGGATCAATGGCTTACATTTCAATGACTTACGAAGTTCGCGCTTCGCATTTCAGTGACCAAATTTCGGCATGAAGGAAACGGGCCCACGCAAACCGCCGCTGGTCCCCCTGCCACGTGGCGGATCAAACGCGCCTGTCTCATCAGGTCTTCTCACTCCCTTTGGCATTGATTTTGCTCGAAGTTGGAACGTAATCGGTGCGCCTCTGTGGTTTTTAATGAGCGAACGTAGCCGGAGATACTATCGCATGGCGCGGAAGAAAAAGGACATCCCGAAGCGCGAAAAGATCCAAGGGCAAGTCGTCCAGGCGCTGCGGGATCTGGAGAGAAAAAACCGAGAGGTCGCTGAAGCTCGCGACCAGGCGGTGGAGACCGCCCGGAAGAAATCCGAGATCCTGGCCACGATGAGCCACGAGATCCGCACGCCCATTTATGGTATCAGTGGGATGACAAGGCTGCTCCTGAACACAGAGCTGACTCCGGAACAACGGGAAATTGTAGAGACGATTCACGGCAGCGGCGAAGCCCTGCTCAAAACGGTCACCGATATCCTAGATTTCTCCAAGATCGAGGCGGGCAAGCTCGAGATCGAGATCATCGATTTCGACCTGCGGACGGCGGTCGAGCAAGTCGTTTCACTCCTCGCCGCCCGGGCCCAGGTCAAAGGACTAGAACTAGCCTGCCTCGTCTACCATGACGCACCCACCTCGCTGCGTGGCGACCCGGGCCGGCTCCGGCAAGTCCTCACCAACCTTTTAGGTAACGCGATCAAGTTTACGGAGAAGGGAGAAGTGATTCTGCGCGCCAGACTCGCCGACGAGACAGAAGACGCTGTGGTGGTCCGGTTCGAAGTCACCGATACGGGTATTGGGATCGTGCCAGAGGTGCAGGCGCACTTGTTCCAACCCTTCGCCCAGGCGGACACTTCGACCACCAGGAAGCATGGGGGAACAGGGCTCGGGCTCGCCATCTCGAAGGACATCGTCGAAATGCTGGGTGGGCAGATCGCCGTTGAGAGCGAGCTCGGGAAGGGGAGTACCTTTTGGTTCACCATGCGATTTGAGAAGCAGTTAGAGAATACCCCGGCATTGCCCCTTCCCCTGGCGGATCTTCATGCCCTTCGAGTCCTCATTGTCGACGACAACGCCCCCAACCGCACAATTCTTCGTTCCCAGATCATCTCACGAGGAATGGAAAGCGATGTCGCGGAGGATGGCCCGGTTGCCCTGAGCCTGTTGCGGGTGGCTGCTAACCGCGCCGCGCCTTACGACTTGGCAATCCTCGACATGCAAATGCCCGATATGGATGGGATCCAGCTGGCCCACACGATCAAGGATGATCCCACCCTTGCGGCAACTCGACTGATCTTGCTGACCTCCTTTGGACAGCCCGGAGACGCCAAAATGGCCCATCAGGCGGGTGCCGCTGCCTACCTGATGAAGCCGGTGCGTGAATCCCAGCTCCATGAGTGCATTGCCCGGGTGATGGGCACGCCGATCGAACGAGCCGCGGCTCCGCTCATCACCCGCCACAGCCTCCAAGAGGAAAAGGTCCGGGCTCGGCCCCGCATCCTCGTCGCCGAAGACAACCCGCTTAACCAAAAGGTCGCGGTGGGCATCCTCGAGGAAATCGGCTACAACGCGGATGTTGCTTCCAACGGGCGCGAGGCTGTGGATGCTGTGTCTCGCATCCTGTACGGCCTCGTCTTGATGGACTGTGAGATGCCGGAGATGGACGGCTACGAAGCGACCGCCAAGATCCGCAAGCGTGAGGGAGCGGCACGGCATACACCCATCATCGCCATGACCGCCCACGCGACGGAAGCCCACCGGCAAAAGTGCCTAGCCGCCGGGATGGATGACTGTATCTCCAAGGGGCTAAAGCCCCATGAGCTGGACGCGTTGCTCCAGCGATGGATTGTCCGTCCGGGGCGGGCAAGCGGTGAATCCTGAAGCAAGACTGGCGGTAGAAAATCGCCAATTTCAGGTAGTCATCGAATTTTCCTGCGGCGCGGACTCGACCCCCTCCATCTTGCCCTCGTAACTTCCCGTATTTACAGGAAAAATAACCAAGAAAGGTACATCATCAAAACCCCGTTTTGGCATTGATATTGCTCAATATTTGTCCCGGCGAGGCCGACGAGAAGGGGGGCCAGCAGTCCGTGTCCTCGTGGAATCTATAATTCGCGGGGTAGGGAGCCGATGCTCAAGTTTTACATCACCTCTGATGATAAAAGCCAAGCGCAAAAGCAGGCTGGGCAGCTTGATGTAAGTCAGTCCAATCCGCCAGGCAGGCATCCCAACGTGTGGGAAACCGGTATGGGGTGTGTCAACCTGGTATATGACTACGACTCGGCTGAGGGCAAGATTGGGACGATCTTTTTCAATCCAATCTTCGAACCCGATGGCCGTTTGTCCCGGATGTGGGAGTGTACCACCGAGATTACCCACCGACCGCATATGTCAGACGGCCAGGTACGCCGAGTGAAAATCACCGATCTCGAAGAGCATCAAAACCTGGTGGAGTCCTTTTTTCGAGAGCTGCTGGGGAGGACGCTGAAAGGCCAGGAGGTCGCGGTCATCCAGGACATTGCGGCGCTCAAGCGGCGGATCGAGGAACTCGAGGCCCTGAACCTCGTCGCCACCATTTTGAACGCTGCCCACGATCTCCAAATGGTTCTTGAGCTGGCTATCGAGCGAATTGGCGCCGCGCTCCGCGCCAAGGCGGGCTCCCTGCTGCTGTGCGACGAGGCAACCGGGGAACTCGTCTTCGCGGTCGCTCTGGGGCCCGTCGCGGATCGGATCCGTGGGTGCCGACTTTCGCCCGGCCAGGGCATTGCCGGATGGGTCGCCCAGACCGGGGAGGCCGTCCTCATTCCCGACACCAGTGCTGACCCGCGGTTCTCTGGCTCGGTGGACGAGGCAAGCGGTTTCGTGACTCGCTCCATGCTGTGCGTCCCCCTCAAGACCAGCCGGGGGATCATCGGGGTCGTCCAGCTCCTCAATCACATCAATGGGCGGCGCTTTACCGAGGAGGATCTTCACCTACTGGAAGTCATTGCCCTCCACGCCGCCGCGGTGATCGAGAAGGCGACCTTCCTTGAACGAGAAGGCCATTCCACGGCTGAACATGTCTTGTCGAGCGTTGCCGAGGAATTCACAGGCCCTCTCGATGTGCTGGAATCCCATCTGGGGGAACTCTTCAATGCCGCCACCCACGCAAGTCCGGGCATGGTGCGTGCCATCCAAAAGGCCATGGAGGGTGCCGAGACGTTGCGGAAGCTGTCACAACATCTTTCCCGCGGGCTGCCCAAGCATTCTACCAAGAAAGATTTCTCAAACCTCGTGAGCTAGCCTTGAGAGGCCGCGGGAGCGGCCTGTCGAAACCTGCCGGTGCGGCCGAGTCCGCACCTGCAGGCGCATTCTTTACGAACGGAATTTTTCGTGAATAATGCGGGCTAGCGCCACGCTCCGTCAACTTGGCAGACCCGAGGTCTTTCTCCGCAGGCATACCTGATTCCCCCTGCTGGTGCCGATTTTTGAGCGGGTGCCAGAACTCTTACATCATGTTCACGATGCTTTTCGTCCCCTGCCTCGGG
>JBFHXD010000176.1:0-4388 GCA_041599135.1 Methylomirabilales bacterium (SeqCode) | reverse complement strand
CTGAGACTGCAAAACTCGGCCAGCCCGAAATCAACATTGGCTTCAATCCCTGCTGGGGGGCCACACAGCGTCTCCCTCGGCAGGTGGGACGCAAGCACGCAATCGCGCTGATGCTCATGGGCGAGATGATCGACGCACACGAGGCGTACCGGATCGGCCTCGTCAATAAAGTCGTCCCATTAAAAGACCTGATCCCCGAGGCCGAGAAGCTCGCTCGCCTTCTCTTGACCAAGTCCCCGACGGTCCTCCAGCTTTGTCTTGAGGCTGTCGTCCATGGCATTGAGATGCCTCTCACCGACGGGCTCGAATACGAGGCAACCCTCTTCAGCCTAGCCGTTGCAATGGGCGATGCCGAGGAAGGTATTCGGGCTTTCCTAGAAAAGCGGAAGCCCGTCTGGGCGCGTCCGCGCCAGTGATTAGTGATTAGTGAATGGTGATTGGTGGGTGGTGAATGCGGAATGGTAACCAGTCACTAGTCACTTCTCCGGAGGAGCCGTGGAGCTGTTCGAGCAGCCGAAGAAAAAAGAGCGAAAGCGGAACGCACCCCTCGCGGATCGGATGCGGCCCCGCAGCATAGAAGAGTTCGTGGGGCAGACGCACCTGTTGGGCGAAGGCCGAGTGTTGCGGCTCGCCCTCGACCAGGGCGAGGTCCCCTCGATGATCCTCTGGGGGCCGCCGGGGTCGGGGAAGACCACGCTCGCCTATCTGATCGCCGAGCGATCCAAAGCCGCCTTCGTCCCCTTCTCGGCGGTCACCGCCGGGATCCGAGAGATCAAGGAGGTGATTAAACAGGCGCAGTGGTATGAACAGCGGGAAGGACGACGAACCATCCTCTTCATCGATGAGATTCACCGATTCAACAAGGCGCAGCAAGATGCCTTTCTGCCCCACGTGGAGAAAGGCGTCATCACCCTCATCGGGGCCACCACGGAAAACCCATCCTTCGAGGTGGTGGCTCCACTCCTCTCTCGGGTCAAAGTCTTTCGTCTCGATCCTCTTGCTGAAGCCGACCTGTCCGTGATCATCCGGCGAGCCTTGGACGACCCGGAAAGAGGCCTCGGCTCTCAGAAGCTACAGCTTCACCCAGAGGTCCTGCCGCACTTGCTCCGCCTGGCGTCGGGCGACGCGCGGGTCGTCCTCAATACGCTTGAACTTGCTGCACAGATCGCACCGCGGGACCCCCACGGGACGCTTGAAATTACCCTGCCCATCGTCGTGGAGGCGGCCCAGCGGCGAATCCTCCTTTACGACAAGACGGGAGAAGAACACTACGCCCTCATCTCTGCCCTCCACAAAAGCCTAAGGGACGGTGACCCCGACGCCACTCTCTATTGGTTGGCGAGAATGCTCACCGCAGGGGAAGACCCCCTCTACATCGCCCGCCGGCTCATCCGCATCGCCTCCGAGGACATCGGCAACGCCGACCCCGCGGCCCTGTCGGTCGCGGTCGCGGCGAAAGAGGCATATCACATGCTCGGAAGTCCCGAGGGGGAGCTCGCCTTGGCCCAGTGCGCCTGCTACCTCGCCACGGCGCCCAAATCGAACGCGGTCTATCGTGCCTACGAAAAGGCTCTCACCGATGTGGAAGAGGGACCCGCTCCTCCCGTGCCGCTTCATCTCCGGAATGCGCCAACCCCCCTCATGAAAAGTCTGAGCTTTGGCGTGGGCTACCGATACGCCCACGACTCCCCGGATGCCCTCGTGGACCAAGAGCACCTGCCGACGGAGCTGAAAGGTCGCACGTATTACGAGCCCACCGATCGAGGATACGAAGCCGAGATCCAAACGCGGCTCGCCACGTGGCGTCGCCGGCTCAGGCGTGAAGACGCTGAGGGCCAAGCCGAGCCAGAGCGCTGACCCTCCAAAGGAAAAGTACGGTTAGGACAGCAGGACACTCACCGCTTCGGTGATATCGGGCGCGGCCATCACGGCGGAGATGACTGCGACCCCATCTGCCCCCGCGCTGAGGACCTGCTGCCGAGTCGTGCGGTTGACCCCCCCAATCGCGAGGACGGGGAGATGGATGTGAGGGCGAACCTCCCTGAGGATTTCCACACCCAGCGGAGCACCAAACGGCGCCTTAGACGGCGTGAAGAAAATCGGTCCCAAGAGGATAAAATCGGCTCCGCCCTCCTGAGCTTCCGCTGCTTCAGCCAGGGAATGACAGGAAACGCCCAGAAGTCGTTCGGGTCCTATCAGGCGACGGGCCACGACTGGTGGAAGGCTTCGCTGGCTCAGATGGGCCCCGTCGGCTCCAACAGCCAGGGCTACATCGATACGATCATTGATCAGCAGGAGGCCCCCGGCGGGATGGATAACACCAAGGAGTCGTTCGGCCACTCGCGTGAGCTCCCGGACCGTGAGATCCTTCTCTCGCAGCTGAAAGACTCGGGCCCCGCCCGCTAACGCAGCGCGAACCACCTCCTCAAGTGACCTGCCCGCGGTCTGCGTACGATCAGTGACGACATAAAGCCCCCAGCTGCGGGGATCTTCTTTGAGAAACGTCATGGAATGGTTGGCTGAACGCTGCCGGCTTTCGAGAGGATACGGTGAACAGAAATCCGGGAGCTGGTGGTTAGATCAGCTCGGGCATCCCTTCCAGGGGGGTGGAGGCGGAGGCGTAAAGCTTCTTCGGGATCCGTCCGGCCAGATAGGCCAGACGCCCAGCCTCGACCGCATGGCGCATCGCGAATGCCATCGTGACCGGGTCTTTGGCACCTGCGATGCCGGTGTTCATTAACACCCCATCGCACCCCAGCTCCATGGCGATCGACGCATCGGAGGCAGTCCCAACACCGGCATCCACAATGACCGGTACGCGGACCATCTCCAGAATGATCCTGATGTTATACGGGTTCCGGATCCCAAGACCCGACCCGATCGGGGCCCCGAGAGGCATCACGGCGGCTGCGCCGGCGTCTTCGAGCTTTTTGGCAATGATTGGGTCATCGTTGGTATACGGGAGGACGATGAAACCTTCCTTCACCAGCACCTCTGTCGCCTCCACGAGCGCAGTCGTATCAGGGAACAGAGTCTTTTCGTCACCGATCACTTCCAGCTTGACCATCTCGGACAGCCCCATCTCCCGCGCGATGAGCGAGGTCTTGATCGCCTCCTCCTTTGTATAGCACCCCGCGGTGTTGGGGAGGAGCGTGTATCGGTCACGATCAATGTAATCTAACAGGGAACCGCCGGTCGCCAGGTTCATGCGCCGAATGGCGACGGTGATCATCTCTGCCCCCGAGGCCTCCCACGCCTTCTGCATGATTGCCGGGTCCGGATACTTGCTACTCCCGACGATCAGACGAGACTTGAACTCTTTTCCTCCGAATCGCAGCGGCTCGTCCTTATACTCGCTCATCGAATTTCCCCCCGCCCTCCCGCCATCACCGTGAGGACCTCAACGGCGTCTCCATCGTGGAGCATTGCAGAAACGTAAGAGGGCTTTTTGACAATCTCCTGGTTGACCAGCACCGCCACCCGTTCCGGCTGAATCTTCAGCTCTTCCAAGAGCTCGACAACCGTGATGCCATCGCGCACATCGCGCTCTTTGCCGTTGAGCCGGATTTGCATGTGTGAGTCGCGCGAACCCTTCCGGGATTTGCTGGGAATGGTCGGAATCTACTCTAGCACGGGCCATGGGGGGAGTCAATTTTGCGCGTCTGGCCCCTATTTCCACCGGCCTGTCTGGCCTCCCCCAGCAGTGCCGTTCAAATACTCCTTGGCACCGATTTTGCTCACTTTCAAAGCTGAAAGAACGTGAGCAACGCAGCCCAACGTGGTGTCTAAATGAGAGAAAGTGCCGAGATACAAGAAAGTCCGGGCTTTGGAGAGATCGAACCCCGGCGGATCATCACGGAAAGCCTGGTCCACACGTCTCACCTGCAATCGCTCCTTCAGAATCTCGGCGAAGGGATTGTCTTCCTCGATCCATCGCTTTTCATCCTCTACGTGAATCCAGCGGGTGCCGCCCTGCTCCAACGCGCAGCGGACGACCTGGTGGGGACCGCGCTTTCCTCGATTGTGCGGGACGGCAAGAAAGATCCATTAATCCGCTCCCTCGAGATTCTCGCGTCATGCGAGGGAGTGGCGACCGAGCGCTTCGTTTATCAGCACGGGGACCAGACGTTTCACCTCACCCTCACGAATGTCCTCGCGGACGGCCACGTGGCGGGGCTGCTGCTGTTGATCCAGGACACAAGTACCCCGGTGCGCCGGATTGAGGAGCTCGCCGCCTTGAACGAGTTGGCCACCCTGCTCACCTCAACGCTGGACCCCATGGAGGTGTTCCGCCTGATTATGGACCGGATCCAGGGCTTGATGGGCGTGGAGGCGAGCTCGCTCCTCCTCAAGGATGAGCACAAAGACGAATTGGTGTTCCAGATCGG
>JBFHXD010000175.1:0-4416 GCA_041599135.1 Methylomirabilales bacterium (SeqCode) | reverse complement strand
CCGCGGCGATGCCGACCAGCGCGTGCTCAAGCTTCATCTGGACGGGGCCGGGCTTCTCCGATTCCAGCAGGATCTGGCCAGGTTCTGATTCCTTCTTGGTGATCACAAAGCCGGGGGGCGCTTCCTCGGCCTTCGCACTCAGTGGAGAGGTCGGAATCGTCTCTTCTTTTACTTGGGGCTCTACCCACGGCGGCCGTTCCTCGGAGGGCTGGGTCGGCGGGGCGGGGATCGTAGGCTGGACCCCGCCAGGAGCGGGCCGCGCCATGCGGGGCAGCGCCGGCGGAGGTCCAAGTGCGACAACCTCGGCGTAAGTCCCGGCGGTGTACCCTGAAAGGACCGAGCGCGCCTTTGCCCCCACCCTGACACCGGTAGGGTCGGGAAGAATTACCGGTTCGAGGAAAAGGCCAATTTCGCCAGCTGTCCTCAGGATGTTTTGCGCCTGTTCACCCTCAGGCTCGCGGTCGAGCCGGACGACTCGGAGCCGGGATACCTGGCCTAAGGCGATCTCGAAGGCCTGATCCGTGAGAGCTGTGGTCGCCCCAGGGTGGTGCGCGAGGTCCCGGGTCGGCAGGAGCAGGATGGTGACGCGGGAGGGCGGGACGAGCTGGTCTCCCTCGCGCGGGGCGTGCTTGGACCAGAGGAGGATGGCTCTCGCCTTGTCCTGCCGTACCGCCGTCACGCGGACGGCCCCGATCACCATCGGAAAAGCACCCGGTCCGGACTTTTCCGGCGCCCGGGTGAGGAGATACTCCCCATCCAAACTCACTCCGCTCTTCGCGAGTTTGAGCACGAGGCCTACCGGAGGCACGACAAAGATAACGCGGCCCAACTCTTCTTCGGGGGCTGTGGAGATGTCAGCCGCGAGGCGTTTGGCGATCGTCTCGGCGGCACTGGACAAATCAGTGGCAGCCGCAGCTGGACGGGGTGTGGAGAGCAGGAGTAATCCGATACAAACCAGGACAGAGACCGGGAAAACAAAACCCCGTTCGGATTTGAAGACATTTCGTCTCGGTCCGTGTTCAAAAAGTTCTTTCACCGGTTCCTCCTAAACTCTATCCGGCGACCCTGGTTATCCTCTCACGCTCGCCGTTTGTTGCGACACACGGTTTCTTTTGACCGCGTGATATGGGACTGCGGTGAAAGAGACACACCACTGCATTATGGTTGGGAGCTTATATTGCTGGCTGTTTTGTATCCGGGAGGGGGCAGCCTGTCAAGAGTTTTTTTGGTTTTTTCTCTTGACAAGGGGAAAAGGGGGGGCTATTTTATGCGCATCCTCAAATTGGAACCAGGTTTTACTTTCTCAACTATTCAGCAAAACGCCGCACTCACCGACGACACGAGTGCCGTATTCTGGAAGAAAGGAGGTGGCAATCGAGAGGATAATGTGAGGAAGCGGAGGGGGTTACGAAAGTTCTTTCTTGCCACACTTGGTGTGGTGAGTCCCCGATCAGACACAAAACCCCAAAGTCAGGAGAGTGAACGATGAAGCGTATGCTTGTTTTGTCCCTCTCCCTAGTTTTGTTACTCCCGCTTGCAGTACGTGCTAACGATAATCTCCTGAAGTTGCAGGAAGATGACGGCCAGTGGGTGATCCAGCGGAAGAACTATGACGCGACCGGCTATAGCCGGTTAAGCCAGATCACCCAAAGGAACGTCAGCAAACTCAAAGTCGCCTGGTCCTTCTCGCTGGCAACGCTTCAGGGCCAGGAAGGAGCGCCGCTGGTCGTCGGCACCACGATGTACGCTCACAGTTCCTTCCCCAATCACGTGTACGCCCTCGATCTGACGCAGCCGGGGGCCCCGATGATATGGAGCTATACTCCGAAGCAGGATAAACGGGCGGTGCCTGTTGCCTGCTGCGACCTGGTCCACCGGGGCTTGAGTTACGTGGAGGGCAAGATCCTCATGGGTACTCTCGACGGACAGGTGATCGCCCTCGACGCCAAGACGGGGAAGGAGATCTGGAAGGCCAAGAATGCCGATCCGGCCCAGGGACAGACGATGACCGGCCCCAATCTGGTCGTCAAGGACAAGTATATCGTCGGAATCTCGGGTGGTGAGTTCGGGGTCCGGGGTAGCGTGACCGCCTACAATATTAATACCGGAAAGCAGGAATGGCGGGCCTACAGCATGGGACCCGACAGCGATCTTCGCCTCCGCAGCGACTTCAATGCTGCCCACCCCGAATACGGCCGCTTTGACCAGGGGACCAAGACCTGGCAGGGCGACGAGTGGACACGGGGCGGCGGTACGACCTGGGGTTGGTACGCCTGGGATCCCAAGCTGGACCTCTTCTACTACTCCACAGGCAACCCCGGAAGCTGGAATCCGACGCAGCGGCCCGGCGACAACAAGTGGTCCATGACGATCTGGGCCCGGAATCCGGACGACGGGAAGGCCGCGTGGGCCTACCAGATGACCCCGCACGATGCCTGGGACTATGACGGGGTGAACGAGCATATCCTCACCACGCAGAGAATCGGCGGGAAGAACATCCCGAGCCTGACCCACTTCGACCGGAACGGCTTTGGGTATACGCTGGACCGCAGAGACGGCACGATCCATGTGGCCGAGCACTTTGTGTTCACGAACTGGGCAACCGGGGTCGACAAGAAGACCGGGCGGCCGATCGAGGTGCCGGAGAAGCGGACCAAGCAAGGCGTGGACACCAAGGACATCTGTCCCTGCGCGATGGGAGGCAAGGACCAGCAGCCCGCCTCGTACTCTCCGCGGACCAAGCTGTTCTACGTCCCGACCAACAACATGTGCATGAACTATGAGGGCGTAGAGGTCAAGTACACGTCGGGCGCGGCCTATGTCGGCGCCAACGTCTTGATGTTCCCTGGCCGTGGCGGCCACCTGGGTGAGCTGATCGCTTGGGATGGGAGCAAAGGGAAGAAGGCGTGGGGGATCAAGGAGCCCTTCCCGGCTTGGAGCGGGACCCTCACGACCGCGACGGACCTGGTCTTTTACGGCACCATGGACGGGTGGTTCAAGGCAGTCGATGCCCGTACGGGTCGCTTGCTGTGGAAGAACAAGGTCGCCTCCGGGATGATCTCCGCGCCAATGACCTATCTGGGCCCCGACGGCAAGCAGTATGTGGCGGCGTACGCCGGGGTCGGTGGATGGTTCGGCGCACCGGTGTCTCTGGATCTGCCCGGCGATGATCCCTTCGGCGCGTTAGGCGCAGTGGGGGTTGCGTACGGAGCTGGTCTGGACAAAGCCACCACCAAGGGTGGGGTCCTCTACGTGTTCGGCCTGTAAGTCTACAGGGTACCCGGCGCCGGGACTTCCCCGGCGCCGGAGTTCCCCTTTTCCCGTTTCTGTACAGGAATCACCCCGTTCCGGCGGGGTGATTTTTTGTGTCAGGTGTGTTCGCGTGCGATTCACTGCGAAGGTTGCGGTGAATAGGCAGGGTCGCGGAAACGTCTAAGCGAAACAGGAGAAGGATGAAAGAAAACCGTAAAGCCGGAGAGAGAGCGATGAACCACAGAACGCTGCGTCTCTCGATCGTGCTGCTCTTCCTGCTCCCGTTCGTTTTTATAGGAGGGGCACGGGGAGACGAAGTGAAGCAATTGCGGGTCTGTGCCGATCCCAACAACCTCCCCTTCTCGAACAAACGGCAGGAAGGGTTCGAGAACAAGATCGCCGAGCTGACCGCCAAGGCATTGGGGGCGAAGCTCAGCTATTACTGGTGGCCCCACCAGCGGGGGCTGGTTCGGAATACCCTTGGAGCCGGGCTGTGTGATGTCATCATCGGGGTCCCGAAGGAGTATGAGCGGGTCCTCGCGACCACACCGTATTACCGTACGGGCTATGTTATCGCCTATGCGTCCGGTCGTGACTTTGAGATCGCATCACTGGATGATCCGATCTTGAGGAAGCTGCGGATTGGCGTCTATAGCAACACGCCGCCCCACATGGCCCTCTCCCAAAGAGGGATTTTTGGTGACCACGTTGTTCAGTACTCACGCAACTATGACTGGGATCACCCGGAAGATTTCCTCCAGATACCAGTCAAGGATCTGATTGCCGGCAAGATCGACGTGGTCATGATCTGGGGGCCGGACGCCGGATACTGTGTCAAAAAAATGTCTGGTTGCCCCTTGCAGGTCGTGCCCATAGCGGAGGAGAATCCCCACTGGCCCATGAGCTTCGAAATCTCCATGGGCGTCAGCCACGGCAATAAGGAGCTCAAGGCGGAGTTGGAGCACGTGCTGCAACAGCAGCAGGCCGAGATTAAAGCGATCCTTGAGGAGTACGGCGTCCCCCTGTTCGCCGCTCGAGCTTCACGTGGATCATGAGATCGGGGGTTCAGGATATAATCGGCATTATCATCCTCATCACCGAGGGGCGTCAGGAAAGAGAAACGGCACGGAAAGCTTGACACGGAGGAATAGACTCCCTTGAGGG
>JBFHXD010000174.1:0-4512 GCA_041599135.1 Methylomirabilales bacterium (SeqCode) | reverse complement strand
CCGCACTCTTCAATGGTGGAGTGGAAAAGGCCTTTGGGCCGGCCCGCGGAAAGGGCCGCGTGTTTCCCCTGTTCGATTTCCTCGGCGGGCTTTCCTGCCGCGGCGAGACCCGGTTTGCAGCTGCGGTGCGAGAATATCTTGAGAAGGTCCGCACGGGTGATCTGATTGTGGTGCTGAGCGATTTTTTGGTGGCCGAGGGGTTTGAGGCCGGGCTGGATCTTCTCCTCAAACGGCGGTGCGACCTGGCATTGCTGCATCTCGTGGCCCCGGAGGAGATAGACCCACCGCTGAGGGGTGCGGTCATTCTTCAGGATGCCGAGACCGGGGAGACGCGAGAGGTGGTGGGAGAAGACGCCCTGATTCTCTATCGAAAAAATCTTGAGACCCTCTTCGATCGGTTGGAAGCATTCTGTCGCCAACGGGGGATCGATTACCTGCGACTGAGTACGTCTGTCCCGCTGGAAGACCTGATCCTTCGTCATCTGCGGGTCGCGGGGATTTTGGGATGACCCTTGCGAATCCGATAGGCCTGCTCTTCCTGCTTACGGTCCCCCTTTTGCTGCTCCTGCGTAGCATACGGCGGCCCCGGAGGACACACGTGGTCCCCCATCTCCACCTCTGGGGTGCAACTGCTCCTCCGCCCCGGTCGTGGGCGTTTCTGCGTCACCTCCGCCTGGATCTCCTGCTCATCCTGCAAATCTGCTTTCTCATCCTGGTGAGTCTCGCGCTGGCCCAGCCAGAGCGGCACTGGTGGCAGACGGGGATCAAGCGAGTGGCATTGGTGCTTGACACCTCTATGAGCATGCAGGCGACCGATGTTCCCCCCTCACGATTCGAAGTCGCCCGCGCCGAGGCCCTGGCCATTCTCGGCGGTCTTGAGACAGGGCGGGAAGTCTTGGTGATGGAGGCAGGGATCCGGCCGGTGGTTCACCAATCGTTCACGACCGCAAGGCGACTGGCGCGAGCAGCATTGTACCGCCTCACGCCCCAGGACGGCGAAGGAACCATCACGGAGGCGGTGGAGCTGTTAAGTACATTGGCTGGTGAGGCGCCGCTCGAGGTGCACCTTTTCACCGACGGCGCGTATGACCGCCCTGTATGGTCTCCACGGACAAATCACGCAGTGACGATGCATCGCATCGGGACCCGAAGTCTGAACGTCGGGATTACCGCCTTCCGGATTCGCAAGAGCTACTACTCTGCATCGCGATACGAGTTATTTGTTGACCTCACCAACTCTGCCCCCGAGACCATGACCTTTCCGCTCGTCCTGTCGCTTGGAGGGAAACCTCTGCATGCGGAGGAGGTGACATTGCCCGCCCGGACCCGACGGGGCCTCATTATTCCTGTGATTGCCCGGGGAGCGGGAGTAGTGGAGGCGAGGCTGGAGTTGGCCGACGACCTCG
Source organism: Methylomirabilales bacterium (SeqCode) (assembly GCA_041599135.1). Classification (GTDB taxonomy): domain Bacteria; phylum Methylomirabilota; class Methylomirabilia; order Methylomirabilales; family CSP1-5; genus CSP1-5. The sequence continues at coordinate 3,106 of JBFHXD010000174.1, read as the reverse complement.
AGGTGGACAATCGGGCCTTCGCGGTCATCCCAGCGTCCGAAACATTGAACGTCCTCCTCGTCAGCGAGGGGAATCTCTTTCTGGAAAAGGCACTCAAGACGGACCCCCAAGTGCAGGTCACCGTGGTTGATCCTGAGGCGTTCCCCCAGGCCCGAGCCGGACAGGACCTGGTCGTGTTGGATAATTACTCTCCCAGTTGGATTCCACCTGGTCGATACCTTCTCTTCCGCTCCGTCCCGGGGAACGCACCGATTGAGATTCGCGGCACGGTCCGGATGCCCCGTATCGTGGACTGGGACCGGCACCATCCCGTGACGCGGCATCTCGATCTTTCCCACGTCGTCATCGAGGCAGCACTCAAAATCCGGCCCTTAGCAGGAGGCCACACGCTCGTCGAGTCACAGCTGACACCTTTGGCCGTGGCATTCCATGATGGGGAACACCGACTTGTCTTTGTCGGCTTTGACCCGCTCAAATCGGACCTGCCCCTACGCGCCGCCTTCCCCATCTTCGTCTCGAACGCCTTGCGATGGCTCTCTCCCACACGGAGTGACGATGGTGAGCTCCAAGGCGTCGTGGGGACCCCGGTAACGGTGACGGTGGACCCAGCCGCCACAAAACCGACCTTGAGACGCGTCGATGGGGAGGAACGCGCGGTGCCGATGTTCCGGGGACAGGCCTATCTTCCGACCCTGCACCGGGCCGGGGTCTATCAGATCCGGGCTGGAGCGTGGCAGCGACAGATCGCCCTCAATGTTCCGGGTAGCGAGTGGGATCTCACCCCGCGGGCTCCCCTGCCAACCCGCAGGATCTCCTTGGAGAGCGGGAGCTTCGAGGCGACATGGAAGCTCTGGCCCTTGCTGGTGAGCATCGCACTGGGGGTTTTGGGCATTGAATTTCTCCTCGCGGTCCAGCGTAGGCAACGCGGACTTGCCTTTATGGCTTGCCGGGGAGTGGGGTTGCTCTGCATCGGTTGGGCGCTCATGAACCCCTCGCTTTCCCGCAGCGTGGATCGGCTAAACGTCCTATTTCTGTGGGATCGCTCAGAGAGTGTCCCGTTCCATGAGCAGGCGAAGGCCTGGGAATTTGTCCGGCAGGCTCTCGCGTGGAAGGGAGGCGGAGACACCGCAGGTCTCATCACCTTTGCCACCCGAGCCCGAATCGACATCCCGCCGCGTCGTGATGCGGACTTCAGGATTGAACCTGACGCGCCCCCGGAGGGCGAGGCAACCGCGCTGGCGGGTGCACTCCAGGTTGCGGTGGCGACGCTTTCTCCTGAGGGTGCCTCTCGGATCGTTCTCTTAAGCGACGGCCAAGACAACGGCGGGGGTGTGGTGGAAGAGGTCATGGCAGCCCGAGAGCACGGTGCCGAGATTCATGTCCTTCCCCTCGGGACGTGGGAGAACGGTGAGGTGGTCCTCGAACAGGTAAGTCTCCCCGGAGAGGTGAAGGAGGGGGAATCGTTCGTCCTCCGGCTTTCCGTCCTGAGCGCGGCGAAGACCACTGGCCGGATCACCGTCGCAAAGAACGGACAGTTCTTGGGGGCCCAGACGGTCCACCTCGCACCAGGCAAGAACGTCTTCGCCTATCGACAAACCTTACGGACCGCAGGGTTCCATGTCTACCAAGCATCCGTGAGCGCACCGGGAGACGTTCTCGAAACCAATAACCGGGCCCTCGGGACAATCGCTGTGCGAGGGCGCCCGCGGGTCATGTATGCAGAGAAGGACCAGCAGCAGGCGCGCTATCTCTTGAATGTCCTCAAAAATCAGCAGGTCGAGGTCGATTTGGTTGCGCCGGAAAAGATCCCCCGGGATCTTGCGGCGCTCCTGCGGTACGACGCCGTCATCTTGAGCAATATTTCTGCCCTCCGCCTTACCCGGCTGCAGATGGATCTCGTGCGACGCTACGTCCGCGATCACGGCGGAGGCCTCATCATGCTGGGCGGGGAAGACAGCTTTGGGTTGGGCGGCTATTACCAGAGCCCGGTGGAAGAGGCGCTTCCCGTGACCATGGAGACGCAGCAACCGCTCGAGCTTCCTTCGTTGGCGGTGGCCCTGGTCATCGACCGGTCAGGGAGCATGGATGCCGGCGCTGGCCGGTTCACCAAGCTGGAATTGGCCAAGGAGGCGGCGCAGCTCGTCGTGGACCTTTTGGATCGCCGAAGTGAAGTCGGGGTGCTCGCGTTCGACACAGAACCGACGTGGATCACGCCGATCCAACCCGCTGTGGATAAAGACAGCATCCGGTACGAGATTGCGGCGCTCAAGAGTGGAGGAGGGACAGATATCTTTCCGGCCTTGCAAGAGGCCTACGAACAATTGTATCAGCGGGAGGTGCGCCTCAAGCACCTGATTCTCCTCTCGGACGGGCAGTCGGCTACGGGAGATTTTGCGACGCTGACGCGGCGGATCGCTCGGGATAGGATCACCGTGTCCACGGTGGCGATCGGCAGGGATGCCGATACGCGTCTCCTCAGACACATCAGCCGGTGGGGCCGCGGACGGTATTACTACAGTGACGATGCCCAGAACCTTCCTCGCATTTTCGCGCTCGAGGCACAGCTCGCGAGCAAGGCCGCGGCGGTGGAGGAACCCTTCCTCCCCGTGGTCACCGCTCCGCTGCACGAGATCCTACAGCGGATCACATGGCGGACGGCTCCTCCACTGGGGGGGTACGTGGCCACCACCGTCAAGCCGACCGCCGAACTCCTGCTCGCCTCACCCCAGGGAGATCCGCTTCTTGCGGTGTGGAGGTATGGCATCGGTCGTTCAGCGGCCTTTACGTCCGACGTCAAGAGTCGATGGGGTGCCCTGTGGTTGAACTGGGAGGACTTCCCACACCTCTTTGCGCAGCTGATTCGGTGGACTTTCCGCAGGGGCCAACACCAGGCACTCTCCGCTGCCTTTGACCGCAAAGGTGACCGCGGGGTGATTACGCTGGAGGCCGTGAGCCCAGAAGGAGACTTTCTCAACTTCCTGGAGGCAGGGGCGGGGGTGATCGCGCCGGATCAGAGCCGGATGGCCGTGGATTTGGCGCAGGTTGCCCCGGGGCGATACGAAGGGGCTTTTCCGCTCAAGGGGGAAGGGGCCTATTTGGTGGGCGT
>JBFHXD010000173.1:0-4551 GCA_041599135.1 Methylomirabilales bacterium (SeqCode) | reverse complement strand
TCAGTGTACCATCGGTCAGCTTCGGCCTCCGTGTCATCCGTCTCCGCCCGGAAGAACTCGGGGATGTAATTGAACATGAAACGCTCTCCAAGGACATTCTTGAGGGTTCCGCCATCCCGGCGGACACCCTCGGTCACCAAAATGCCGCGGACGCTCGGAGGCCAGACCATTCCTGTCGGATGAAATTGAACGAACTCCATGTCCATCAGGTCCGCACCAGCCCAGGCGGCGAGGGAATGGCCATCTCCGGTGTACTCCCAGGAGTTTGACGTGATCCTCCAGGCCTTGCCGATGCCACCGGTCGCGAGAACGACCGCCTTCGCTTTGAAGAGAACAAAACGGCCGCTCTCACGCCAGTATCCGAGGGCCCCAGCGATACGGTCCCCGTCCTTCAACACGCGGCAGATGGTACACTCCATAAAGACATCGATCCCCTTGTGAACCGCATGTTGCTGGAGGGTCCGGATCATCTCGAGGCCCGTGCGGTCGCCGACGTGGGCGAGGCGCGCATATCGGTGACCACCGAAGTCCCGCTGGAGGATCCGGCCATCCTCGGTCCGGTCGAAGAGTGCCCCCCACGCTTCCAGCTCGAGCACGCGGGCCGGCGCCTCCTGCGCGTGAAGCTGCGCCATGCGCCAATTGCTGAGCATCTTGCCACCGCGCATCGTGTCGCGAAAGTGGACCTGCCAATTGTCTTCGGGCCACATGTTACCCAGCGCCGCCGCAATGCCCCCCTCGGCCATCACCGTGTGGGCCTTTCCCAAGAGTGATTTGCAGATCAAGGCGGTCCGCACCCCTTGGGCCGATGCTTCGATAGCGGCACGGAGCCCTGCCCCCCCGGCGCCCACAACGATCACATCGTAGTCGTGCGTCTCATATTTATCCACGGCCATTAGAGTAACCTCATGTCTGTGATGATACCCATAGAGACAAGCCGAACGTAGAGGTCGGTAAGACCCACACCGACTAAGCTGATCCAGGCAAAGAGTGCATGTCGCTCGTTGAGTACGCTCGCAAAAGACCAGATCCGGTAGCGGGAGGGAGCCTTGGAAAAGACATCCACGTGACCCCCACAGAGGTGGCGGCACGAGTGGCACGAGAATGTGTAAAGCGACAGCAGCACGACGTTGGCCCAGAGCACAACCGTGCCCACGCCCACCCCAAAGCCATCAGGGAAGCGATGAGCATTAATTGCGTCCCAAGTGAGGACGAGGATAACGAGCACAGCAAGATAAAAGGTGTATCGGTGGATGTTCTGGAAGGTTAAAAAGCCAGTTTCTCCGTCGTAGCCCCTGCGGGCGTCGGGCACGGCGCAGGCTGGCGGTGCCCACCAAAACGACCGATAGTAGGCCTTCCGATAGTAGTAGCAGGTGAGGCGGAAAATACCTGGAGCCCACAGGATTAGAAACGCTGGGGACCAGGTCCACCAGCGGCCCACCAGCTGGATGGTGAGGTGCTCACAGTTAGCGGAAATGCAGGGGGAATAAAAGGGGGACAGGTACGGGGCAGCATAGTAGTGAGCGTTCTGAAAGGCGGCCCAGGTAGCATAAACGATGAACGCTCCCAGCCCCAGGACTGTCAGCAAGGGCTGTACCCACCAGGCGTCTTTCCGGAGCATCATCGCACCTGCCACCTGCCCCCGTTGATTGTTGAGCACCTTTCCGATCATGGCTTGTCCTCCAGGAGGCACCCTTAGACTTTTAACTTCTTAACCTAACGCATCGAGGAACCGCACGTCGCCTCCCCGACGTCGGGTCCGATGCCATCCCATTCGTTAAGCGAGATCATGGGATCGTCGGTGCGTAAAGTTCCCCTTCGTTGAACTGGTTTCGTTGGCATGTCAGCAGGGCTTTGTGCGATCCTTCACGTCCCATCGCCTCCTCCCCTGCCTGATTAAAACCGATGGATAGAAACGCGGACAACTCCGCAGTCGCCAGCGCAGTTTGACTGTCTTGTTGGGATGCTTTCTGGAGAAATCAGCTAGCGTAAAGCTACCATGGAGGGGTCGTGCTGTCAAGGAAGACGCTGGCATTTCGCGGCGTTAGATGGGGAGCGAGACGCTCCAGGGTGAGGCAGAACTGCTGCTTGGTATTCATTGAAGACAGGTTCAGGAAATCCACATCCGGCAGGGTTACAGTTCCCCTCTGGTTGTGGAGGGGGGAGCGTCGTCAGCCTCCTCACTCACTCAGTTCCTGTCTCTGCCGCGAATGCCCACCCCGAAGACGAATGCGAATTGGATTGCCCTCGAACCCGTATGTTTCCCGAAGTTGGTTCACCAAGTACCGGGCATAGCCAGAGGAGATGTCCTTAGGATTGTTCACGAAGAAGAGAAAAGTTGGTGGTCGGCAGCTGACATGCGTAGCATACCGGATCTGGATCTGCCGCCCTCTTACCGACGAAGGAGGATGTTTTTCCACCACCCGACCAATAAAGCGATTGAGTTCTCCCGACGGAATCCGACGGTCCCCCTCTTTGAGCACACGCTCTACGAGGGTGAAAATCTTGAAAATCCGCTGCCCCGTAAGAGCTGAAACAAAGAGGACCGGGGCGTAGTCGACATGTCCCAGTTTCTCCCGAATTCTCCGCAAGTGCTGATCCGACACCCGGGCTTCCTTCTCCACAAGATCCCATTTGTTCACCACAATGATAAGAGCACACCCCGCCTCGAACGCATAACTTGCAATGCGCGCATCCTGCTGAACCACATCGCTAGTCGCGTCGAGGAGGATAAGGGCAACGTCGCATCGCTCCACGCTTTTGATGGCTCGAAGGACACTATAGTATTCGAGTGGATAGCCTGTTCGACCCTTGGCCCGAATTCCAGCGGTGTCCACCAGGACGTACTGCTGTCCCTGGTAGTTAAAGGGGGTATCAATTGCATCGCGGGTGGTCCCGGGATCGGGGCTGACGATAATCCGAGGTTCCCCCAGGATCCGGTTCACAAGGGACGATTTCCCCACGTTCGGCCGCCCCACGACGGCGATTGTTATAGCTTCCGAGGCCACCTCCGCCTCGCGCGAGGGGGGGAGAAGGCCAAGAAGGTGGTCAAGGAGCTCCCCCACTCCAGTTCCGTGCTCGGCTGAGACTGGAACCACCTCAGAAAACCCGAGGCGGTAGAACTCGGCGGCATGCGGGGCTCTGACGTCTGTATCTACCTTGTTCGTCACGAGGATAATGCCTTTCTGCATTGTTTGTCGCAATATAAGAGCAATCTCTTCATCCAAAGGGGTAAGACCCTCCTGCGCGTCCACAAGAAAGAGAATAAGATCCGCATGCTCCATGGCGAGCTGAGCCTGTTCCACAACCTGGCGAATGAGAGGCGTGGACATTGCCGGCTCAAAGCCGCCGGTATCCACGAGAAGGAAGGAGCGCCCCCGCCATTGGACGGTACCGTAGTTCCGGTCCCTGGTGACTCCAGGCGTTGGTTCCACGATCGCGCGCCGTCCTCCCACCAACCGATTGAATAAGGTGGATTTTCCGACGTTCGGACGGCCTACGATGGCCACGGTGCCTAGGCTTTTCATACCAACGCACTCCCGCTACCAAACCATTGCAGGATTAGCATACTCGATTGGGTGAGAGCACGCAATGAAGAGCCATACAACCGCTCTGAAAAAATTCAGAGGTGGATCTGTTGGTCAGTCCCGGTGAGTTGTAATGGAGCGGAAGAGGCACATGAATAATCGCGGGGAGGATACAGGCGGATAGGATGTCCCTGCTATGCAGGTGAGGCCTTCCGCAAATGTGTGATCAACTCAACCGTCCCCCGATACGTATAATCAAGACCCGATAGGATGGTTACGGCGGCCGTTCCCCAGAGGAGGGGAAGCAGGCGCACGTCTCCTTCCGCCATGATCATCGCCGCCAGGACCGTCAGAACCTGCAGGCCGGTGCTCAGCTTCCCAATTGCCGACGGCGGATAACCCATGCGGCCACTCGTGGTATAGAGAACGCAGGACCCAAGCATCAGCACGAGGTCTCTTCCTATAGCAATGCCCGCAAGCCACATGGGAACGCGTCCCAGAAAGGCCAAGGTGAAGAAGGAGGCGTCCAACAGGATTTTATCCGCTAACGGGTCAAGGACCCTTCCGAACTCCGTTGGCTCCCGCAGGGAGCGAGCCAAAAACCCGTCGAGTCCGTCGGTGATTCCCGCAAGGAGAAAGATGAGGAGAGCCCACGAGAACGCCCCCTCGAGAAGGAGCAGGACGATGATGGGTGTCAGAATCATTCGAAGGAAGGTCAGGTTATTGGGAAGATTGAAAATCACCGTCGCTGAACCTCGCGTCCTAGATTAGCCTGCGGGAACCTTTCACATCTCAACCCCGACGACGGGCCTGCCACTCTACCCGAGACGTTTCGAGGAGTTCTAGCATCTCTGCAATTGCAGCCTTGAGTTCGGAAAGGCCTGCACCCGTCAACGCTGAGGTAACCACGGCCTGAGGCTTTCGCGTCAGGAAGGCAATCGCCTCAGGATGCGGGAGCTTATCTACCTTATTGTAGAGGGAAATCAGCGGCTTTGCCGCCACCCCAAGCTCTTCGAGCACTGCGGTC
>JBFHXD010000172.1:0-4576 GCA_041599135.1 Methylomirabilales bacterium (SeqCode) | reverse complement strand
GACGAACGCGGGATCTTCTTCTATTATTTGTTCTTCGTCCTATCCGTGATCTGCTTCTTCACGGTCAAGTGGCTCTATGCGGGCCGTTTCGGGCTCGCCATCAATGCGATCCGGGACGACGAGGACAAGGCCGAGGCCATGGGCATCCACACCACGCGCTATAAGGTGGTGGCCTGGTGCATCTCGGCGTTCTTCCTGGCCCTAGCGGGCGGTGCGTTCGGCCACCTTAACAATTTCATTGACCGGGATGTGGCCTTTCCCGGTGCCACGTTCGGTGTCTGGATGGTGCTGATGGCGATCCTGGGCGGCAAGGGCACCCTCTGGGGTCCGGTCATCGGTGCGACGGTCTTCCATGTCACCCAGGAGCTCACCTGGACCTATCTGTTTGGCTGGCAGCGAGTCGCGCTCGGGTTGCTTATCGTCATTATCGTGGTGTTCTTCCCAATCGGCATCATGGGGTGGCTGCGTGAGCGCTGGCCCGAGAAATTTGGTGAGACCGTGGATGTCGAGGCTCGCACGGCGCCAGTGTCTCTCGGAGAGAGCAGATGACCGCAATCCTCGACGTGAATGGCGTCTCCAAATCATTCGGCGGCGTCGTCGCCAACAACAACATCACCCTGAGTGTGCCCCAGGGAAGCATTACTGGTCTCATCGGGCCGAACGGGTCGGGCAAGACGACGTTGTTCAACTCGATTGTCGGCTACCACCCGATCGATAGCGGCTCCGTTACATTCGAGGGAAGGAACATTTCGCGCCTGCGCGTGGCCCAAGTCGCACGCCTAGGCCTCTTGCGGACCTTCCAGCAAACCCGCATCTATGGCAAGATGAGCTGCATGGAAAACATGGAGATCAGCGTGCCCCACACACACGAAGGGCTCCGCACCATGTTCTCGAAATATCCTCAGGAGGTGACCGAGCGGGCAGAAGAGCTTTTGGACTTTGTCGGATTATACCCGAAACGGCATCTGCGCGCCGGCGAGCTCTCTTTCGGCCAGCAAAAGCTCTTGGAACTCGCCATGGCATTGATGAACGAGCCAAAGTTGCTCCTACTCGACGAGCCGACCGCGGGGATCAATCCGGTCCTGATCAACAGCTTGATCGACCGTCTGAAACGCATCAATTCGGAAATCGGGGTGACACTGTTCGTGATCGAGCACAAGATGCACGTGATCATGGACCTGGCCGAGCACATTTATTGCCTGGCCCATGGCCAGTTGCTCGCCGACGGCCCGCCCGATGAGATTCGTACGGACCAGCGCGTCATTGATGCGTATTTGGGAGCCCGGTGATGGGATCCACGGCTCGTGAAAACGTGAAGACAGAGGGGGAGCAGGCTATCAAGCAAGGACCCTCTCGGGAACGCATTGCAGAACTGGCCGGCAAGGAACCTGTGCTACAGATCGACGGCCTGGTTGCCGGCTACGGTAAGATGCAAATCCTGCATGGCATCGACCTACAAGTCGGGGCCGGTCAGTCGCTCTGCCTCATCGGGCCCAACGGCGCCGGTAAGTCAACGGTGCTCCACTCGATCTACGGATTCACTAATATCATGGGCGGAACCATCTCGGTCGGGGGAACGGACATCACCCGGCTCAGCCCTAACGAAAAGCTCGAAACCGCCGGCATCGCCTACACCCTCCAGGACAATTCCACGTTTCCCGACATGACGGTCGAAGAAAATCTATGGATGGGCGGCTTCTTGATGCAGACACCCCGCCAGGCCAAGGAGGCGGCTGAAAAGATTTTCGAGAGATATCCCCGTCTGGCTGAGCGCCGTCGCCTCCGGGCAGGCGTCCTTTCGGGAGGTGAGCGGCGCCTGCTCGAAATCGCCCGCGCCCTGGTCATGGAGCCTCAGGTCCTGCTGGTGGATGAGCCGTCGATCGGCCTCGAGCCCCGCTACATCGGCATGGTCTTTGACATCCTCAGCGACCTGCAGCACGGACAGGGGAAGACTATTCTGATGGTTGAGCAGAACGCCAAGAAGGGGCTCGATTTCGCGGACATCGGCTACGTGCTTGTCTCGGGCGAGATCGCCATGGCTGGGAAAGGGGACGATCTGCTCCAGGACCCCGAGGTTGGCCGCCTCTTTCTCGGCGGCTAATGCTGAGCCTGTGTCCTGAGTTCGTCGAAGGGTTGCCGAAGCATTAGCCTCCCCTAATCTGCCTCGTCAAGGCAGGCTCAATCCCCATCAATCGCTGGTACACCGTTAACTGTCCCCGGTGGTACTCCTCGTGGGCGATCCCGTGGTGGAGCCAGGCCAACCGGGTGCCCAGCTGTCCGTCAAACCGCTTGATGTACTGAAGCATGTGTAACTCGCCAACCTCGAGAAATCTCTTCTCGGCCTGCTTATGCTGCGATTTGAGCAACTTCAGCACATCGGGTTTGGTCCTGGCTTGATAGGCTTCCTTGGCATGCATGCGAAGGAGTTTTGGCCACGGGAACCTGCGAAAGTTCGTATCCGTACGGGTGAGCTCACCCGTCATCATCATGGCCACTTCAAGAATATGGACGATGACTTCTTGTACACTGCGGACTTCTGCCGTAGGCCGAAACGCAAACTTTCTGGCCGGAATATTTTTGACTTCATCAATGAGCCCTTCACGGGCATCGGTCCATGACTCGAGCGCTTCTTCCAAAAGGTTTCTGTACGCCACCATCATTTGACCCCCTGCTTCACCCCAAGAAGGATGAGCCAGGTTTGCTGGAACATCAACACATCCTCACGAAGGGACGGACGCATGCCAGTTGTCTTCACTCCTTCCAGGTCTTGCGTGAGTTCTTCAACAATCGTCCGCCTTCCTTCGGGCGTGGTCTCGGTCAACTCCAACCAACGATCAACCTGGACATCAACCTCCCTCGAAACCATGTGGACGATATCCAACTCGGCATCCTTCATGAGTTTTTTTAGCTCGCTGGCCGAGAGGGCTTTCGCGTGCGAAGGATCGCGCATGCGTTCCAATCGGTTGTATGTTGCAGCCAGGGCCTCATCCTCTGGCGATACGAGATCAATGACAACAACTCTCCCGTCTGGCCGGCATACGCGCACCATTTCCGCGATGGGAGCGTGCGGATCCTCGAAATGGTGAATCGCAAAGCGGCTAAGAACCATATCAAATGTCCCGTTCGGATACGGCAAATTCTCGGCAAATCCTTGTTCGAAGACAATGTTACCGATCGCGTCGTGCTCGGCTTGGCGTCTGCCCTCACCGATCATTTCGGCAGTCGCGTCTACAGCGACAACGTGTTTCACGTAGGGAGCTATCGCACGACCTAGAATACCCGTGCCAGTCGCCACATCCAGAATTACAAAGTGCGGTTGGAGATCCAGATTATCTACCATCCATTGCAGGTGCTCAGGACTCGTAAGTGCGAATCCTTTCTCTCCATAGCGGTGAGCCTGCTTGCTGAATTCTCTTCTCACTCTTTCATGATGATTGTCCTTCATGCCCGACAACACCCGGCCCTCACAAATTCCATGTCTCACCCTATATAACAGCGCCTACCTGACTCTCTCCGAACTCAATCCCCAGCGACCGGACTCAAATCGACGGGAGTGATCTCTGCATGTTTGCCTTCCCAGTGACGCGAGCGGCAGCGTCGCTGCAGAAGGACCATCCGGGCGATCCAGTCCAAGAGAAACGCCCACCAGACATAGGCCACACTCAGGCCCCACCACGCGGCGGCAGCAGCCAGGGGGACCCGGACTCCCCAGATGCCGATGATGGTCACTCTGAGGATAAACGGGGTATCCCCTGCTCCACGCAGGGCCCCCTGAAGGACCAACGTCACTGCGAGGGGGATCTGACTGACCGCGGCGATCCGCAGGAAGATTACCCCCAGGCGGATCACCTCGTGATCGGCCGTGAACAGCCGCATGAGAGGTTCTGGGAAGAGGAAGAAAAGGGCACCCATCCCGCTCATGAAGAGGATGCCCAGGCGGTTAGCCTCCGCCATCCCCTGGCGGGCCCGGAGGATGTCCCCTGATCCCACGCTCTGTCCGACCACCGTTGCTGCAGCCACCCCGATCGCCAACCCCGGCATAAACGAGAGAGCTTCGATACTCACCCCTAACTGGTGCGTTGCAAAAGCCGCGGTGCCGTACAGGAGAAGGATCTTGAAATAGACTACCTGGCCTGCCTGCCACACCATGCGGTCAATGGCGACGGGCCAGCCTACCCGTACGATGGGACGGATAAAGGCAGTATCCCAGCTTCCTTTGGTCAAATACCCCCTGGCCCAACCCTGCCACCAGAGCAGTAGGACCCCTAAGATCTCTGCGGATGCGACCGCGATGGCCGCCCCCTCGACCCCGAGTGCGGGAAGACCGAGATAGCCGTAGATGAGGGGAACGGCCAGGCTGACGTGGACAAGATTCAGGATCAGAAAAATCCGCATCGGAGTCCGGGTATCACCGGCCCCGTGCATCGTGGACGCGAGGACATGGACCAAGGCGGTAGCGGGAAAGGCGAGAAATACCCATTGGCAGTACACGCCGACGAGGTCCTGCACCGCTACCGAGGCTCCGAGCAAGCCAGCCGCATCTGGCGCCAGCAAGATCCCCGCCACGGCCAAGGGG
>JBFHXD010000171.1:0-4658 GCA_041599135.1 Methylomirabilales bacterium (SeqCode) | reverse complement strand
GCCACCGGGCACGGTGAAATACGATACCATCTCATTGATCGGAAAGGTGACAGCGCCCAAGCTGATCATCCATGGGGAGTACGACGAGATCATCCCCCTCTGGATGGGGACACGCGTCTATGAGGCGGCGGCCGGCCCAAAGGAGTTTTATTTGATCCGTGGCGCCAGCCACAATGACACGTATGTTGCGGGTGGGGAAGAGTACTTTACGCGGCTGAAGACCTTTGTGAACGGCCTCGCCGACCAACCCAGCCGATAAGGTGATCGTGCATTTTTCCGGAACCATCTACACTATCGGCTCCAGCACCCGACAGGTCACGGAATTTTTTACGGTCCTCCAAGGCTATCAGATTGCGACACTTGTTGACGTGAGAATGTATCCATATAGCAAGGGGTTTCCTCATTTTTCTAAACATGTACTTGAAGAAATGCTCGCCGTGCGAGGTGTTCGCTATGTCTACCTCGGGAAGGAACTCGGCGGGTACCGTCGCCAAGGATACGAAGCCTACATGCAATCAGCCGAGTTCACCAGAGGTGTGGAGGTTCTTGAAGCCGTCAGTCGGGGTACGAGGGCTGCCCTTATGTGCTCTGAGCGGCTGCCGTGGAAGTGCCATCGGCGATTTATTGCCTCCGCACTTGAGGGGCGGCGGTGGCGGGTGATCCATATCATCGAAAAGGATCGGACCTGGGAGCCGCAAGGAAGTGTAAAGTCGAGAGCTAAGAGTTGAGAGTTGAAGATCTAGAGCTGGCCCGAGGACTATGAGGATGGGACCTTTAACCCTGAGTCATAGGGCAGCTCGACATTGGACGTTGGACTTCGGACAGTGGAGTTTTAATGCAGCGAGTCATTATCGATACAGACCCAGGGATTGACGATGCGCTGGCCCTCTTCTTTGCTTTAAAGTCGCCAGAGATTCGGGTTGAGGCGATCACCACCGTGGCGGGAAACGCCCCGGTCGAATACTCCACCCGAAATGCCTTGATCGTCTTGGGCCTCCTCAACCCGGACCCTCGCCCAGTCGTCGCGCAAGGCGCGGCCCAGCCGCTCGAGAGAGAATTTCGACCACCCGTAGAGGTCCACGGGAGCGACGGGCTTGGAGAGCTTTCCCGTTATCGGAATCCGGACGGCAGTCCTCGATATCCTGAGCCACAGGAAAGTCCAGCGCCAATCCCAGCGGCCGATTTGATCCTCGAGCTTGTGGGTCGATACCCCGGTGAGATTACCCTCATTACCCTTGGACCGCTTACCAACGTTGCCCAAGCCCTGCGCAGGGACCACGAGACCATGAGAAAGGTTCAGCAGGTGGTCAGCATGGGTGGTGCCATCTTGGTTCCTGGGAATACCTCGCCAACCGCAGAGTTCAACATTGCCACGGACCCCGAGGCGGCCCGGATTGTCTTTACCGCAGGACTGCCCTTGACCCTCATCCCCCTCGATGTGACCGAGCGTGTCCGGCTTTCAGAAGAAGCCCTCAGAACGTGGGTAGAGCCCCTTGCCGATCCACCGGCCCAGTTGCTGCTCGACTGCACCGCTCACCTGATTGCCTTCTCTGCAAAATTTGAGGGATTCCCCGGCGTCATCCTGCACGATCCCCTCACCGTGGGAGTGGTGCTTGACCGCGTACTGGTAAAAACCCAACCCCTTCATGTCCAGATAGAGACGCGGGGCGAGATCACGGCGGGGACGACGGTTGCGGACCGCCGCCCTTTCCGGGCAGAGGGAAAACCGAACGTTAATGTAGCCCTTGAGGTAGAGGCGGAACGCTTCCTCAGTCTGTTTATGGAACGTCTATGCCAGCGGTCATAGTCGTCGGGTCAGCCAATATGGACTTTACCATCCAGGTGGATCGCGCTCCCAAGCCCGGGGAAACGATCTTTGGCCGGAACCTCTTCATATCGTTTGGAGGAAAGGGGGCGAATCAGGCTGTCGCTGCTCGTCGGGCGGGGGCCGATGTGACGTTTATCGGCAAGGTGGGACAGGACCAACATGGCGAGCAGATCCGCACACATCTCGAGGCGGTCGGGGTCGGTGGCGTCGGACTCATCTCGGATGACAGTTGCAGTACCGGTGTCGCCTTTATTCTCGTCGAGCCGGAGGGTGGGAATCAAATTGTGGTGGTGCCCGGCTGCAACTATCGGCTGACGCCAACAGAGATTGAAACGCACGATTACCTGCTCACCGGAGAGATTCTTCTCCTGCAGCTCGAGAACCCCCTCGAGACGGTCTTCTTCGCTCTCCGACGAGCAAAGGAAAGAGGGATGCGGACCATCCTGAACCCCGCCCCTGCGACCCATCTGCCGCAAGAGCATTTCCCCTTTGTGGATCTTCTCACGCCGAATGAAACGGAAGCATCCGCCCTGACCGGCATCCCGGTAGCGGATCGTGGGACGGCCGAGGAAGCCGGCGCGAAGCTCCTCGAGCTGGGCTGTGGGGGCGTGATCGTTACACTCGGGGCGGACGGCGTCCTGTGGGTGAATAAAGACGGGACGCAGCACTTCCCGAGCTTTGCCGTTCGGGCGGTTGACTCCACAGCCGCGGGTGACGCCTTTAACGGAGCGCTGGCTTCCGCGTTGGCCGAAGGAAAGGCGGTGGAAGAAGCGATCCCCTTTGCGAACGCCGCTGGTGCGCTGACGACTACGCGCCGAGGGGCCCAAGAGTCGCTTCCCGACCGGGCGGCCATTTTGACTCTCCTATCGTCCGGGAAGTGAAATGGTCCCAGCCTTCGAACGGTATCGTAGCATCATTCCAGAATTTCCGGCGTTTCTCAGGGCCTTGAACGCGCCGCAGCCGACCCACCTTCGGATCAACCCGATTCGTGTGAAGCACGGGGAGTTTCAGCAGACAATGGCGGACAGGCGCTACCGGCTCGTCCCGGTTGCGGGGATTCCGGACGCGTTTCGGTGGGAGAGTAATGGCACGCCCGGAAGCACTCTCGAGTACTTCCGGGGCTGGTACCAGGTTCAGGGCCTCACGTCGATGCTCCCCCCGCTCATCCTCGATCCGCGGCCGGGGGAGCGGCTACTCGACATGTGTGCGGCGCCGGGGGGAAAGGCAAGCTATCTCGCGCAGCTCACGCAGAACCAGGCCCTGATTATCGCCAACGATGTCAGCCATCACCGGATCGGCATCCTTCGCTCTCACAGCGATCGCCTGGGGATCACGAGTATTGTCGTGACCCGGTATCGGGCGCAGAGCTTCCCAATGCGGATGCAGTTCGACCGGATTCTTCTCGACCCACCCTGCTCGGCGGAGGGAACCTATCGGACAGGGAGACGGCCGCCATTAACCGAGGAGCCACACGTAAGCTACCGATTGCAGCGCCTCCAGCAGATGCTGCTGGACCGAGGCCTGGAGCTACTGCGACCGGGTGGTACTCTCGTCTATTCGACCTGCACCTACGCCCCCGAGGAGAACGAAGCCGTGCTTCAGGTTGCCGTCGAGGGGGGACGTGCTGAGGTGGTTCCGATCGATGTTCCGTTTTCGTATGCGCCGGGTCTCGAGGTATGGAATGGACAAAGGTTTCATCCCTCGCTCAAACAGGCGGCTCGGTTCTATCCGCACATTGTCGACTCATGGGGGTTCTTCATTGCTTGCCTCCGTAAACCAGACTGAACGCGAGGAGATATTGGGATACTGGAGTGACCGGTTCGGTGTGCCCCCGAACGCGTTTGCCGGACTCCGGTTTCTGATCCGGGGGAAGAATGTATGGGCGATGGGGGACCTCGCCGGTCTTGAGGACGCCCTTGTTTTTCTTAAGGTGGAAGCGGCAGGGTTGCCCTTTCTCCGCAGGCAGAAACGGATGTGGAAACCGACGACGGCCGCTCTGCTCTTGCTCGACGGTCGCATCACAAAAAATGTCGTCGATCTCACCCAGGAGCAACTACATCCCTTTTTACGAGGTGAGATTTTACTGGGGCCCCTTGTGGTGGAGCCAGGGTATGTGGCGGTGCATTACGGTGAAAAAATGCTGGGATGTGGCCTCTACGGAAAGGCCGGACTCAAATCGCAGCTCCCACGGGCGTGGGTCGCAGTGCTCTTAGGCCGCAAGTCCGAGATGGAAGAGGAACAGTGATGGAACGGCCCGAGCGTGACTTCAGCCGGTGTCCCACATGCGGGGGAACCGAGGTGGAACGCACAGAAGTCACACGGGGGTACTATTCGGCCCATGCCAAGTATGATCCCGAGATTCTGATTCGTTTTACGGATCTTTGCGCGAGCTGCGGAACGCTGATCTACGAACACATCGAAGAGGAGGGCAGCTAGAAGGCTAGGACGTGATATTCTAGCCTCCCAGCTTCCTAGCATTCGAGCGTGTTGGGTGGCGTTGTGCTTTTCTGTTACCGCATCGATGGTGCTCTTGCAGTGGGTGCTCCGTGGTGGCGCTTTCTGGTTTCTCGAGCACCGGCGGGAATTCTTCTCAAAACCAACAGAACCTTTCCGCCCAACCATCCCACCACGAAGATGTGCCTCCGCCTCATGCTCAAAGACCTTAAAGCACGACGCAGCCGAACCCTCGTGGACGTAGGCTGTGGCAGCGGGATCCTGGCGCTGGCAGGATTGAAACTTGGGGTGAGGCGTGCTGTGGCTGTTGATATCAGTTCCCAGGCTCTCCTCACCAGTCGCCTGAATGCTGTGCTCAACCACTTGGGGGAACGAT
>JBFHXD010000170.1:0-4688 GCA_041599135.1 Methylomirabilales bacterium (SeqCode) | reverse complement strand
GGATTCCGCTTTGTCCCTGGCTTTTTCAGTAACTTAGTGGCGAGGAAGCCGATCCTCTTTGCTACGTTCTTTGCTGCCTGAGTCCGGTTCAGTGAATTGCCCAGATCGGTTGCCAGTTCCTCGTCCTTGATGACATCTCTGGCCCACGTGCTGAAATCGTTTCGCTGTTCGTTGGCGTGATGAGCAAATGTCTCATCTCCCATGCTTCGCAAGGCGTTCTCGAGCTCTGTCATATTTCTCAGGGCTTGACCATCATGGCACCAGAATACACACTCCTCCGGCACGTCAGCTAAGAACCTTGCGGCGTCCTGTTTCAATACCCTCGTCATGTCTCTGCTCCCTCCCTTCATCTTTCGCACATTGTTGCGTGGACCGACCCTATTGTATCCTTGGTCCCACTACCGTCAATATGATTTTGATCATAGGGATGGATGATTAGTATCATTGACGATGAGGGCACACGTATCAGTCGTGGAAGAGCTCCCGGCACTCGTCGGCCAGGAATCCTCCCGCTATTTCAAGGTCTGGATGCGCTTCCCAGAGGAACTGCCGGTACATCTCTTCGGGCTCAACGGATACCGACCTCCATGTATAGGTTGGACTGGCATGTTCCTTGGCCCACGCGCGAATATCCCTTTGGTAGGCTCCGTAGACGAGGCCTGAGAGCTTGGTCCACACACAAGCAGCCAAGCACATCGGGCACGGAGCGTGGGTGGTGTAAAGGACCGCCCCCGGTTTTAGGTGCCGGTGCCCATCCCTTATCGCGGCCTTCCTCAGGCAGTTGAGTTCTGCATGCCCGGTCGGGTCGCGGTACGTGATGACCTTGTTGCCCGAGGCAGTGACGATTTTGCCGTCCCTGACCAGGACCGCGCCAAAGGCGTAGTCGCCCCGCTCTTTCGATTCGTTGGCGACCCGGATTGCCTCTCTCATCCACTTGGAATCGGGATGACCAGGGGGCAACATTCGACTTCTCCAAAAACTCAAACGCCCTCCCGGGCCCTGCTCTGCCCGAGAAGGCTCTGGGTGTGGTGTTTTGTGCGCGGTCGATTGTGCGTGTGGTAGGCTAGCAGCTATCCCTAGCCTACTTCTATCCCTGCTTCCTTCAAATATCCCCCACTGGGTAAAGTGTGTCAAGGGTCGTACGGCGCATTTCCCATTCGTCCACTCAGGATCGCAGGGTGAAGTATGCTCGGTGTCTGTATGGTGTCCATCTGGTCTCCGGAAATGGGAGAAAAGAAGGTAAAGCAAAGACTAAGGGAATAAGCCATATCTATTCAAAAAGAAAAGGGGTTGCAGGTTTGGTGTTGAGTTGCCTGCAACCCCTTCCTTCGGGAGCGGTGGGGTGAGGGGTGGTTACAGCGTGTCGGACTTGATGTCTTCGACCGCCTGCTTGAGGATCCGCTCCACGTCTGCCACCGAAGCACCCGTTGCCCTCAGCAAGAGAGCAAGGACCCTTCCAAACGTACCCATGGGATACTGATTCACTTCGATACCATGCCTCTGAAGACTGAGCGCGACTTGGCGGGCGAACAACCGGCGCGCCGTCCCTCCGGGATGGCCTGGTCGTGGAAGCTTTTGATCCCGGGCAATCTGAATCGCATGCGACAGGGTTTCCAGCTGGGATTTAACGTCTTGAAGGAACCTGGCGGCGTCCGGATGCTTCTGCTCAAGGAGGACGCCCGAGATAAGGGCTAAGGTGGCTGCGTCGGTCACACGCAAAAGCAGCCTGAGGCGTTTCACCGCAGCATCCCGCTCATCGAGCGCCATGCGCATTTCAGCGGGCATGGCCTGTTGTGCCTCGCGAGTAGACGAGGTCTTGAAGAGAGCCGCCCAGTGCTCGAGTTCCGCCACTAAGTCCCCGTTATGTCTCATATAGGACCGGAGTTCACGGCGTGTGCTGGCATCGAATGTTAAGAGCTGCAGGGACTCTTTCTCCTCATACCCAACCTTCGATTTCATTCTTGTCATCTCGACCTCCTCTTTGTTCACTTTATCTTTCCCGTATGCTTTCGACACCTATCTGGCTTTCTTGGTATCCTCGGACAAATTTTTCTATGCGGTCGAGGGCGTTGGCTGTCTCTTGGCGACTGCTCTGTACGATCTGCTGGAGCTTCTCGATTTGTCCTCGGATATCACCGCCAGCCTGTCGATACGCCATAATCGCAATCACGAAGGCTGCTATGCTCATGAGCAGGGCGAAAAACGTCAGAGCACGCCAGATCATAGCGGGTGTACCCCCTGATGCTGTGTCACACGGAGCTAGCCGGTTTTTCGGAACACGTCCCCCTGCCTCTCCATCTGATCCGAATCCGTGATTTCATGCAGAAGGTGTCGAAGATCTGGCGAAGGTGCCGAGAACTCTACTGCGGTTCGATAGACATGCTCTCGCACTCCGGTCGGCCGCACTTCATACCGGTAGTTTGCCGACCGGATTACCCGACACTTCAGGGTCACCTCCTGCCCAGCGACAGAGACGGTGAGAAACGAGACGGTCCCAGAACGAACGGGGTTCGCATGTTCGATCAGGGCCCCGCCCAGGCTAATGTCGAGGATCGCGATCTTGTGGTCGGACGAAATCCGCCCTGTCAGCCTTTTTCGTAGCCGCCACCGGAGATGGCGACGCCTTTCACCCGTTTCCACCGGCACGAATTGCGCTCCTTCAGCCACAATGCCTATTGCCAGCTTGAATCATCGACAGCAGGGGTCGCAGGACCGTACGGAGGCACATCCCCCACGAATTGGACCGATTCCTCTCCTCTCAGGTTGTTGGGGGTAATGACCCACGTTCCGCGACAGGTCGTACTGACCACTTCGTGGGTCTTCCGTGGCCCCACAAATATTCGGGTATAGATACTACCGACACCCCCGAGGACGCAGAAAACGGTCTTAAACGGGAAATAAATGACTGAACCCACCACACTTCCTGTCCCAAGACCGATCTGCTCCGCGGTGCTTTCATCGGACTTCGCCAAGGCCATCGTGCTTTGTGCGATCAGGAAAAGGGCCAGGACAACTACCACGATCCGCTTCATCGTTTGTGCCTCCTTCTTGGGGTTCCTTGCGTTTGCCCTATCTAGCCCTCCGATACGTCCACTCATTCGTATTTTGAAGACGGAAATCCATAATTTTTTATGGTAGTATAGGTAGCTATTATACCCTTGTCAAGAAAAATTTGACAACCCCGGTGATTTGCTCTATCTTAGTGAAGTGATGGTACGGGAACGCAGCCCCAGAAAGGTAGGTCGCAGAATTGCCGGGCTCCTAGAGGCCAAGGGCTGGCGGAAACCAGACTTGATAGCCCGTTCAGGCCTCAAGCAGGCCTCTGTCTACGAGTGGCTCCGGGGCGAGTCTGAGCCGAGGGGTGAGGCGTTGGGCAGGCTTGCGCAGGCCCTCGAGGTCTCGACCGATTATTTGCTTGGATCTGACCCGACGTTCGACGAGTTGACCCCGGGAGAGGTCGCGGCACGAGAAAGCTTGCGATTCTGCCTTCGCGAACTCGGAATTGGTCCAGGTAACCCTGAGTATCTGCTGTACCGGGAGCTCGCCGCCACTGAAGGAGCCCCCACAACGGTGATTGGGTGGCGCGATCTGATCACAAAAGTCCTCCCAAGAGTCCATGAGCACCTGAGAGCCCGGCCTCGAAGCCGTGAGGTTGATAAGTCTGGCCGGATCCTTCCCCTCAAGACGCAAGGAACGCCCCGAACGGAAGAAAAACGCTAAGTCCTGGTCTTAGTATTGGATGAGTGAAAAGATGGGATAGTGATCCAACTTCTCTCGCCCTTTCAGGAATGTCAGCTCGACCAGGAAGGCAATCTCGATGATTTCCCCCCCGAGCTTCTTCACCAGGTCGACCGCCGTCGCTACAGTCCCTCCGGTTGCCAGGACGTCATCGGCGATGAGCACGCGTGCCCCCGCCTGAAGGGCGTCCTCATGGATCTCTAAGGTATCCGTACCATACTCGAGCTGGTAGATCGCCCGGTGCGTCTTATAGGGCAGCTTGCCTGCCTTGCGGATTACCACATGCCCCACGCCGAGTTTGTACGCCAAGGCAGAGCCGATGATAAATCCGCGCGCCTCGATGCCCACGACGACGTCAAGCCTCCGATCCCGATACCGATCCCCCATCAGGTCGACCGCCGTCCGGAAGGCCCGCGCGTCCGCAAGTAGAGGGGTGATATCCTTGAAGCCGACACCCGGTTT
Organism: Methylomirabilales bacterium (SeqCode); assembly: GCA_041599135.1. GTDB lineage: Bacteria > Methylomirabilota > Methylomirabilia > Methylomirabilales > CSP1-5 > CSP1-5. Next base: position 488 of record JBFHXD010000170.1, on the reverse strand, counting down.
GGGGAAATCCGGAATATCGCGAATCTTTCGTTTGAGGTCGTTGACGGTCATCTCCCCCATCGTCTGCCCTTTCATACGCCAAAGCGCACGGTAAACCCCGAGAACCGCCCCGTATAGGATCCCCAGGTCTCCTCCACCCTTTCGACTCGAGCGCCACGAGGACCCTGCTTCAGCAGCATAAGGAGTTCTTCCAGAGTCTCCCTCTCCCCCTCGGCTGTGACCTCAACACTGCCATCATGGCAATTCATGACATACCCGGAAACGCCGGTCCCCTGAGCCACGCGCTCAGTGAAATAGCGAAAGCCAACCCCTTGAACCCTTCCGATGACTCGAGCCTTGACCGATGCCTTGTGCGGAGCCATTGCTGGAAAACGGCGGACGCGTGATAGGAATGTCAATGCATTCAGGGGACATCGTAATTGGTCGGGGCGGCCGGATTTGAACCGGCGACCCCTTGGTCCCGAACCAAGTGCGCTACCAGGCTGCGC
>JBFHXD010000169.1:0-4720 GCA_041599135.1 Methylomirabilales bacterium (SeqCode) | reverse complement strand
GGGACCCGATTGCCAGGATCTTCATCGAGTATCCTCCCTTCGCGTATGATCTGCATGCTGTGATCATTGCAGTTACATAAGAGATCTACGACGGACAGGTCCGGGACAAAGGCTCCGAAGCGTTGCGGATAGGATCTTGTCTGAAACATCTGAAAGCACACGCGAATATCGACCTCTCGAAATCGATTGAGGTCGAGATAACCTCGCCCACCCATGCCGGAGAGGTAGGTATCGGCCCCCACAGCCTGGCAGATGGCGACGAGACGCTCTGTAGCCTCAAGCTCCTGCGGCATAGGTAAGGTCGAGGCCATGACCAGCTTCGTTCGAATCCCCAAGACCTCCGTGAAATACGTGATCGTCGCCACGTTCAAGTCGACCAAAAGAGTCCATTCCCGAGCATAGATGTCTTCAAAGAATGGCCGGTGGAGGTCAAAGAAGGGGGCCGAGCCATAATTCGAGACCAGGGCCTGAAGGTGCTTCCTCGCCCAGGGAACGGTCTTGCTGATTTCGACCTCATTGATCCGTTGGGGGAAGCGGTGGAGGACGGGAACAGTCAGCCACTGCCAGCCGGCGGCGGTCTTGATTCGGTTCCGGTTCTGCCACTCGTTCTTCTTGAACTGAACGTCGTCAAGCAGGACAAAGCAATCCGCCTGATCGATCTTGTCGAAGTAGCCCAACCAAGGCAGATACTGCGGTTGATGGATCGCAACCTTCATCCTCGCCTCCGAACAAAGATCGGGTTGGAGAGGAGCGGGTGGGGTTTGACGATCTCGATCCGAAAGAACTCTTGCCGCCCAGCATCCGGCGGAGCCACGTTCAGGGTCTCTGCGAAGGGCGTCTTCCCCTTGATGACCCGTACCTGCGTTCCCGAGCGGATCAGACGCAACGTAAAAGGGACTTCCCGCCTGTCACTGGTGCCGATCCGGAGCCGGATGTCTATGGGGGTCTTCCCATCCACCTCAAGCTCTCCCCCCATGGGGATCCATTCCGTGCCTCCGTTAAGGCCGATCGAGAAGTTTTCGAGGACCAGGCGGTAGTCCGGTTTGGGTTGGATGCTATAAAACCGTCCTAACTCCAGAGCCTCGAGGATTGCTTCTCGGGACCGCTGCGAGACCAAAAAAACAGTCAGCACCTCGCCAAGCGGCTTCGGGGGGCCGTGATAGCCCAGCTCTCCGATCCCCCATGCCGGCCGTGCGCGCCGGCCCTCCGTGTACTCAAGCAGCTGCCGATCCCATTCCCCGCCGGGGTTCGTGAAGGTCACATTGTCCGGATAGATGGCACCGAATCCGGTGTATCCCTGGGTCTGGAGGAGGGCCTCAGGATGTGGATCTGTCCGGATTGTCACTGTACCCAACGGACCAAACGCTGCTTTGTGGAAATCCCGAGCTTCCGGAAACGACCAGAAGGCCATCCCCCCGCTCGCCTCGACCGCGTCGATGACCCGCTGATGGGGTCCGCTTTCGAGGTCCCCCTGATACGGATCAAGCGCTGAAGCGGTGAACCCCTCGAGCAGGAGGAGTGCACCAAAGCCGAGGGCAACCCAACCGGGGACCCGGTAGCGCTTCCGCCCCTTGACGACGAAACGTTTCAGCCTGATCGTCCGCTCCCGTTCCGTTCGCACCAACAGGACCCCGAGCCCGGCAACGACCAGGCCAAGGATCGCCTTGAGCACATGCGGCCGGTGAAGAGACACGGCCCTGCTGTTCCCGATGGCTGGGATTTTCAGGTAGTCCTCTGCCGTGTCGAGCCCTACCGCCAACAGATTTTTCTGCGTATCACGTAGCGTCAGATCTCGCCGAACGAGAGAGCCGGTCCAGTAGTAATACGGCACGACCTCGACGCCCGGGATCAGAATCACCTTGGGAAACTTCGCCTGGGCCGCCTCGATGGAGTGAAGCCACTGCCCGATGCCTCGCCGAAGGACCGATGGCTCTTCCACGACCTTCTTCACCACGCCTCGGAAGGGCCACAGCCCATATTCGAAGCGGAGCAGGAAGTTCTCGGCAAAGATTACGCTGTCGATCCCCTTCATCTGAGCCTCTTCGACGATCTCCTCCAGTGAAAGGGTGCCCGTCGAGTAGGTCGTGTGGACGTGAAAAGCCCCCTTGACCTGCAGGAAGTTCCCCTCTGCCACTCCGTGAAGGACAACAATCACGAAGAAGCCGCAGAGCAGTGTTCTCATCCCATCCCATTCGTGCTCCCGAGGACGTCCTGGTATACGGCCTCGATCTTTTGAAGCATTGTCTCGACGCTGTAGTTTCGCGCCCGCTCCCGGGCCACTTTCGCCAGCCGGGCTTGCAGTTCACGATCCAGCAAGACCTTTTCGATCCCGCCGGCCAGGGCGGCGGCACTTGCCGGTTCAACCAGGTACCCCGCTTCGCCCCCGGCCAGGACCTCGGGAATGCTGCTCACCCTCGAAGCCACGATGGGTCGGCCCCCCGCCATGGCCTCCACAAGGGCCCTTCCCATCCCCTCGCTGAGCGAGGGAAAGACAAAGAGGTCGAAGGCATGGAGAAGGTCCGGGACGTCCTCTCGCCATCCGAGGAAGAGGATCCGGTCGCTAAGACCCAAATCTTCAGCCCGGGATCGGAGCTCGGGTACGAGTTCTCCGTCTCCCACGAGAGCGAGATGGAGGTCGGGGAAACGCGGCGCCAAAATCACAAATGCCTCAACCAGGTAGTTATGACCCTTGACCGGGTCGAGCCTTCCTACCGAGCCGATGAGGCGGGCGGAGGGAGAAATACCAAGAGAGGCCTTGACGTCTGCAGCGTCCCTTTCGCTCTTTTCGAAGCGCGTCAGATCGATCCCGCTCGGAATATTGACGAACTGTTGCGGCTCCCCGATCCGTCGCTCGAGATTATCGCGGATCTCCTGGTCTGTGAGCCCGATGATTCGGTCTGTAAAGGTGGCAGTCCATCGTTCCAGCAAGACGAAAAAAGCCGTCACCGCCCTTCCAGCATAGCCATGAAAGGCCTGACCGTGCGGCGTATGGACGATGTGGGGGATCCCGGCCAGCCTCGCCGCGATCCTTCCCAGGATTCCCGCCTTGGACGTATGGGTGTGGATGAGATCGAATCGCTCTTTCCGGAGGAGACGGTAGATCTTGAGGAAGGCCACTAGATCCTTGAGAGGAGAGGGGCTCCGGACGAGTTGTGGGAGTTCGGCCATTTTCACGCTTCGCTCAAGCCTGCGGGCGAGCTGAGGAAACTCCACCGTGCGCCCGTAGATCAGGCTCTGGCCAAAGGGAAACGGCAGGCCCGCCACGGTGAGAAGAGTGTTTGTGGCCGACCCTCCCCGGTCCAGACGCGTGATGAGGTGGAGAATTCTCAAAGCAGCCCCTCCTGCACCGTGCGATTAGCTCTTTGGTAGTTCCGATGCTGACTTACGACGGTGATATTCGAGTGAGTTTGCAAGAGGGGTGCCAAAGGAAGTGTGTTGAAATGATCCCTAACCTGTTGAATCCTAAGGGAAATGAGGAATGGCCGAAGGCGGCTAGTGAGGCCACAAGATTAGGCCAAGGCCAGGACCTCTTTCACGAGAGAGGCATCAACCTCACTCACCTGCTTTCTCATACCCTCAAAGAGGCAAAGGTCACACAGGTTGTTGATCCCCCGGGGGAGCCCCTCGGCCTCGCGATGGATTATGTTGATGGCGTCGTCGGTGAAGATCCGCCGCGTACACCCGGCCTTCTCGAGGCGAAAGTCGATGTACGAGGAGGTCTCACCCACGCTCAGGGGGCCGAGGTTTAACCGCACGGCCACCCGTTGATCGAGCGGCGGCGGCTGGGTCATCGCCACTTTCAGATCGGGTTGCCCAAACAGGAATATGCTGAGCAAATGCCGATCGCTGAGCTGGAAGTTCAACAGCATCCTGAGGTCCTCGAATGCGGCCTTATGCTTCATGGTATGCGCCTCATCGATGATCAGAACCGTGTTCCTTCCTGTTTGGGCGTTTTGCAGTAGGTGTTGGTTAATGGCACGAAAGATCGCCGATCGCTGGTTCTTCGGCGAAGAGATCCCCAGTTGCAGCGCGATCTCGTACAACAGCTCTTTGGGGGGGATGGAGGGGTTGATCACCAGGCCGACATCGTACTTCTCCTCATTCATCCGAAAGATGAGCACCCGACTCAACGTGCTCTTGCCAGTCCCGACTTCACCCGTGACCAAAGCGATACCCTTCCCGTACTCGGCCACATAGAGGAGCCGGTCCAATATGTCTTCATAGGCAGGAAATGGGCAGAAAAAATCCGGATCCGAAACGGTCTGAAATGGCGCCCGGCTCAGCCCCCAATATTCCTTGTACACCTACTCACCCTCCACGTCCGCCGGCCTCGGATGAAAAGAAAGCTCCGAGTTTCTTCCAGCGAAGGGCCTGTATTTAAAGGCGAGGTCCACAAGACATGGGCAAACCTATCGGTATGCAAATTTCATGCAAGCTGTCAAGTCACCCCCGCCGTGTCATGAGGCCTAATATGCCGGATTTCCGGACACTTTTCATCGATGCGGCCGGCAAGCCGTGCCCGCCCAGGAAAGTCCGACCCAGGTTCGAAGTCCTGAAACCGGTCCCGGGGCGGATCATGCATGGCTCCATCCAGTGGCGGAGTGCCACGAAGGCCTGCAAAACCCTTGGTTTGACCGGAGAGTTTAGCTCAAATCTCCGGCATTTGTTGGCATTTAGCTTGCACAATGATCGATACCGAACACTCCAAAGCCTGCGGATT
>JBFHXD010000168.1:0-4839 GCA_041599135.1 Methylomirabilales bacterium (SeqCode) | reverse complement strand
TGGAGGTGAGGAGGTGAGCGGGACCGTGGATGTCGCGGAAAGAGTAAAGAAGATTATCGTTGAACAACTTGGGGTCGATAACTCTGAGGTCACCCCCGATGCTTCCTTCGTTGAGGACCTGGGGGCAGACTCCTTAGACACCGTAGAGTTGATCATGGTGCTTGAGGAGGAGTTTGGGATCGAGATTCCGGATGAGGATGCGGAAAAGATCGTTCACGTTAAGGATGCCGTGCAGTATATTAAAGACCGGACGTAAAGGAGCAGAGTGGTCAAGGAGATAGCATGCGGCGAGTCGTAGTGACAGGCGTAGGGGTTGTCTCTCCCCTCGGGATTGGCAGGGATGCCTTTTGGAATGGTCTCTTGAAGGGGACCTCTGGCGTCAGGCGAATCACTCGCTTTGATCCGACCCGCCACGAGTGCCAGATCGCAGCGGAGGTTAAGGAATTTGATCCGCTGCTGTGGATCGAGAAGAAAGAAGTCCGCAAGATGGACCTTTTCGTCCAATACGCACTAGCGGCAGGCCTCATCGCGGTCGAAGATGCCCAACTCAAAGTGTCCGATACAAATCGAGACCGTGTTGGGGTTTTGGTCGGGACAGGTATGGGAGGCATCCCGATGCTCGTCGAGCAGAACGCTATCCTCTTGGAAAAGGGACCAGATCGAGTGAGTCCATTTTTCATCCCTGGCATCATTACCAATATGGCCTCCGGTCGGATCTCGATGCAGCTGGGGGCCAAGGGCCCGAATTCCTGTGTCTCCACTGCCTGCGCCACCGGTAATCACGCCATCGGAGACTCGTTTCGTATTATTCAGCGTGGAGAAGCGGAGATCATGCTGGCGGGCGGGAGTGAAGCGGTGATTGCACCCCTCTGCGTAGCCGGATTCAGTGCCTGCAAGGCCCTCTCCAACAGGAATGCCGAACCGGAACGGGCCAGTCGCCCCTTCGATAAGCAGCGCGATGGTTTCGTAATGGGTGAAGGCGCAGCAGTATTGGTCCTTGAGGGTTTAGAGCATGCCCTGGATCGCGGGGCAACGATATATGGCGAGGTGATCGGGTACGGGATGAGTGGGGATGCCTATCACGTCACTGCTCCAGCCCCCGAAGGGGAAGGGGCAGTGCAATCCATGCAGCGGGCACTGCAAGATGCCGGCGTCCGTCCAGAGGACGTGCATTACATTAACGCCCATGGAACCTCTACCCCGTACAATGATGCCAATGAGACCTTGGCTATTAAGCGCGTTTTCGGTGACCACGCGTATCGTTTGGCGGTGAGCTCTATCAAGTCCATGATTGGTCACACGCTAGGAGCCGCAGGCGCGATTGAGGCGATAGCCACGATCTTATCGGTGAGAGATGGAATCATCCCGCCGACAATTAACTACGAGTACCCCGATCCTGACTGTGACTTGGACTATGTTCCGAATACAGCGCGAGAGCTCTCAATCCAAGTCGCGCTAAACAACTCCTTCGGGTTCGGGGGCACAAACGCCACGATGGTGTTCCGCCGCTACGACGAACGGAGCGGGTAATTCGCCCGTCCCCGACCCTGGATTCTTCCCTTCTCTCTTTCCCTGGTTCACCTATCCTAGCTACGCAGAGCGTTCGTCGTGTCTCCGCGAGGCGGCCCCTTGCAGGATTACACCTTGCTTTTGAAACAGAAGCAGAGTCTCGGTAGGCGTGTTAGCAGGGATCAATGATGCAGGATTATCGTTCAGCAGGTTCCAACAGAGGAGGACGGGTAATTCCACGGATTTTATCCAAAACCCCGTTTACGAATCGCCCGGAGTCCTCGCTGCCATACTGTTTTGCGATTTCGATGGCTTCATTCAGGATCACCTTTTCGGGGACCTCTGTGCGAAAGATGAACTCGTAGGTTGCCAACCGAAGGATGTTACGCTCGACGAGCGCGATCCGCGAGAAGTGCCAGTGTTCCGTGTGTTGGGCGATCAAGTTATCGATTTCTTCCCGGTGCGCGAGGGTTCCCTCAACAAGGTCCCTGGCATAACTTCCCACGTCCGGGGGAGACCGGTAGTCCGCTAAAAAGGTGTCCAGGACGCCTGTAAGTTTCTCGGGACGAAACTCGAGCTGGTAGAGAATCCTCAGGGCGTGTTCACGCGCCCGGCGCCGCTTACCCATCCGATCGACTCCATCTAACCGAATCTTCTCGCTGCTCCTTGTCAAGCTGAGCAAACAGCTGCGCCATCTCAATGGCGGCCAGGGCGGCCTCGAATCCCCTGTTGCCCATTTTGGTCCCGGCCCGTTCGATTGCCTGCTCGATGGTGTTGGCCGTGATCACGCCGAAGAGCGTCGGTACGCCGGTCTTCAGGGCTGTCGCGGCTATCCCCTTTGCGGCTTCGGCAGCGACATAGTCGAAGTGTGGGGTTGCTCCCCGAATGACTGCCCCCAGGCAGATTACCGCATCGTACCGACGACTCGAAGCGAGACGCTCTGCCGTCACCGGAATCTCAAACGTGCCAGGAACTTTTACCACATCAATTTTGTCGGGATCTGCCCCATGTCGGATGAGGGCGTCGAGAGCCCCGTCGAGGAGTTTTGTCGTGATGAATTCGTTGAAACGGCTGACCACAATCCCAAAAGAAAACCCCTGGGCGGACAATTGTCCTTCCAAATGCCGTGGCATGCTACCTCCCGTGTCCGTACGCTTCAGTGATTCCGTGCAGCAGGTGGCCAAGCTTTTCCTGTTTCGTTGCGAGATAACTCCAATTTTCCGAGATGGCTTGGACCTCCAAGGGCACACGCTCCACGATGCGAAGGCCGTAGCCTTCAAGCCCCACGATCTTGCGGGGATTGTTGGTGAGGAGCCGCATCTTGCTCACCCCGAGATCGACCAGGACCTGCGCCCCGATCCCGTAGTCGCGAAGATCCGCCTTGTACCCTAGTTTCTCGTTGGCCTCCACCGTATCATAACCCTGGTCTTGTAGTTCGTAGGCACGAAACTTGTCGGCGAGACCGATACCTCGCCCTTCCTGTCGCATGTAGAGGAACACTCCCCTGCCTTCCGCCGCGATCAGAGCGAGGGCGCGGTCCATCTGGAGGCCACAGTCGCAGCGCAGGGAACCAAATACATCACCTGTGAGGCACTCGGAATGGACCCGGACGAGTATTTCGTCAGCCGGGGTAATATCCCCAAGGGTGAGAGCCAGGTGCTGTTCATTCCCGACCCGATTCTGGTAAAGGAGGGCCTTAAAGGTCCCGTGGAGGGTCGGGACGGTCGCTTCCACGATCCGCCGGACCAGCTTCTCTCGCCGCATCCGGAATGTAATCAGATCCTTGACTGTGATGATTCGCAGGTCGTGAGCCTTGGCGAACTCGAAGAGTTGGGGAACTCGGGCCATGTTGCCATCCTCGTTCATGATTTCGCAGATCACACCAGCAGGGGAGAGGCCGGCGAGTCTGCTCAGGTCGACCGCTGCTTCGGTCTGGCCTGCGCGGGCGAGGACACCCCCCTCCCGAGCCCGGAGCGGAAAGACGTGACCGGGGCGCGCAAGATTTTCGGGTCGCGTCTTGGGATCGACCAGCGCTTGGATGGTCGTAGCCCGGTCTTGGGCTGAGATCCCGGTGGTCACGCCTTGTCGAGCCTCGACAGAGACGCAAAAAGCGGTTTCGTATGGAGCGGTATTTTCCGAAACCATCAAAGGAATTTGCAACTCATCGAGCCGTCGGATGGGAAGTGAGATGCAGATGAGGCCGCGTCCGTGTTTGGCCATAAAGTTAATGGCCTCAGGCGTCACCCGCTCAGCGGCCATGGTCAGGTCCCCCTCGTTTTCCCGGTCCTCGTCATCGACGACGATCACCATCTTTCCGTCCCGAATCTCTTTAATGGCGTCTTCGATACTGTCGAAGGACATCGATGCCTCCCAAATATTGACCGGTGTGCGGTGGCTAGGCGAAACCCTGTTCGAGGAGCAGTGCGCGGGTGAGGGGAGATCGGTCCCGAATTATCTGTCCGGCCAGGAGCCGTTCGAGGTAGCGGCTCAACAGATCAATCTCTATGTTTACGAGGCTTCCGAGCTGTTTCGATCCGAGGGTCGTCACGGCCAATGTGTGCGGGATGAGACAGATTGAGAAGCTTTCCTCCGAAACGTCCACGATCGTGAGGCTCACCCCGTCCACGGCGATTGACCCTTTGGCCACAATGTAGGGGGCAAGGTGAGGAGCGAAGCCGATCCATACCTGTGCGGAATCCCCCAGCGATTCACGCCGGATGATCCGTCCGACATCGTCTATATGCCCGGTGACAAAATGGCCTCCCAGGAAATCTCCGACCTTCAGTGGTAACTCAAGGTTGACGAACTCTTGGGGCTCCAATCCCCCTAGGGTAGTTCGTGTCAGGGTTTCGGGGGAGAGATCCACAGTAAAGCTGGTCTGCTCGCGCCAGATGACCGTGAGACAGACGCCGTTGACGGCAATGCTCTGTCCTATAGCGAGATCTGCAATCCGTGGTCCGCCGCGGACTGTGAGGCGGGTCCCGTCACCCTCAACCCCCGTAAGCGCGACGACGCTTCCTTGCTCTTCCACGATGCCGGTAAACATCTCCCTATGGTACCCATGGGGCAACTGGTTCAGTCACGTAGCCCTCGATGATAATGTCTTGCCCGACGCGCTCGACCGTGAGCTGTGATATGCGTAATGCCTCGCCGAGCTTTTCCACCCCTTCGCCTTGCAGGAGTGTCGGCGCCTTCTGCCCTCCAATAAGGATGGGGGCGACCATGAGAATGATCTTGTCTACAATACCCGCCTGGAGCATGGACGTCGAGAGCTTTCCACCCCCTTCGACCATCATCGATCTGATCTCGCGGTCTCCCAACTCGCGTATC